>JBIOYR010000049.1:0-17506 GCA_044870245.1 Aestuariivirgaceae bacterium | reverse complement strand
ATCGGCGCGCCGAAGGCGGTGCGTGCGGTGGCGCAAGCCTGTTCCGCCAACCCGACCGCCATCGCGGTCCCATGCCACCGGGTGGTGCGCAGCGACGGCGCGCTCTCGGGCTATGCCTGGGGGATCGAGCGCAAGCAGGAGCTGATCCGCCGCGAATCGACGGAATGACGCACGAGGGTGTGCTAAACGGCACACCCTCTCCGCTTAATCTCTGTATTAATGATGCTGATGTTAGGCGGTTGTCGGGGGACGCGATGACAAACGTTGGCGCCAACAATCGGGCGAGCCGATCGGACTTGCCTGCACGGGCGGTTCAGGACCCGCCGGTACTGATCAAGCGGGCTCAGACCAAATGGCCCAAATGGGTTCTGCAGCTCGCACATAAGGTCAATTTTCGACTCTGCAAAGTCCCGCCTGAGGTCCGTCCCCTTCTCAAGGCGTTGTCGCGCAACAAGATCGATTGTGACGAGGTGATCAGGGAACTTTTGTACAGCGTGAACGGACAAGCGCCTCCGCTCAATGTCTCCGATTTGCAGAAGCTCGATCAGTTTCAGCTCTATCGACTGTACAAGACTCTTAAATCCAATGGCGCGATGTTTGAGGCACTTGCAGAATGCGCCGAGGACTTCACCGTCCTTTCGTCCATTCATGGCAATCTAAGCAAGATTTGGGACCAACTGCTACGTCTCCTCAGTGCGCGAGGAGTTTCGGTCAGTTACAAATGGGAGTCGGTTGACCCGGGACGGAAGGAACAACTCAGCGCCAGCTTGAGAGCGTTCCCCAAGAGTGCTCTATTGGACCCGATAGCCGTCAAAACCAGGTTCATGCTGGAGGGAGAAGTCGATGCTCGCATAATGGTTGATCTGTTGAAGGACATTTATCTGAAGCTCGGGCTCGATGATCGTGATGGAGGGATTGAGGCGCAAGTTCTCATTTTCCACAAAGCGGGCACGATTTCACGAAAGCGCTTTCTCGACGGTGTGCTTTGGGTTTTCAAGAATCATCTTCGCCCTGACGCGAAGACGTATTTGCTCAACCTGCAAAGGGCGCTTTTCAAGTACGGCGGAGACGATGACAAACTTGATATCCAGCATCTGCCCGGGATTTGGCCTGTGGACCTCGCAATGTGGGCACTGCATGACATTGCCCGGCAGTTTGCATCCGCCAACGATCCCAAAGAACTTAAAGAGGCTGTGAAGAACGAGTTGCGCATCTTCGAAGTGGATAAGTCGGCCGCGAAAAACTTTAGAGATCTTGCGAACCGAGTTGTTGTCGGGGGACGGAGCGCCGTCGTCCGCGACGCGATCGGTGAGTATGCCGTCGAGCCGACGCGCCCGCGGCCGAAGACATGGTCATAGAGGGGGAAGGGAGATGACAGACACCATCAGGAAGACTCATAGATCATCAATAAACCATCGTTCCACGCCGAGCGATGCGCCGCCCAACCGTGCCTCGAGGCTGTTGGAAGCGGCCAAGGTCAAGGTTGAATCGAAGGGAAAGTGGGGACGGCGTGTCCTCAACCTCCTGAACATCGGCTGTGAGGTCAAGCCGCTCAACGGACAGAAGACGTTCCTCAGCCAGGCGTCGCGCCGCAACTTCAACGCCGTTTCGGTGATGAGAGCGCTCGTCCAGGACACGGGCAAACCACCAACCTCTCAAGTGCCCGACAAGCTCCAGGCCGCGCGAGTGCGTCGGAACCTCGTCAAACATGACGAGCTTAGGCAGGCGCTCAAGAACTTGCGCAGAGATATCGGCGACACTCGGAACAAGACCCTGAAGCAACAGGAATTCGCGAAATTTGTCGACAAGCTTCGCCTTGGCTTCGAGCATACAGTTCGAGAGGTATCGAAAATCAGTGAAAAGACCGCTGACCCGAAGCGGCGGGCCGGCAAGGGCCAAGAAACGCTCGAAAAGGCACTGCGCGAGGCGTGGTTCGCCGCCGCCGACGAGACGAGTCGTAGCCCGCCCGAAGAATCGATCCTGGCGCAGCTTTCGCGGATCGATGGGAAATCGCCACCGTCGATCGAGCCGTCACCGCCATCCGTAGCACTTCTGAGTGATGTCAAGGGGGAATCAATGGATACGGGCAACAGATACACCCGAACGCCGCCGCCATCTCCGCGGATCGAGACGAAGAGCAAAGAGCCGACCGATGGAACGAAAGCAAAGAGACGCCAGCTGCAGCGGTTGCACGATGGACACAAGCGCAGCCAATCGCTCGCCGAAAGGCAAGCCAAGGCAGCGCCTTCGACTGAAAAGCCGCGTTCGCCCCAGAAGGGTGACCGCTATGGAGCCGTCGAGAGAAGGTTACAGTCAACAGGTCTCATCGATCCCAGGATTGTGGAGGATCTGATGAGAGGGGCCTTTCAGCGGCAAGAAAAACCGATCTCCGAAAAGCAGCTTCAAGAGCACCTCGCCAATTTCATCGGCGCACCGGCAAGGTTGCACGATTATATTCTTGGTCGGCTCATCACGGCCCAAAAGGAAAAAGTCGATCTGGATGGCCTGATGCAGACCATCGGGGGCAGCCCGCGCCTTTGGAGCTTCGGGGATTTGCCGGCGGTCACCAAGGATTTTCTCGCAGCCTATGCCATTCATGACATCGCGCGGCAGTTCGCGCATTGCAAAGACGACAAGGCCTTCAGGACCGCCGTGATAGAGGGCCTGCAAAACTCGGAACTGACGACGGTGGCGGCGCAGGACTTCATGAAGCATGCGAAGGATCTGCCGCTTGCAGGTAGAAGTGCCGTCGTCCGGCAGGTGATAGCCGATCGGGCCAAAGGGAAGATCTGATCAGTCCGCGAGGAACTCGGCGATCGCCGGATCCCGCTTGAGCGCGGCGAGCTCCTCGGGCGTCGGCAGCTGCGGCTTGTCGCGCGCGGCATTGACCATGCAGAGAAAGCCGAGCGGCTCGCCGGTGGTGGCGCGGAACTGGTGCCAGGTCATGGACTGGATGTAGACGAGGTCGTTCGGCGCGACGGGGCGTACCTCACTCCCGACCAGGCATTGGCCGTGGCCGCGCAGGATCAGCACGGCATGGACATGGTCATGGCGCTCGAGCGTCGAATAGCCGCCGGGCGCCATCTCGAAATAGCGAAGCTCGGCGGCAAGATCGGGCGAGGAGAAGAGCACCCGCCGGGTGATGTCCTTGAACGGGACGCCCGCCTCCTGCTTATAGGCGTGGATCGCCACCTCGGCCCAGTCGCCGGGGCCCTGGGCGGCGCGGAAAGGGGGAAGCGGCTTGTCGCTCATCGTCATGCTTCTCGGCCATAGCGGTGGGCGGCGACCCGATCCTGCAGGCGGCGCGCCTCGATGGGGAGCCGGTCGCCGGCCCGGAGCAGGTTGCCGCCGATCAGCAACATGGTGTCGGGGCCGTAGAATTCCAGGATCTCGTCGACCCGGTCGAGGGTCATGCCGCCCGCCGGAACCGGCATGGCGTCGCGCTTGCCGGGGACCGGTGCCCGGGCATTGGCCGCGAGTGTCCGGCACTCGGCGCGGCTGTAGCCGAAGCGGCCGCCATGATTGGGAAAGACCTGGGCATCGCCGCCGAACAGGCGGAAGAGCTTGCCGATGAGGAGGGCCGGCGCGATGCGCGCGACGCCGGCCAAAGCCGGATGGGTCATCACCGCCATGTCGGGATTGTCGCGAGCGATCGCCGCGAGGGTCGCGACGCCCGAGATCATCGGTGCGATCATGACCATGGTGAGGCCGTTGTCGCGGGCGAGCGTCACGCCGCGGCGGATATCGTCAAGAGTGCCGGTAAGGCTCGGTATGTAGGTCGTGCCGGCGCCGGTCGCGCGGACCGCCGCGGCGACCGCGGCAATGCGCTCGGCAAGCGGGCTGTAGCGCTGGTCGGCGAGCCCGTGATCGTCCTTGATGAAGTCGAGACCGCCCTCGGCCATGCCGGCGGCGAGCCGGCCGAGCTCGGCCGCGCTCAGCCCCTGGGGCTTCAGCGCCGAGCAAGTAAGCGCACGGCTCTCGGCGCGCGCCCGGGCGCGGAGCCCGGCGATCCCGGCATTGGGTCCGCAAAGGGCTGAAACCATCTCGGGCGGAAACTCCGTATCGACCAGCGTCACGTCATCGAGAATGGAGGCATTGCCGAACAGCATGTTCATGATCTGTCCGGGCTCGTTGCCGGTGGTCGCGGGGCTGAGGTCGATCCGCACCTCATAGACACCGGTGCCGAGGTCGCGGATGTCTTCCACCGTCCCGACGATGTCTTCACGAATCATTGGTGACGCAATGGCCTCGACCGGCATCTCGACGCTCTGCTCGACAGCCAATGCGCGGGCCCGGGAGGCGATCGAATCGGCATCTGCCGCAATGTGGTAAACCGCGGTCAGCTTGGGCATATTTTGGTCACATCCCGGTGGCTGTGCTGCGCGAATAGGACAAATAGTTGACGGCAGAGCACAGTCCCATTGTCGTTTATCCAACCTGCAGATTCGCCGCTTGCAATGGGGCGCGCTCTTTGTCAATCCTTGTTTCGAGGATGTCGCGATGATGCACGTTAACCGCACGGCAAAATTCGGTATTGGTCAGGTGGTTAAGCATCGCCTGTTCGCCTTTCGCGGCGTCATTTTCGATGTCGATCCGACCTTCGCCAACACCGAAGAATGGTGGCTGTCCATCCCGGAGGAGATCCGGCCCGCAAAGGACCAGCCGTTCTACCATCTCCTCGCCGAAAATGAGGAGACAGAATATATCGCCTATGTGTCGGAGCAGAATCTGCTGGTCGATGATTCGCGGGAACCGGTGCGCCATCCCCAGGTCGGCGACTATTTCAGTCGCTTCGACCGGTCGCGGGGCTCCTATGAGCGGCGCCACCGCGGTGCGCATTAGAGCATGGTGCTCTAACGGGCTTGAACGCCTCCTTCTCGTCTTTCCGACCCTTCTTGTCTTTACTGCGTCCATTGCCCTTGCCGAGCCGCGGCACGGCATTGCCATGCATGGCGAGCCCGCGCTGCCCGCCGGCTTCACCGCCTTTCCATGGGTTAATCCGGACGCGCCGCAGGGCGGAGCCTATCGCGAGGCGCTGACCGGCACTTTCGACAGCACCAATCCCTTCATTGTGCGCGGCACGAGCGCGGCGGGCGTGCGGACCTATGTGTTCGAGAGCCTGATGGCGCGCAACCGGTCGGAGCCGTTCTCGCTCTACGGTCTCCTTGCCGAGACCATCGACGTTTCGCCCGACCGTCGCCAGGTGACGTTCAAGTTGCGGCCCGAGGCGCGGTTCTCGGACGGCAGGCCCGTCACCTCGGCCGATGTCCGCTTCTCGCTCGCGACGCTGCGCGAGCATGGTCGACCGAACTACCGGGCCTATTACGACAAGGTCGCGCGCATCGACACCCCCGATCCCCGAACGATCAGCTTCTTCCTCGATGAGGTCGACCGGGAGCTCGTGCTGGTGCTCGGGCTGATGCCGATCCTTCCCGAGCATTTCTTCGCCGGGCGCAATTTCGAGGCCTCGACGCTCGATCCGCTGATCGGCAGCGGCCCCTATCGGTTCCTCGAGATCCGGCCCGGCGAGCGGGTGGTCTACCGCCGCGATCCTCAGTGGTGGGGCAGGGGGCTTGCGGTCAATCGCGGCTTGTGGAATTTCGACGAGGTCCGCTTCGACTATTATCTCGACGGCTATGCGGCGCTCGAGGCCTTCAAGCGGGGGCTCGTCGACATTCGCGCCGAGGGCGATCCGGCGCGTTGGGCGGGCGACTACGACTTCCCAGGCGCAGCAGGGGGCAAGGTGGCGCGCGATGTCGTGAGCTCGGGTCTGCCGCGACCGGCCGCGGCGATCGCCATCAACACCCGCCGCCCGCTGCTCGGCAACCCGAGGGTTCGCGAGGCTCTGATCCTCGCCTTCGACTTCGAATGGGCAAATTCCAATCTGTTCCATGGGCTGATGCAGCGGACCCAGGGCTATTTCGCCGGCTCTCCCTTGAGCTTTGCCGGTCACCCCGCCTCGGCCCGCGAGCGGCGGATGCTTGTGCTGGCGCATACCGAACTGCCCGAGGCGATCCTCGACGGCAGCTGGCGGCTGCCGGTGAGCGATGGCCGGGGCCGCGACCGGGCCAATCTCCGAAAGGCCGTCCAGATCCTGGCCGAGCAGGGTTTCCGCCTCGAGGGCGGGGTCATGAAGGAGGCGAAGACCGGGAGAGCGCTGTCGCTCGAGCTTCTGGTCCAGACCCGCGAGCAGGAGCGGCTGGCGCTGCACTATCAGCGCTCGCTGCGCTCGATCGGGATCAGCCTTGCGGTGCGCCAGGTCGATCCGGCGCAGTTCCAGCGGCGGCTCGACATCTATGACTACGACCTCGTTCCGGTGAGCTGGTACAATTCGCTCTCCCCCGGCAACGAGCAGGCCTTCTATTGGGGCAGCACCGGCCGCGAGACACCCGGGACCCGCAACTATCCCGGGGTGGCCGATCCGGCGATCGACCACATGATCGGCGAAATCGTCAGGACGACCGACCGGGAGACCTTCGAGGATGCGGTGCGGGCGCTCGACCGGCTGCTGGTGGCCGGCAATTACGCGATCCTGCTCTATGCCCCGCCCGGCCAGTGGATCGCCCGCTGGACCCGCATCGGGCGGCCGGCCAAGCCGTCCCTCTACGGCTTCGACCCGGAGGCCAGCTGGGCTGCGGTAGGCAGTAGGCAGTAGGCAGTAGGTGAAGAACTCCACTGACGGCTACTGCCTAACGCCGACTGCCTCACCTTTTCAGCTATCACGCAATTGTGTGTGCGCTATTGATTCGACGAAGGTTGTTCCGTTGTGATACGTTTGGCTGTGGCGAAATTGTGGCGTTGTGTACGCGTATAACCTAACGAAATAATTGGCTTTTTCCTGTTCTTGACAGGATTGTGTCATGTCAAAACTGCTGGTCGCCGTCATGGCGGCAACTGTAATCACCATGGTGGGCGCGGCCTTCCTCGCCACCAGCTACAGCATGAGCGCCCCCTCGCAATGGGTCGCCCGTGTCGTTGAAGGGCCGCGCTCCACCCATTTCAAGAACTCGGACAAATTATGGGTCCCGCAGGGAGCCGACCGGCCAGCCTCGCCGGCGACAGAGGAAGGTTCGGCTGGGCGCAAGCCGGCAAGGTTCTGGTGGATCTAGCAAGTTAGGCATTAGGCAGTAGGAACACCGACCACTGCCTATTGCCTAATGCCTATTGCCTCATCGACGCATCACCAACGGCAGGTCGTCGCTCAGTCCGAGCCCGGTGTCGATCGCCAGGCGGCGGAGCCAGGGGACGGCGGCGACGAGGCCGATTCCGGCCGAGCGCATGAGGTCGACCGGCAGCAGCGAGGCGATGAGCGAGCGGTTCGCCAAGTCGACGATCGCCTGTCGCGGCATGACATCGCGGCGGCGGCGGCGCTCATACTCGTCGAGCAGCGACCGGGCGCCGGGGTCGTGATCCTGGTCCAGCGCGTCAATGATCAGCTCCGCCGCCAGGGCGCCGTCGCGCAGGCTGGTGTTCAACCCTTGGGCCCCGATCGGTGGCAGGAGGTGCGCCGCTTCGCCGACCAGCAGCACGCGCTCGCCGGCAAAGCGGCGGGCAAGCAGGCCGCGCATCGGAAAGGCGCGGCGCGGGCCCGGTGCGGTGATGCGGCCGAGTTCGCCATGCAGCTCCGCCTGAAGGGTGCAGCAGAACAGCGCGTCGGTCATGGCGACAACGGCCTCGATGCGTTCCGGCCGGTCCATCCACACGAGGCTCGAGCGATCGCCTGGGAGCGGCACGGTGGTGAAGGGGCCGTCACGCTTGTGATATTCGGTCGAGGTGCCGCAATGCGGCAGCGAATGGCCGAAGGAGCCGGCGAGCGCCGCCTGGGGATACGACCACTCGGTGACGGCGATGCCGGCGAGGGAGCGCAGTGGCGAGCCCTGGCCGTCGGCGGCGACGGCAAGCCGGGCGGTGACCGGGCCGGCATCGGTATCGAGCAACAGCCGATCCTTGGTCGGCTCGAGTTTTCTGACCTGCGCCTCGAGGCGAGCGACGCCGAGCATGCGTGCGCGAGACAGGAGAGCGCTGCGCAGCGGCTCGACCGGAATGTTCCAGCCGAAGCAGTCGGCGCCGACCTCGGCAGCGGCGATCGTCAGCTCCGGTGCCGCGACGACCCCTAAGCGGTCATCGACGATGCGCAGCACGACCAGCTTCTCTGAAGACCCCGCCAGCTCGCCGGGCCACACGCCGATCGCTGCGAGAAGCTGCATGGCCGGCCGCATCAGGGCGACGGTTCGCGGATCGGGCTTGGAGGTCTCCGGGGCTGCCAGCAGCAGCGCATGATGGCCGGCGGCGGCGATGAGGCAGGCGGTGGCGAGGCCGACCGCGCCGGCGCCGGCCACGACCACATCGACATCGCGGTGATTTTGCTCCATAGGGCTCGTCATGCAGAATTCAGTCCAATTCCGCCGGGACGGGGCGGTGGCGATCATAACGCTCGATCGGCCGGAAAAGGTCAACGCGCTCGACCGGCCGATGCTCGACCGCCTGATCGCTCTTCTTGATGAGGTTGGCCGATCGGGCACCGTGCGGGCGCTGCTGATCACCGGTGCAGGCCGGGCGTTCTGCGCCGGGCAGGATCTTGCGGACCCGGCCTTCCAGCTTGATCCGGATTTCGACATCGCCGCCGTCGTCGAGCAGACCTACAACGCCATCGTGCGGCGCCTGCGGGCGCTGCCGATCCCGACCATTGCCGCCGTCAACGGGGTGGCGGCAGGCGCCGGGGCCAATCTGGCGCTTGCCTGCGACATCGTCATTGCGGCCCGCTCGGCGAGCTTCCTCCAGGCCTTCGCCAGGATCGGGCTCATCCCCGATGCCGGCGGCACCTTCATGCTGACAAGGCTGCTGGGCGAGGCCCGCGCCAAGGCGCTGGCGATGCTGGCCGAGCCGCTGCCGGCGGAGACCGCGGCGCAATGGGGGCTGATCTGGAAGGTGGTCGACGATGCGGCCTTGCCGGGCGAGGCGCTGGCGCTGGCCCATCGACTTGCCGGCGGGCCGGCGGTGGCGCTGGCGCTGACCAAGCAGGCAATCCAGGCGGCGAGCGAGAACGGCCTGTCGGGCCAGCTCGATCTCGAGCGCGATCTCCAGGCGGCAGCGGGACAGACGCATGATTTTGCCGAGGGCATTGCCGCCTTCCGCGACAAGCGAAAGCCGGAGTTTCGCGGCGAATGACGCTCGATCGGCTGCTCAGAACGCTCGACCAGCCGCGACGGCTGATCTGGGCGGCGTTCGGCGCCATCGTCGCGGCGGCATGGGGGACGCTCCTCGGCGCCGATCCGATGGCGGCCGATCTCTGGCGCAGCCTGTGCGGGCCGTCCCACGCGGGCGCCGGCTATCACATGGCGATGTGGGTGGCGATGATCTTCGCGATGATGCTGCCGAGCGCTGCACCGATGATCTCGACCTATATGGACATTGCCGAGGCGGCGCGGCGCAAGGCGATCCCGGTGGCTCGGCCGGCGGTGCTCGCTTCGGGCTATCTCGTCGTCTGGCTCGGCTTTGCGATCGCCGCGGGCTATCTCGAGGCTTCGATCGATGTGCCGCAGATCCAAGGCGCAACCGGGGTGCTCCTGCTGGTCGCCGGCTTGTGGCAATTCGCGCCGGTGAAACATGCCTGCCTCACCCGCTGCCGCGCCCCCATGCCGTATTTCCTCGCCCATTGGAGCGAACGGCCGTGGGCTGTGTTCCGGATGGGCCTGCGGCAGGGCCTATATTGCCTCGGCTGCTGCGGCGCATTGATGATGCTGATGTTTGTCGCGGGCGCCATGAACCTGTTGTGGATGGCGGTGCTCGGGTTGGTGATGATCCTCGAAAAGACCGTGGCACGACCGCAGAAGCTGGTGCAGAGGGTGGGCGCAGTGCTGCTGCTGCTTGGCCTGGCGCAGCTCGGTTGGAAGTTCATTGCCTGAAGGATGAAAGCGATGGCCGACATCAAACCCTGGACGATCAAGGGAGAGCTGGTTCTCTCCTGCAACTGCACCGTCTTCTGTCCCTGCGTGATCTCGCTCGGCCGCCATCCCCCGACCGAGGGGCACTGCCAGACTTGGGGCGGCATCAGGATCGAGCAGGGCCGCTTCGGCACCACCGATCTGACGGGCATCAATCTCGGCCTGATGATCGAGATCCCCGGAATGATGAGCCGCGGCAATTGGACGGCGGCGGTCTATGTCGACAAGCGCGCCAAAACCGCCCAGCTGAAGGCGCTGACCGCGATCATGACCGGCCAGGCGCGCGGCACGACGCATCTCTTGTCGATCCTGGTCGGCGAGTTCCTCGGCGTGTTCCAGGAGGAGATCCGCTATGAGCGCGACGGCGACACGCGGCGTTTCGCGATCCCCAAGATCATCGAGGGCGAGATCAGGCCGATCGCCAGCGCGGGCGCGGGCAAGCCGACGACGATCGAGAACTCGCAATATTGGATCGGACCGCAGATCATCGTCGCGGAGGCGGTGAAGTCGAAATTGCGGGCGTTCGGGCGCAATTGGGACTTCCGCAATCGCAGCGCCGAGATCGTCGCGCTGGATTGGAAGGGGCCGTAGCTCCCCCTTCGGGGGATGCCTACCGTGTCTCCGCCACAAATTGCTCCGTCGCCGCATCGACCGCCCGGTTGCGCTTGCCGCGCGGGGCATGGACATAGAGATCGGCACCGGCGGCACGTGCTCCCTTGGCCGGCTCGGCGATCCGATAGCGGGTGTTGCGGGCATGATCGGCCAGCAGCAGCTTCGGATCATAGACGCTGTTGAATTTCCACAGCATCCTGATGAAGTTGGTCTGGCCGCGCAGCGCCAGCCTGAGCGCAATCGTTGATACGTCGCGGAGCGCAGCAAAGCCGAGATGCTTGCGGTTCATCACCTGCTGCGTCTTGACCAGCTCGGCATAGAAACGCTCGAGCGGCAGGCGGGTCGGCAGCACCGCATGCTGGATGTCGTAAAGGCGGTAGTCGCGGCTCACCACCTCGTCGGCCCGCTCGCTCCAGATCTCGGTGCCGGGATAGGGCGTGTTGACCGAGACATTGACGATCTCCGGCACCTCGAGACACCACTGGCGCACCGTCTCGAAACGCGTCTCGTCCCAATCGCAATCGGCGATGATGTTGATGGCGACCTTGATGCCGAGCGAGCGGGCGAATTCCAGTGCCTCGAAATTCTGCCCCGGCGAGGTGCGCTTGCGGAACTTTTTGAGCCCTTCCTCGTCGATCGCCTCGATGCCGAGGAACATGTAGCGCAGGCCGAGATCGCGCCACAGGCGGAACACCTCCTTGTTGCGCAGCAGCACATCGCCGCGGGTCTCGAGATAATACTCCTTGGCGATGCCGCGGCGCGCCACCGCCTCGCCGATTGCCAGGCCGTGGCGCTCCTGAATGAAGGCGACATCATCGACGATGAAGATGCCGGGCTCGGCAATGCGTGCGAGCTCCTCGGCGGCGATCTCGGGCGCAACCACGCGGTAGCTGCGGCCGTAGAATGTCCAGGCGCTGCAGAAATTGCAGTCCCAGGGGCAGCCGCGGGAGAATTCGATCGACGCGCAGGGGTCGAGATGGCCGATGAAATATTTGCGTCGGTGCTGGGTGAGATCGCGTGCTGGACGCGAGTCCTCGAGGCTCTTGACGAAGCCCGGGCGCGGCCCCTCGCCGAGGAGCGTGACGGCGCCCGGCACGTGTTGGAGGCTCGAGCGGTCGTCGTCGATCGCCGCGAGAAGCTGGTTGATCGCCGCCTCGCCTTCACCCTTGAGCACGCAGTCGATGGCGCCCTCGCCATGCATGAGCATCTCGGATGCGACGAAGGACGCGCTGTGCCCGCCGATGATGATGGCGGTGCGGGGCAGCACAAGCTTGGTCGCCTTGGCGAGGTCGATGATCTCCGGGATGTTGGCGAGGTAGTTGCAGGAGAAGGCGATGGCGTCGGGCTGATAAGCGGCGCACAGGCTGTGATAGGCCTCGTGCCCTTCGATCTGGAGATCGATCAGGCGAACGTCGTGACCGGCGCGGCGGGCCGTCTCGCCGACGATCTCGAGCCCGAGCGGCTCGAGCCTGAGGAAGATCTTGGTGTACATCAGCGGCCCGGGGTGAACCAGCAGCAGCTTCATGAGCGCCTTCCCTTCCTGATCCTGCGGGGAACGCCAGTCATTGAAGCTTGGTTGCCGTCATCGAGGGACGCGCCGAAAAGCGCCCATAGAATGCGGCGAGAGCGGGGCGGTCATTGCGGAAGCCGATGTCGGCGAGGCGGAAATCGATATAGCCGAGCACCGCCGCGCAGGCGACCGTGCCGGCGGTGATCGAGCCGAGCTCGGCCTTCCAATGGTTTTCCAGGTCATCGAGGGCGGCGACGATGCGTTCGATCTGGCGCTCGGCCCAGGCAGCCCAGCGAAACTCCGCCGGGCGCGCCGCCACCTCATACCGCCAGGCCACTGCCGCCTCGGCCATGCCCATTGCCAGCGCCTGCAGGGTGAGGATGCGGAAGCGCCGGACCGGCTCGTCGGGGAGCAGGGTCTTGTCGCCGGCGTGATGGCAGAGATATTCGCAGATCACCCGGCTGTCATAGAGCGCGTGGCCGTGATTGGTGACGAGACAGGGGATCTTGCCGAGCGGATTGTGACGGGTGATCTCGGCATGCGGCTCGATGGGCGAGACGAAGCCGGAATCGACAAGCGCGATCTTGTCGGCGAGCCCCAGCTCGTGAGCGGTCATCATGACCGTCCGGACAAAGGGGGAGATCATCGTGCCATGGAGCTTCATGCCAGCCTCCTGCAAGGGGTATGAAGCATCCCGTGACGAGCGGGCGGGGTCAAGCCCAAGGCGAGGCAGTCGGCAGATAGGCAGTCGGCAGTGACCTGCGCTCGACGCCCTGCCTACTGCCTAATGCCTACTGCCTAATGCCTACTGCCTAATGCCTTGAGATTACCTTGGCTGCGGCACGACGCGGATATAGGGTTTCGGCGCCTTCCAGCCGCCCGGGAACTTCTTCTTGGCGTCCTCGTCGGACACCGAGCCGGCGATGATCACGTCCTCGCCCTGCTTCCAGTTCGCCGGCGTCGCCACCGAGTGCTTGGCGGTGAGCTGCAGGCTGTCGATGACCCGCAGGATCTCGTCGAAATTGCGCCCGGTCGACATGGGGTAGACCAGCATCAGCTTGATCTTCTTGTCGGGCCCGATGATGTAGACGTTGCGCACCGTGGCGTTGTCGGCGGCGGTGCGCTCCTTGGCCTCGCCTCGGGCATTGGGATGGATCATGCCGTAAAGCTTGGCGACGGTGAGCTCGCGGTCACCGATCATCGGGTAGTTGACGGCATGACCGGTGGTTTCCTGGATGTCCTTCTTCCAGCGATTATGGTCATCGACGCTGTCGACCGAGATGCCGATCAGCTTGGCGTTGCGCTTGTCGAACTCGTGCTTGATGCCGGCCATGGCGCCGAGCTCGGTGGTGCAAACGGGGGTGAAATCCTTGGGATGCGAGACGAGCACGCCCCAGCTGTCGCCGAGCCATTGGTGAAACTTGATGCGGCCTTCGGTCGTGTCGGCCTCGAAATCAGGTGCCACATCGCCGATCTGCAGTGCCATTGAAGCCTCCTTGATTGCCAAACGGAACGAACGTTTCTTTTACAGAACAGTTTATCCCCCCGGCCGGCCGGCGATCAAGTCTGCCGCATTTGCTGGACCTGGGTCGCCGCCCGGTTGCGCCGCGCCTCCTGAACCACATCGGCGTCGACGACGGTCTGGCCGATCGGGAAGAGCGAGGCATAGGCGAGCTTCAGATGCTGGATCGCGAAGGGGATGCCGATGATGGTCAACCCTAGGCTGATCGCCAGGGTGATGTGCCCGAGCGCCAGCCACCAGCCAGCGAAAATCAGCCAGATGATGTTGCCGACCGTGCCGAAAGTGCCGGTTCCGAGGTCGTCGCGGCCGGTCAGCTCCTTGCGCGAAATGACGTCGCGGCCGAACGGCCAGAAGGTGAAATTGCCGAGCATGAAGCAGGCACGGGCCCAGGGCAGGCCGACAATGGTGATGGCGCACAATATGCCGGCGAGCCACCAGCCGAGGCCGGCGAGAAAGCCTCCGAGGATGAACCAGAGAATGTTCAGGATCGTGAGCATTCGGCGCGTCTCTCCTCCTCCGTGATGCGCCAAGCATATGGGGAAGCTGCCACGATTTTGCCAGATCAACCTCTGACGCGGACGTTGCGTGGATCGTAGAACGGCTCCAGCCTGAGCTCCGCCGGGTAGCGTCGCCAGGCGATCTCGATCTCGAACCGGCCGCTGGCGAGCCACTCGGCGGTGACGCCGCCCTCGGCACGGACATAGCCGAGCGCCAGCGAGCGGCCGATGCGGTGGCCGAAGGCGCCGGAGGTGGTGGCGCCGATCAGCGTGCCGCCGCGATAGATCGGCTCCTCATGATACATCATCGGCGCCGGCTCGCCGGTGTCGACGAGTCCGATGGCAGCCAGGCGCTTCGGCAAAGGCCCCTGTCGCTTCTGCTCGAGCAGCGCCTCGCGGCCGACGAAGCCACCCGGCTTGTCGAAGGCGCAGGTGAAGCCGAGCCCGGCTTCGAGCGGGGTGTCCTCGTCGGCAATGTCATGACCCCAATGGCGATAGGCCTTCTCCATCCGGCAGTTGTTCATGCTGTGCATGCCGCAGGGCTTCAGGCCGAACTCTTGGCCGGCGCTCATGATAGTGTCGAACACGGCTTGAGCGAATTCGGCGGGGATGTAGAGCTCGAAGCCGAGCTCGCCGACATAGGTGATGCGGCTGGCGCGGACCCTGGCATAGCCGATCTCGACCTCGCGCGAGGTGCCGAACGGGAAGGCCTCGTTGGAGAGATCCTCGCCGGTCAGCTTCGCCATCAGCGCCCGCGAGCGCGGCCCCATCAGCGACAGCATCGGCAGGCCGGAGGTGATGTCGGTGGCGACCGCCCGCGCATCCTCCGGGATATGACGCTTGAGCCAGGCGAAGTCGCGGGTCTGCGGCGCTGCACCGGTGACGATCAGATAGCGATCCTCGACGAGGCGGGTCACCGTCAGATCGGCCTCGATGCCGCCGCGCTCGTTCAGCCATTGGGTGTAGACGATGCGTCCCGGCGCGACATCGACGTCGTTGGTCGAGATGCGGTTGAGAACGGCGCGAGCATCGCGGCCCTCGAGGACGAACTTGGCGAAGGACGACTGGTCGAACAGGCCGACGGCATCGCGCACCGCCTCCGCTTCGGCGGCGGCATAGGGGAACCAGTTCTGGCGGCCATAGGAATAGCGGTATTCCGGCTTGACGCCGGGCGGGGCGAACCAGTTGGGGCGCTCCCAGCCATTGACCTCGCCGAAGCAGGCGCCGAGCGCCTCGAGCCGATCGTGAAAGGGCGAGCGGCGGACGCCGCGGGCGGTGCGCGGCTGGAAATAGGGCCAGTGCATCGCATAGAGCAGGCCGAGGCTCTCGACCGTGCGGTCGCGCAGATAGGCCTTTACCGATTGGAACGGGTGAATGCGGCGGATGTCGACGCCCGACACGTCCATCGGCGGGTGGCCGTTCTTCATCCATTGTGCCAGCACGAGACCGGCGCCTCCGGACGACTGGATGCCAATGGAGTTGAAGCCGGTGGCGACGAACAGGTTGGTGACCTCGGGTGTTTCGCCGAGATAATAGCGGTCGTCGGGGGTGAAGCTTTCCGGGCCGTTGAAGAACAGCGCGATGCCGGCGTGCTCGAGCAGCGGCATGCGGGCGATGGCGGAATTGAGGATCGGCTCGAAATGGTCCATGTCCTCGGGCAGGGTCTCGAAGGCGAAATCTTCCGGAATGCCGTCGCCGCCCCAGGGTTTGGCCTCGGGCTCGAAGGCGCCGATCAGGAGCTTGCCGGCATCCTCCTTGTAATAGGTGCATTCGTCGGGCACCCGCACCACCGGCATGTTGCGGGGCAGCTCGGCGAGCGGCTCGGTGACGATGTAGAAATGCTCCGCCGCATGGAGCGGGATTGCGACGCCGGCCGAGCGCCCGATGTCGCGCGACCACATGCCCGCGGCGATCACCACGCGATCGGCCGCGATGGTGCCCGCGGCGGTCTCGACCCCAACCGCCTTGCCCTTGTCGATGAGGATCCGCGTCGCCTTCACATTCTCGAACACCTTGACGCCCCGCGAGCGGGCGCCGGCAGCCAGCGCCTGGGTGACGTCGATCGGGTTGACCTGGCCGTCCTTGGGCAGGAACACGCCGCCGACCACGCCGGCGGTGGAAAGATGCGGCAGCCGCTCGGCGATCTCGCCGGCGGCGATGACCTTGACCTCGAGCCCGAATTGCCGCGCCATCGAGGCGCCGCGCTTCAGCTCCTCGAAGCGGGCATCGGTCAACGCGACGGAGACCGAGCCGTTCTGTTTGAAGCCGGTCGCCTGGCCGGTCTCGGCTTCGAGCGTCTCGAAGAGCGAGGTGGT
Organism: Aestuariivirgaceae bacterium; assembly: GCA_044870245.1. GTDB lineage: Bacteria > Pseudomonadota > Alphaproteobacteria > Rhizobiales > Aestuariivirgaceae > DATAFF01. The sequence goes on along the minus strand of JBIOYR010000049.1, from coordinate 1,106 downwards.
GTATTTGGCGAGCTCGGTGAGATTGCGGGTGGCGCGCAGCTGGCCGACCAGCCCGGCGGCATGCCAGGTCGTTCCGCAGGTCAGCTGCTTGCGCTCGAGCAGCACCACATCGGTGATGCCGAACTTTGCCAGATGATAGGCGAGCGATGCGCCGACGATCCCGCCGCCAATGATCACGACATCGGCTCGCGGCGGCAGTGGCTTCGACATGGAGGGCCTTCTCGAGGGTAGGTGGCGCGCGACGCGCGACCATAACGCTTCCGCATGGAGTTGTCTTGCCAGGGTGTTTGGCCTAATCTTTAGCGCCTGTTCGGAATTCAGAACGATTGGTGCGCCATGTACAGGGGCGATCTTTCCCCCGACCAAGCCTATGAGAAGCTGATGACGTCGCCCGGCGCCGTTCTGATCGATGTGCGCACCGGGCCGGAATGGGCCTTTGTCGGCGTGCCGGCGGTCGAAGGGCTGCTCAGGATCTCCTGGCAGGACTACCCGCAAATGCGGGTGAACGAGCGCTTTGCCGAGATGGTCGAGCAGGCGGGCGTGCCGAAGGATGTCGAGGTCATGCTGATCTGCCGCTCGGGCGCCCGCTCGGCGGCTGCCGCGGCAGCCCTGACCGCGGCGGGCTATCAGAACGCCTGGAATGTCGCGCAGGGCTTCGAAGGCGGCCGCGACAACGAGGGTCATCGTGGCACGGTCGGCGGCTGGAAGGCGGTCGGCCTGCCCTGGGTACAGAGCTGAGTCAAGAGAATGCTGAAGCCACCGGACAAGAGCGGGACCCTCGAGCATGCCGGCGAGTCGACCCGGCTGGTCAGGGGCGGCACCGAGCGCACCCATCATGGCGAGACCGCAGAGGCGCTGTTCCTTAATTCCGGTTTCGTCTATCCCGATGGCGAGACCGCCGAGCGGCGCTTTTCCGGCGAGGAGGAGGGCTATGTCTATGCCCGCTACGGCAATTCGACCGTCTCGATGTTCGAGGAGAGGCTGCGCCTGCTGGAGGGTGCGGAGGCCTGCTACGGCGTCGGCTCCGGCATGGCCGCCGTATGGGGCGCGCTGGCCTGCCAGGTCAAGGCCGGCGACCATATCGTGTCGTCGCGGGCGCTGTTCGG
>JBIOYR010000048.1:0-5911 GCA_044870245.1 Aestuariivirgaceae bacterium | reverse complement strand
GACCGGTCTCATCGCCCCCTTCATAGAACAGTTCGGCGACCCCCACATTCAGCCCGGCACTGAGTTGCTGCAGTTTCGCATAGGTCAAGGACATCTTGTCATTCTCGACCTTCGACAGGCTTGCTTTGGAGATGCCCGACAATTCGCTCAATTGTTCGAGTCCGAGACCCCGGGCCTTGCGCTAGGCCTTCACACGCTTGCCGAGAGGCCGCCTGTCTGCCGGATCATTCATGATTGCATCCGTGTTTCATGCAGGTTTCGTATACGAAAAAGATATTTACAATACTAAAAATATTACGATAATGAAAACCCCCGAATGTTGCATCAAAAAACAGGGGAGCGAGACATGCCAATCACGTCTTCTCGGCGCTATGTCTTGATGCTTGGGCTCTTGCCCGCATTGCTTTTGCTTCCTAGGTCCGCAATCTCGTCTGAATCAACCCTCGAACGCGCCCGACGCGAAGGAGTTTTAAGGGTCGGGTTCGCGAACGAGGCGCCGTGGGGATATCTCAAGCCGGATGGGACGTTGACGGGCGAGGCACCGGAAATCATTCGCGTGCTGGTCAAACGACTGGGAATAGAGAAGATCGAAGGGGTGTTGGTCGAGTTCAGCTCGCTGATACCAGGCCTTCAGGCCAAGCGGTTCGACGTCATTGCGACTGCCCTGTTCATCCGCCCCAAGCGCTGCACTCAGGTCGCCTTCGCAGATCCAACCGTAGCTGTTGGGAACGGCTTTCTCGTCCGCCGCGGTAATCCGAAAGGGCTTCACTCGTTCGAGGACGTGGCAAAGAACAGCGACGCGACTATCAGCATCCTCGCCGGGTCGGTCGATTTGCAATATGCCAAGGATGCCGGAATTCCTGCCGAGCGGGTGGTGCAGCTTCCCGATGGAGCCTCGCAACTCGAGGCCCTCCGTTCGGGACGTGTCGATGCGATCTCGCAGAACGGGCCCGCCATTCAGATCTACGCGGACAGAACCAGTGGCGAGTTCGAACGGGCGCTGCCGTTCCGCAATACGGAGAAAACCATAGGCTACGGCGCCTTCGCCGTGCGACTCGAAGATACGGAGTTGCTCGAAGCTCTCAATCAGGCCTTGAAGGATTATATCGGAACGAAGGAGCATCTGGCGTTGGTCAAGCCGTTCGGTGTGACGAGCGAGGAGCTGCCCCCACCAGGCAAAACAGCCGCTGTCCTGTGCAAGTCCGAGCAATAGCCGCGGTGCCGATGGATTGCTCACTCGACGGGAGGGCTTTTCCTTCATGAAGGGTCGCGAGAAGCCGCAGATGCTGCGCCACTACGATTTCCCGCTCGCCGAATACCATCAGCGGGTCGAACGCGTGCGGGAATCGATGACGGAGGCGAGACTCGATGGTCTGCTGATCACCTCCGAGTTCAATCATCGCTACCTGACCGGCTTCACAACCCAGTTTTGGCGAAGTCCGACCAGGCCATGGTATTTCGTTCTGCCGCGGGTCGGCGAGCCAGTCGTGATCGTGCCGAATCAGGGCATTGAGAATACGGTTCGTACTTCCTGGGTGGACAATATTCAGACGTTCCCCTCGCCCAATCCGGAGAACGAAGGCATTGACCTTGTAACGGACGCTCTACGCGGCTGCGGAGGAAAATTTGGCAGGATCGGATTCGAGATCGGGCAGGAATCACGAATTGGCATCACGATCGCCGACTTCCAGCGAATCGTCGCTGGCATTTCGCCGGCAACCGCTGAGGACTGCGAGGGAATCCTGCGCCGCGCACGGCAAATCAAGTCGCCAGCAGAGATCGCAAAAATTCGCTCGGCCTGCCAACTCGCCAGCGACGCCTATGAGAGGGTGGGTACCTATGCCCGGATCGGCGATCGCGAATGCGACATTACCCGCCGCATGCACATCGATCTTATCCAGAACGGGATCGACAAGGCTCCCTATCTGATTGCCTGCTCCGGGCCTGGCGGGTACCCGGACGCGATCATGGGGCCGACCGACAAGAGGATCGAGGAGGGTGACGTCCTGATCATCGACACCGGGAGCGTGTTCGACGGCTATTACTGCGACTTCAATCGCAACTGGGCGTTCGGACGGGCTTCAGATGATGCCAAGCGGGCCTATGAGACCTGTCATGCGGCGACCGAAGCCGGCCTCGAGGCGTTGAGGCCCGGCATCCGTGCCTCCGACCTGTTCAGAGCTCAGGCGCAAGTCCTCGAAGGTGTGGCGTCAAACTGGCTCGGCACCCGTATGGGGCATGGACTCGGAATTCAGATGACCGAGACCCCCTCCAATCGCATCGGCGACGACACGGTGCTGGAAGTCGGCATGGTCATCACCATTGAACCGGGCATGTTCTACGCCCCAAGGAAGCTGATGCTTCACGAAGAAGACGCCGTGATCACCGATCACGGCATCGAACTCCTGACGCGCCGCGCGCCACCGGAACTGCCGATCATTCCACCCTGATTCATCAGCAGGAAGATAATGATGGACCTTCCGACTTTGGCTGGAGTCGAACGTGCGCAGGCGGAGCTTGCGCCCTATCACCGCGAAACGCCACTCGAGCGTTCCGAACTCCTGTCTCGCGCCCTCGATGCCGATGTCTGGCTGAAGAACGAGACCGTCTCTCCGATCGGTTGCTTCAAATTGCGCGGGGCGCTGGTCGACGTTCTGCGAACCATGAGACGCCAATCGATCACCAAGCTGGTGGCATCCTCGAGCGGCAACCACGGCCAGGCTGTTGCCTATGCCGGTCGGCTCGTCAATTTGCCGGTCACGGTCTTCCTTCCGAAGGGGGCAAACCCGGTCAAGGCAGCAATGATCTCAGCCTTGGGCGCAGAGATTCGTGTTGCAGGAGAGGACAGCCTCGCCACGAAGGAGGAAGCTCGTGCTTTCGCCTTCGAAAACAGCTGTCATTTCGTTGATGATGGCGGGTCGCTGGATCTAAGCGAAGGCGCGGGAACCGTTGGTCTGGAGATTGCGCGACGGCTCGATGACATTCACGCAGCTCTGATACCGGTTGGGGACGCAGCTCTGATCAACGGCAGCGCCAGCGCCTTGAAGGCAATTCACCATTCTCTTCGCATTATCGGCGTTCAGGCATCGGGCGCGAGTGCTCTGGCCGAGAGCAGGCACCTTGGCCGGCCTGTCGAGAAGGCGCCGCACACCATGGCCGACGGGCTTGCGACACGCGCGCCGGCCGAGCTTGCGCTGGCCGGCATGATGGCGCTCGTCGATGAGTTTGTCCTAGTCGAGGAGCTCGATCTTCTTCGCGCGATTCACACTCTCGCCGTCATGGGACACATGCTGGCGGAACCATCAGCTGCTGCCGGTCTGGCAGCCGCGTGGAATACGCAGACCCGCTGGCATGGAAAACGGATCGTCATCGTGATCACCGGAGCAAACACCACAAGCGAGATCCTCAAATCGGCGTTCGCCGCCGCTCCGCTGTTTCATTTACCAACAGCTGGCACGTGAGGGTGTCGGCGGCAAGTCTCCCGCGGAGTCATCATGGAGGCACCAGGCTTCTTCGACTACACGATACCACTACTGCTCGGTGCCGCCACGACACTGAAAATCACTGTCATCGCCGAGTTGATCGCTCTTGCGATCGGCATTGTCGTGGGATCGGCGCTGCTAGCCCCCATGCGGATCGTGCGCTGGACCTGTCGTGCCTATGTCGAGCTGTTCCGGGGCACTTCCGCCCTCATACAGCTCTTCTTTCTCTTCTTCGTGCTCCCGCAATTCGGCATTGCGCTCGAGCCATTTCTGGTCGCGGTGCTGGGCCTCGGTCTCAACAGCGGCGCCTACTGTGCCGAATTCATTCGTGGCGCGGTATTGTCGGTACCAAAGGGGCAAGAAGAAGCGGCAATCGCTCTCGGCCTCAGCCGCTTTCAGGCCTTCCGGCTCGTCGTATTTCCCCAGGCTCTGCCACGGGCCCTTCCGCCCCTCGCCAACATGAGCATCGATCTACTGAAGCTCTCTTCGATCGTATCATTGATCACCATCAGCGATCTGACCTTCATTGCCTACCAGATCAACCAGACGACCCTTGATACGGTCAGCTTGTTCTCGGTCGTGCTGATATTCTACTTTTGCATGTCGCAACTCATATCGCTCACTTTCCGGAGGGCTGAACGTCGCTTCACGCCACCGATGCTCTTCGCCGGCGCGAGGAGAAACCCATCGTGATCTTTGATGTCCCCTTCGCCATCTCCATTCTTCCGCTGATGGGAATGGCGGCGATCGTCACGCTCAAAGCGACCGCATTGGGGTATGTCATTGGATTCCTGGGCGGGCTGGCATTGGCAGTCGGGCGTTTGCAGGGAGGGCCGTGGCTGGCGCGAACGCTCGCATTCATGCTCGAATTCATCCGCAGCACGCCCCTCCTCGTCCAGGCGTTCTTCCTCTATTTCGTGATGCCAAAATTCGGTGTGCGATTGCCGGCATTCGAGACCGGCGTATTGGCTATCGGCATCCATTACAGCGCCTATCTCGCCGAAGTCTTTCGGGCCGGCATCGAAGGCGTGCCGAAAGGGCAGTGGGAGGCCTCGACCGCGCTCGGCCTCGATGAAGTGCGGAAGTATCGGCTGGTTGTCTTGCCGCAAGCCATTCCTCCGATGATTCCGGCGCTCGGCAATTACCTGATCCTGATGTTCAAGGACACCCCTCTCCTGTCGGCCATTTCCGTCATGGAGATGATGCAGACGGCGAAGCTGATCGGTTCGGAAACCTTTCGCTACCTCGAGCCGCTCACCATTGTCGCCGCGTTCTTCCTCGTGATGAGTCTGAGCGGGGCTTCAATGGTTACCTGGGCGGAACACCGGTTCCAGCGCTGGGCAAGATGAGTTGATCCGACTAACGCTTTTGAGGTCATATGCCGGACATGACACGGAAACTCTCCGATCCGCTCTGGGTCCCGCTGCTGTCGCATTACGAACCGAGCGGACGGCTCGATCTCGACCGGATGGCTGAGCAGGTAAGATTCCTGCTCCCGAATGTACGGCAGTTTCTCCTTGGCGGATCGACCGGTGACGGCTGGGAGCTTGACGATGCAGCGTTCGAGGATCTCGTCCACCTTGCTGGGAGACCCGGGTTGTTCGGACCTCAGAACAAGCTTCTGTTCGGGCTGCTCCAGCCGACAACCGAAGAGGTCGTGAGGCGGGCCGGCATCCTGGCAAGAGCCCTCGACCATAATGCGGCTATCCAGTCAGAACTCGTCGGGGTGGCCGTCTGTCCTCCGATGGACGCGAATGCCAGCCAGGCAAAAATTCGGCAACATTATGAGGCTGTGCTCGCTGCGACCGTGCTCCCGGTCGCCCTCTATCAGTTGCCGCAGGTCACTCGCTGCATGCTCGAGCCGGATACGGTTCGAACGCTGGTGGGAAATCGTCGCGTCACCATGTTCAAGGATTCCAGCGGTCATGATGGCGTTGCGAAAGCCGGTGCGGTGAAGGACATCATCGCGCTGCGTGGGGCCGAGCGGCACTATGCCGAAGCCCTGGCGCCCACGGGACCCTATGACGGGTGGCTGTTGAGCAGTGGAAATTCGTTTGCGGCGGCACTGCGAGAGATGGCTGATGCACTCGACAGGGGTGACAAGCAGAAGGGCATGGAACTGTCTAACCAAATATCGGAGGCGGTCGAGAGATTGTTCGGAGCGGTGGCCAGCCTGAAGTTTGGGAATGCCTTTTCCAATGCCAATCGATCAGCGGATCACCTTCTCGCCTGGGGAGGAAACTGGCGAAAGGCACCGCCGCCACAGGCTCATGGCGGCATTTTCATTCCATCCGAGACACTGACCGAGGTGGAGCAAATCCTGAGAGATACTGAGTTCATGCCGGATCATGGCTACCTGCACGAAAGCTCGCGCTGAAATAATCCATTGGCGCCAGTCGCTTATCTAACTTCTCTGGCGGGTGGAGAGG
>JBIOYR010000047.1:0-32792 GCA_044870245.1 Aestuariivirgaceae bacterium | reverse complement strand
CTGCCAGGGCGGCAAGAGCCAGAGCCTCGTCCGACTCCATGAGCTTGGAATAACCGGCCACGTCCGTCGCCATGATGGCGGCGAGGCGATGATCCGGCTTGGGCTCATGGTCCATTGAGGTACGACTATCGACGCGTGATCTGGATACCGTGAGTCATTCCGGGAGGCCGGCCATCCGAAGTCCTTCCGAGAGCCTGGCCATGTCCTCGAGCCGACGAAGGGCAAGGCGACTGCCAATATTTGATACTCTTAAGCCTGGGTCCGCTCGTCGAAGCCGGCTCAACATTCGCTGCGCCTCTATCGCTCGGCCGGCAAGTGCGTGGCTCGCCGTTGAAACCTGAAGTGCGCTCAAATACATCGGCTGCTCTTGTAGAGACTTCTCCCCCCAAGCGGTAGCCTCATCGTACTGGCCCAACAGGAAATGCGCGGTCGCTGTCGCAGCCTGCAATCGACTCGCGAGGGGATCGAAAGGACTGAGGCGCATCGCTCGTGCACAATGTTGAATCGCGAGCTCCGGCTCACCGGAATACACCCGCACCCAACCACTGCAATACCATGCCGCCGCTAGGTTTGGGTTGAGAACGAGTGCCTTGTCGATGAGCGCAACACCAGTTTGGGGGTCGCCGCCAATGTGGGCCATGGTCCATCCTGCGAAACACAGTGCGGTGGCATCGTTCTTTCCCAGTTCGACTGCACGTCTGGCGAGGCGGAGTGCTTCGGCGCTTTCTTGAACGGGATCGCTCGTCCAGCCGTTTGCCTTTCGTTGCGTGTAACATCGCGCCGCGAATGCATAGGCCGTGGAAAAATTGGCGTCCAGTTCGATGGCGCGGCAGAATGATGCGAGCGCCTCCGCATTCGAATCTCTTGTCCACTGATGGTAGACAGCCATGCCCCGCAAGACATGATCATACGCATCCAGGTTCTCTGTCGGCTTCCGCTTGACACGCTCAATCTCTGCCTCTTCCAGTTTTGGCAAGATCGCGCCGGTCACGCTCGCAGTCACCTGATCCTGGAGGTCGAAGACATCCTCTATTGGCCCGTCGAAACGGTCCGCCCAGAGGTGCGCTCCAGTCGACGTGTCGATAAGTTGGCCGCTGATGCGGACTCTGGCTCCGGCTTTGCGAACACTGCCCTCGAGGACGTAACGCACCCCCAGCTCCCGTCCGATCTGCTTCACGTCGACGGCCCGGCCCTTGTAGGTGAAGCTGGAGTTCCGCGCGATGACGAAGAGCCAACGAACGCGTGATAGCGCGGTGATGATCTCCTCGACCATTCCGTCGGCAAAGTAATCCTGGTCGCGATCGCCGCTCAGATTGTCGAACGGCAGGACCGCGATGGACGGTTTGCCCGGCAGCGGGAGCCCTTCGCCCGAGCGCGACACGCTGCGGGTTCCGGATGAAAGCGCATAGGCCCGAAGCGGCTCCTCGATGTTCTTGAGGGTCTTCAGCCCGAGGTCGGCGAACGACGCCGGGAGCTTTCCGGCGATGGCATCCCGCACCGCTGCCGACACCACGATGCCGCCGGGCTGCGCAATGCCTTCGAGGCGTGCGGCAACATTGACCGCCGTCCCGAACAGGTCACCACCCTTGTCGACCACATCGCCGAGATGGATGCCGATGCGGATCTGCAGGTCCCTTGTTTCGCTCTCCTTCGACACCGCTTCCTGCAGCGCGATTGCACAACGCACCGCCTCGACGGCGCTGCCGAACTCGGCGAGAACGCTGTCGCCGGCGGTGTTGGCGATCCGGCCGCGGTGCTGAACGATCTCCTTCTGGGTGGCCTGCCGGATGGCTGCCAGGGCGGCAAGAGCCAGAGCCTCGTCCGACTCCATGAGCTTGGAATAACCGGCCACGTCCGTCGCCATGATGGCGGCGAGGCGATGATCCGGCTTGGGCTCATGGTCCATTGGAGCTCAATATCGCGCACAAAGTCCCAAGGGTATGTTACGGCAAGACGGGCGCCGACGGGAGAGCGCCCTTTTCAGCGGGTGCCGGTCTCGCTGTTGAAAACCGGCGCCCCCTCGGGGACTCGAACCATCCGCTAACTGCTTGATTTTCCTGCCTGCCAGAGTCGCTGTTTGTATCGCCTGTTTGTGGCACCGTCCCTAGCGATCTGCTGCACCCATCCGCCGCGATTCCCGTACCCTATGGGCTATTCGAGCATGATCCTGTTCGGGGAAAACGGCTGCAACCTGCTTAACAACCTCAAAGACGCTCAAGGTTCGTGGGGCATGGGCATAGGATTCGATGGCGATTGCGACTGCCTGCTCGATAGGCTCATTCATTATGTGGTGCTCCCGCAAAGACGAGTCCCCGGCCCTCTGTTGGAGAGAATGCGCAAGCGAACCTGAACGGTACCCTACTCGATTGCGACTATGTGGGGGTCATTCTGTGTCACGGGTTCGAGGCAAGGCAAATGTTGTTCCGACCTGAGAGGGCTGTGAGCGTCGCTGGACAAAACTGGGATGCGGAGGAGCGGAGGGCATCCGCGTCATTCCGGCAACCCTGCCAGACGCATACCCTCTTTCAACTTGGCGATGTCTTCAGGTCGCCGGAGGGGAAGTCGCTCTCCAAGGTTGGAAACCCTGAAGGCAGGATCGACCTGTAGCAGGCCTGCCAGAGCTTTTTGCGCTTCCACAAGTCGCCCGGCGAGGGCGTAGCTTGCAGTCGCGACGCGTAATGAGGTCGCGTGATTTGGGTGCTCCTGTAACACCTCTTCTGCGCAGGAGGATGCCTCCGCGTAGCGGCCCGCAAGCAAATGGGCGGTAGCCTTTGCAACGTACATGATGGGGTCATTGGGATTGAGTCGAATGGCACGATCGATGCGATCTATCGCTGCTTCTGTTTCCCCCAGCCAGATTCTCACCCAGCCGCTGAAGAGCCATGCCAAAGCCAGGTTGGGATTGAGTGCGACCGCCCGATCCGTGAGTGCCTTGCCGTAGTCGTGGTCGCCAACGACAAACGAGAACGCCATCCCTGCAGAACTGAGCGCGAATGCGTCCTCCTTGCCCAACTTTACCGCATGCCGAGCTAGCTGCACCGTTTCGGCAGCCTCTTGCTCGCGATCAGTCGACCAGCCGCCCTTGCGTTGCGCAAAACAACGGGCTGCCATGGCATAGGCCGCCGCGAAGTTGGTGTCGAGGTCGATAGCCTTGGAGAATGACGACAGTGCTTCGGCGTTAGCTTCCCTGGTCCACTGATGAAAAGCTGCTAAGCCGCGCAGATAATGGTCATATGCATCGAGGTTTTCTGTCGGTTTGCGTTTTGCCCGATCAATCTCAGCCTGCTCCACCTTCGGGCCAATGGCAGCGACCACGCTGGCAGTGACCTGATCCTGTAAGTCGAAGATATCTTCAACCGCTCCGTCGAATCGGTCCGCCCACAGATGCACCCCTGTAGAGGTGTCGATAAGTTGCCCGGCAATCCGCACGCGGCTGCCTGCTTTGCGAACGCTGCCTTCGAGGATGTAGCGGACCCCCAGTTCCTTTCCAACCTGCTTCACGTCCACGGCTCGACCCTTGTAGGCAAAGCTCGAGTTCCGCGCGATGACGAAGAGCCAACGAATGCGTGAAAGCGCGGTGATGATCTCTTCGACCATGCCATCGGCAAAGTATTCCTGCTCGCGGTCGCCGCTCAGATTGTCGAACGGCAGGACGGCGATGGAAGGCTTGCTGGGTAGCGGGAGAGCTTCCCCTGCACGAGGCATTCCAGAAGACAGGCAGCCCGCTCGGGGCGATAATGCGTATGCTCGAATTGGCTCCTCGATGTTCTTGAGGGTCTTCAGACCGAGGTCCATAAACGAAGCGGGGAGTTTTCCGGCTATCGCATCCCGGACCGCAGCCGACACCACGATGCCGCCGGGCTGCGCGATCCCTTCCAGACGGGCGGCAACGTTGACCGCCGTCCCGAACAGGTCACCACCCTTGTCGACCACATCGCCGAGATGGATGCCGATGCGGATCTGCAGGTCCCTTGTTTCGCTCTCCTTCGACACCGCTTCCTGAAGCGCGATTGCACAACGCACCGCCTCGACGGCGCTGCCGAACTCGGCGAGAACGCTGTCGCCGGCGGTGTTGGCGATCCGGCCCCGGTGCTGAACGATCTCCTTCTGGGTGGCCTGCCGGATGGCCGCCAGGGCGGCAAGAGCCAGAGCCTCGTCCGACTCCATGAGCTTGGAATAGCCGGCCACGTCCGTCGCCATGATGGCGGCGAGGCGATGATCCGGCTTGGGCTCATTGTCCATTGGAGCTCAAATATCGCGCACAAAGTCCCAAGGGTATGTTACGGCAAGACGGGCGCCGACGGGAGGGCGCCCTTTTCGCGCCATCATTCCGGCAAGCCCGCTTGGCGCAGACCGTCAACCAGTAGTTTCAAATCCTGTGGACGACGAAGCGGAATGCCAATCTCAGAGAGCCGCAGAGCAGGATCAAGGCTGAGTAAGTGCGCCACAGCCTTCCGGGCTTGCTCATGGCGTCCAGACAAAGCGCAGCTCGCCGCCAAGGCACGCCAAGCAGTGAGGTGGCTGTCCCGAACCGCCGATTCGGCCCACGACACGGCCTCGTTGAATCGGCCTGCATACAAGTGGCCGTACGCGACCACGGCCTGCATGTTGCAAAGATGAGGATCATTCGGGCTCAGGCGCATGGCCTGCATCGCGTGCTGTATTGCCGCTTCTGGCTCGCCCAAGTAGACTTTCACCCAACTGCTGAAGTACCAAGCCCAAGCCAGGTTTGAATTGAGCACGAGGGCCCGTTGGATGAGCTTCGCTCCTTCGTCGACCTCGCCAGCAACATAGGCCAGAGCAAACCCGGCACCGCTAAGGGCAACCGCGTCCTCTCTCCCCAACTCCGTTGCTTTGCGGGCAAGTCGCACCGCCTCGGTGATCTCTCGCGGACGATTGGTCATCCAATTGTTCGCTTTGCGCTGTGTAAGGCAGCGAGCAGCCATGCCATACGCCGAGGCAAAACTCGGATCGAGCTCAATGGCACGGTAGAAATGCGACAGGGCGTCCGTGTTGCCCTCTTTGGTATACAGGTGAAGTCCGGCCATGCCGCGCAAATAGTAATCATATGCGTTGAGACTCTCCGTGGGCTTGCGGCTCGAACGCTCGATCTCGGCCTGCTCCAGCTTCGGCGAGATTGCGCCAACCACGCTGGCGGTCACCTGATCCTGCAGGTCGAAGACGTCCTCGAGTGAGCCCTCGAAACGCTCGCCCCACAAATGCGCGCCAGTCGCGGTGTCGATAAGCTGCCCGCCAATGCGAACGCGGCTGCCCGCCTTTCTGACGCTGCCCTCGAGAATGTAATGGACCCCGAGTTCACGGCCGACCTGCTTAATGTCCACTGCTCGGCCCTTGTACGAGAAGCTCGAGTTCCTTGCGATGACGAAGAGCCAACGAATGCGTGATAACGCGATGATGATCTCCTCGACCATTCCGTCAGCAAAGTAATCCTGGTCGCGATCGCCGCTCAGATTGTCGAACGGCAGGACCGCGATGGACGGCTTGCCCGGCAGCGGGAGGCCTTCGCCCGAGCGCGACGCGGTGCGGGTTCCGGATGAAAGCGCATAGGCCCGAAGCGGCTCCTCGATGTTCTTGAGGGTCTTCAGCCCGAGGTCGGCGAACGACGCCGGGAGCTTCCCGGCGATGGCGTCCCGCACCGCTGCCGACACCACGATGCCGCCGGGCGGCGCAATGCCTTCGAGGCGTGCGGCAACATTGACCGCCGTCCCGAACAGGTCACCACCCTTGTCGACCACATCGCCGAGATGGATGCCGACGCGAAGCTGAAGCTCTTTGCCGGCTTGGCTTGTCAGCTGCTCTTGGAGAGCCATCGCACAACGCACCGCCTCGACGGCGCTGCCGAACTCGGCGAGAACGCTGTCGCCGGCGGTGTTGGCGATTCGGCCGCGGTGCTGAACGATCTGGTTCTGGGTGGCCTGCCGGATCGCCGCCAGGGCGGCAAGAGCCAGAGCCTCGTCCGACTCCATGAGCTTGGAATAGCCGGCCACGTCCGTCGCCATGATGGCGGCGAGGCGATGATCCGGCTTGGGCTCATTGTCCATTGGAGCTCAATATCGCGCACAAAGTCCCAAGGGTATGTTACGGCAAGACGGGCGCCGACGGGAGAGGCGGTGGTCATGACCATGCTTGGCAGCCGGTGAACTTCTGCGAGTGGTTCGATGGCTGGTGCACCGAGCCCGCTCCTAATGGCCATGCCCTCGGCGAGGTGGCGAATCCATAATAGCGCGTGCCTTAGCCGATGATCTGAGTGAAGCCAAGCAGCCGAATGCTGATCGAGAGGTGGGGAACCGTCTGCCTCGTGCTGTCAAGGGCAGTGCTCATTGACCTTCATCCTGCGGTATCGCGGCAGCCGCAACCCACCTCGCCAGATATGTTTGCCTCATGATCTGCTAGACAACAGGCAGTTCCCGGCTCCGGAGCAGGGCCTCCGCAGCAGTCACTCGTTTGCGTGACTTCAATGGCGCGATCGGTACAGCAGAGCCCACCAGGCGCAACCTCCTCCAGCGTGGCGTTGCAGATACCAGTCTCAGGAAGAATGAGGCGCACATCATCTGCAGCCGCCTGATCGCCGGCCAGATGAGCGGCAATCGAGCGGACCTGCTCGTAACCGGTGAGCAAGAGAAATGTCGGCGCCCGGCCGTAGCTTTTGATTCCAGCGACAAAATAGCCTGGTTCAGTATGCGCCAGCTCCCGCCAACCATGCGGCGGGACGGTTCCGCAGGAATGCTCGTTCGGATCGATCAGCGGCCCAAGCGTCCGGGTGCTCTCGACGACTGGATGCAGATCGAGCTGCAGCTCGCGCGCGAACGAGAAATCCGGGCGCTGCCCGGTCGCGGCAACAATCCGATCGAATGGACCAATCCGACGCACGCCATCAACCGTCATCCCTTCAACCAGGACGCCACTATCGTTTTGCAGCAGCCCCGTTGTTGCGAACGACATGATTACGTTGAGCCGGCCTGCGTCCACGAGTTCCCGGAGCCTGTCGCCGAGCTTGCCGCGTGCTGGTAGCTTGTCATCAGCGCCGCCGCCAAAGATCTTGGCGAGTGAGTCACCACGCACGGCCCAGCCAATCTTGGTGCCGGAATCCTGTTCGGCGACAACCGCCAGATCGAGAAGGGCGTTTGCGGCGGAATGGCCGCCGCCAAGAACAAGGGTGCGCACGCCAGAGTAGATCGCGCGTTCGTGTCCAGAAATGTCCGGTATCCCATATGAAATGCGGTCTCGGAAGGCTGCCTCGCCCGGTGCCGCCCAGCCGTTAGCACCCAAGGGATTCGGGTTCTGCCACGTGCCCGAGGCATCGATGACAGCCCGTGCCAAGTCGTCACGAGTGCCTTCCTTGCTACCGGCAAGCCGGATGACAAACGGCCGGCTCACGCGGTCGCGGCTCCCCACGCGATCAAGCCCGAGACGGGAAAGGCTCACCACGCGGGCGTCAGTCTCGATCACCGCCGCCATTTCCGGAGTGGCTGCCAGCGGCTCCAGATAGTGCTCGACCAGATCTCGACCCAGCGGGAGCATGGTGCCGGCTGGGCTTCTCCAACCATGCCTTTTGAGCAAGGAAATTGCCGCTTCGTCCACGCACTGATCCCACACCGAGAACAGCCTGACATGTCCCCAATCCCGCAGATTGGGCGCGATCACCTGGGCCGCCTCATAAAGGCGAACCGGCACGCCCCGGGAAATGAGATGAGCAGCGGCCGCGAGACCGATCGGACCGCTTCCGATAACTGCGACCGGCAAGTTCCCGGTGACTTTCTGCATGTTCTGACCTTCCGGAAAGATAGAAATTCAATGCAAAAAATTTATGCCGCATCGGATCTGCACGATTTCTCCTCGGCACAGCACTCCTCCGTCAGGAAGCCGATCAGCCCTTCCATGACGGGATAGTTCGCCCGGCAAATCAGTGTGGTGGCGTCGCGCTGCTGTGTGATCAGCCCCACAATAAGCAACGTTTTCAGGTGGTGCGAAAGCGTGGACGCCGGTATTCCAAGACGTGCCTGTAGCCTGCCGACCGGCTGGCCAA
Source organism: Aestuariivirgaceae bacterium (assembly GCA_044870245.1). Classification (GTDB taxonomy): domain Bacteria; phylum Pseudomonadota; class Alphaproteobacteria; order Rhizobiales; family Aestuariivirgaceae; genus DATAFF01. The sequence continues at coordinate 24,745 of JBIOYR010000047.1, read as the reverse complement.
GCTCGCCCGCGCGGACGAGAGTTCGGTAGATCTTGAGCCGGGTCGGATTGCCGAGCGCTTCCAGGCGCGCTGCTGCTTCGTCTATCTTCATGACCTTGAACCTATACCCACTCCGTGCCATCGTCAAACGGTATTTCCAGTATGATAGAAATAGGCATGTCTCTGGAGAGGCTGGGATGAAGCTGGAGGGCAAGCCACTGGTCGCTGCCATGTGCATCGGGCAGGTGGGCAACCTTCTGCCACATGTGGTGGTCCCGGCCGTCATGCCACAACATCTGATCCCACTATGGAAACTGACGGCCGGCGAAGCGGGGCTGATGGCGGGTTCCTTCGCCGTCGGTTACATGCTTGCGGTGCCCGTCCTTACCGCTCTCACGGACCGGGTGGACGCTCGCCTGGTCCTGCTTGTCGGCTCTTTGGTGAGCGGCCTCGCCACACTGGCATTCGGCCTGTTCGCAGGTGGTCTGGTCTCTGCCCTTCTGATCTGGGGAATGGCCGGCATGGGTTTCGCCGGAGCCTATATGCCCGGGCTCAAGGCTCTCACCGATCGGCTCGGCACGATGGAGCTTTCTCGCAGCGTCACCCTCTATACGGCCTGCTTCTCGCTTGGCGTCGCACTTTCGTTTCTGGTCGCGCAACTCGTTGCCAATCGATGGAGCTGGCAGACAGCATTCTATGTAACGGCTCTTGGGCCGCTTGCCATGGTCGCGGTCTGCATCGCGATGGCCCCGATCGAGCCTATGGCCTCATCAAGGCGCATCCTCGATTTCAGGCCGGTTTTTCGCAATCGCACGGCACTGGGCTACATCTTTGGTTACGGCACCCATTGCTTCGAGCTTTATGCGTTCAGGACTTGGATCGTTGCCTTCTGGGCTTTTGTCGCGGCCAGGAATGGTGGATCTGCCGTTCTCGAACCGATCACCGTGAGCGTGATCTCGGCCGTGCTGGCGATGCCGGCCAGCATCATTGGCAACGAGGCGGCAATCCGATTTGGTCGTCCTCGCGCTATCACCGCTTTCATGTATATGGCCGGGCTCCTCGCATTTCTCATCGGCGTGCTCATCGGTGCGTCACCGATGGTTCTCTTGATCCTATTGCTTATCTATTCGATCGCGATACCAGCCGATTCCGGCGCGCTCACCTCGGGGATGACCGCCAGCGCGGAACCGGCCTTTCGTGGCGCTACGATGGCGCTTCATTCGACGATCGGGTTCGGCCTCTCCGCAATCGGCGGTTGGGCAGCGGGGATTGCAATCGATCTTGGCGGCGGGATCAATACGCCATCCGGCTGGATTGGCGCCTTCCTCGTCATGGCCGCGGGCGGGCTCTTGGGACCAGTCGCGTTGCGGTGGTCGGAGCGGCCGGCAAAGCAAGACCGACTTTCGCCGGGAGCGTGAGTGCCTATGGTGCTGGCAGATCAGCGAGGAGCCGGTTTCGCGCTTGTCTCCGCCTTGCTCTTTGGCAGCAGCACTCCACTTTCCAAGGCTCTCGTCGGCGACATCCATCCCGTGCTGCTCGCCGCCGTCCTCTATCTGAGTTCGGGCCTCGGCCTCCTTTTGGTGCGGCTCTGCCAGACACTCTTCCTCAAGTCGAGGCCCAGAACCACTCAGCGCCTTGGTGTCAGCGGATCACTGTGGCTTGGGGGCGCCATTCTTTCGGGTGGCGTGATTGCGCCGATCCTCCTGATGGTCGGTCTCACGCAGACACCGGGATCAACGGCTTCGCTGCTCTTGAATCTGGAGGGTGTTCTCACAGCTCTGCTTGCGTGGCTCGTCTTTGGCGAGCATTTCAACAGAAGAGTGGCTCTCGGCATGGCCAGCATCGTCGCCGGCGCCATCATCCTCTCCTGGCGAGGCGAGCCAAGCTTCACGACTCTGCTCGGCCCTCTGCTCGTTGTGGCCGCCTGTCTGGCATGGGCCATCGACAACAATCTGACCCGCAAGGTTTCGTCCAGCGATCCCGTCACGGTGGCCATGCTGAAGGGACTGGTCGCTGGCTTATTCAATCTATGCGTCACGTTCTCGATCGGGGCGATCAAGGCTGATCCTCGAGCAATCGGCGCCGCTTCCCTGGTCGGGTTCATCAGCTATGGGATCAGCAATGTCCTGTTCGTGCTTGCTCTTCGGGAACTCGGCACCGCTCGAACTGCAATCTATTACTCGGTCGCTCCATTTTTCGGTGCGCTGATTGCATTGATCGTATTGCAGGAAGCTGTGACAGCATCTTTCTTGGCCGCGGCGACTCTGATGGGCCTCGGCGTCTTCCTTCATCTAACAGAGCGATCACAGAGCAACGCTCCTCGCTCCAGCCAAGACATCTAGATCGCGGGGAGCCGTTCGCCGGCTCCCCAATTCGTCTCAGGAGGATTTGTATTCCTGAGATTTGAAGGATAGATGCTTCACGGCCTCGGGCGCGCCGGAAATTTTCCGGATATTTCCCCAGGTCTGCTTGTAATTGGGAATGATCAGTTCGTTGACGCCGGGCGAGACCACATTCCCCTGAACGCCCATTGGATAGGCGAACAGCATGAACGTCTGTTTTCGCTTGGCTGTGGGCGTCGGATACACCATGGCCTGGGTCGAGCCATTGTCGTTATAGACCTCGACCAGATCACCTTCGCTCACACCCAGCTCTCCCATGTCGTCCGGGTTCATCTGGATGAACGGGTACGGCCAGCGATCCATGACCAGTTCGTTCTCCTGGTCGAGATAGGCGCTCTGCCAGACGTGGTTGGTACGGCCGTTGTTGATGAGGAACGGGTACTTGTCCTTCTCGGCCTGCTTGCCGGGAGCCTGTAGGCCGCGCCACTGGGTTTCCATGAACACGGCCTTGCCGTCCGGTTTGTTGAATTTTCCATCGGCATAAAGGCGCTTGGTGCCGATGATGCGCTCCGTTCCAGCAGGAGCTGGCGGAGGTGCCCCCGTGGTGGTCGGGGTGGATTTCTGCACGGGCTCCTTGCCCCTCGCGCCCTCGATGGCCGTCCCGCCGACGATTTCGCCCTTCTTTCCCGTCGAGGTGCCCTCCTCAACCGGCCCGGTCGCTTCTGTGCCTGTGGCTGGTTCCTGGAAGCCGTTGGTGCCCATCGCTCGCAGGCGGGCGTAGGTCACGAACTCCCCACCCTTCTCGTGCTGGTGATAGCCATCCATGAAGGCGTCTTCCTCGGTTTGCCAATCGAAGCCCTTGAACTGATCGGCGCGATCGTTCTGACCCATTTCGCGGAACACCCGCTCCAAGTTGTTGGCGATGCGAGCAGCGATGAGGCAATCGGGCATGGCCCGTCCGGGCGGGTCCATATAGCGCTCGGTCAGCCTCATCCGGCGCTCGCCATTCATCGAGGTCAGGTTCATCTCGCCGGATGTTGCTGCCGGGAGCCACACATGGCAGGCTTGACCAATCTTGGTCGGGATGATGTCAACATCGACGGCAAAGAGCCCGCCCTGCTTGATCGCTCCAATAATGGCATCGACAGTTGCTTTGCGGTCGCCATAGGGCACGGCCGACATGGCGTCCTTGACCTTGTCAGTGCGCTCCTTGTAACGGCGCTTGAACTCCAACGCATTGAGCGTCGTCTTGTAGTGGTCGCAGCCCCAGATGTGATGAATGCCGCCCTTGCCGTGGATCAGGAGCTGATCGACATAGGGGGCCGGCTTGCCGATGAAAGCGTCGGAAGGCCGGGAATAGCCTTCCTGATGACCGCCCATGCGGACGCAGCCGCCGCCCGGCCGCCCGATATTGCCGGTCGCCAGCGCCACATTTACCAGGGCCCCATTGGTGCGGTAGTTGTCATTGCCCCAGATCAGGCCCTTCTCGTAGCAGAACATCGTTCGGCGACGCTTGCCACCTTCCTTTGGTTTAGCGATCCATTCGGCCGCCATCACGATTTGCTCGGGCTTCAGTCCGGTGATCTGCGCGGCATCATCAATTGAGGTCTTGTTGGCCTGGAGAGCCTTATCGAAATCCTTGGTCGAGGCCGCTAGAAACTCCTTATCGACCCAACCCTTGTCACCAATGTAGGTGAGCAGCGCGTTAAAAAGGGCGAGGTCAGTCCCTGAATTGATCGCGAGGTGAAGCACGTTGTCTTTGCCTGCCTCGATCTCGCAGGCATTCACGGTGACGGTCCGCCGCGGATCGACAATGACCACCTTGGCGCGATCATGCGGTTCGTCCGACAGCTCGGATTTCTTCTTCTCCAGCGAGCTGCCGCGCAGGTTCGGCACCCAGTGGTTCAAAAAATAATTGGTCTGAGTTTCCAGGGCGTTGGTGCCCACGGCGAAAATGGTGTCGGCGAGTTCCGCATCCTCGTAGCAGTTGTTGAGTTCACCAACGCCCATGTCACGGGTGGCGTGAACCTCCGAGTTATAGGCGGGTCGGTTGTGAATGCGGATGTTCTTGATCCTCATCGCAGCGAAATAGAGCTTGCCCGTGCCCCAGGTGTTCTCATAACCGCCGCCGGCGCCGCCATGGTCGAACGCCGAGACGATCACGCCATCCTCACCTTGCTCGTTGATCACTGCCGCCGTCACTCGTGCCACCAGATCCAGAGCGTCTTCCCAGCTCGTGGGCTGCATTTGCCCATAGCGCCAGACCATCGGGTCTGTGAGGCGTTGCAGCTCGGTGTTGCGCTGGGCGCTGTAGCTCATCTCGGCCATCCGCGCGCCTCGAATGGAGCCGAGGCCGGAGTTCACAACGCAGTTCTTGTCGGGCTTGATGACGATATGGACGTCGCGGCCATTCTGCTTGACGATGTTGTACATCGCCGGCGCATACCACGCCTCGGTCTCGGCCTCCTGCTGCTTGGAAAGATCGACCCCGAAGAGATTCTCTTCAGGCGCTGTTCCGCCTTGTCGGTTGGTGTCCCAAGTGTAGGCGTGGTAACCGCAGCCGACGATGCAATAATGGCAGGTCACGTTGTAGCGGTTCGCGTCCTTCGGGATGATTGGCAGACGGTTGATGTGGCGCTTGTATGCCATGATCCGACCCTCCTCAGAGCACGTTGGCCAAGCGGCCGTACAGCAATTCATCCAGCCCTTCGGCGTAGATGTCGCCCTTGTCATCGACCCGCAGCATGTATTGGGGGAGGTTCTGGGTGGCATGGCCCCAGATTTGCAGGCCACCGGCATCGCAATCATAACGGCCGTAATGGCCGGGGCAGTTCAGGGTATGGTCAGCGGGGCTGTACGCCAGCGGGAAACCCTTGTGCGGGCAGATCGTGGTGAAGCCGACGATGTCACCATCCGGCCCCACGCCACCCTGAACGGGCATGCCAAGCTTCAGGAGAACGCCGGGGGCCTGGGCGTCTGGGTAGGTCACTTCCAGCGGTTCGTTGACCTTAAGCTCCTTGGCATTGGCCAGACGGCTTGAAGGATAGGAACCGCCCATCGTCGAGGTTGCCGCCTGGGGTGCGCCGGGAAGCAGGGTTGACGCTGCAGCTCCCGCTGCGGCCGCCCCAGCGCCGCTCAGGAAATTGCGACGCCCGACGTCCACCATTGCACGACATCGCTTCATGACATCCCTCCCTTGGGATCGCGCAAATTATCTTTAATTCTGGATTACGCGATTTCTGGATTTCTTGAAATGAAGATTAGTAGATTGTTACGACGCTGTCATCTATGTGTCATTGAATGTGAATGCTTCTGAACTGGAGGTAGCGTTTTGGCTACAAGACTACTGGCGGTGGCGAGCCACGCGGGTCCGGAACTTTCGAGTGAAATGTCCGCGCCTTATGCCTTGTCGGCTTTAGCGGCACTGGGCCAAGCCACCCGGCTGTCGATATTCAAGCTGTTGATGGAGAGTGAACCCCGCGGACTTGCTGCCGGTGCCATTGCAGAAGCCTTGAGCTGCCAACAGAACACGCTGTCCGTTCATCTCGGCATCCTGGCGCGCGCGGGACTGATCGTTGGCGTTCGTGAGGGCCGCTCGATCATCTACCGCGCGGACGTCCAGGGCATGCGAGCACTGCTGGCGTTCCTCGTGACCGATTGCTGCGATGGGCATCCGGAGCTGTGCGGTTTTCTCGGTCTTGAACCCAAGAAGGGGTGCGGCTGCAGCACCGGCTCGGCGAGTAAAGAGAATAGTGGCTGTGGGTCGACCGGCAGCTCGTGATCGAGCGATGTCAGTGTCGGAACCGCCTGTGATTGAAGTTTCACCTGGCTCGCTGCTGTTGATGGGGCTGCGTGAGCCGCCATCAGGATGGAGTTGACCCCCTGAGCACCGCCACTCCGCACCGCATCTTCAACGTGCTTTTCCTTTGCACGGGTAACTCGGCACGGTCGATCATGGCCGAGGCCATTCTCACCCGGGAGGGCAAGGGCCGGTTCAAGGCATACTCGGCCGGCAGTCAGCCCAAGGGCACCGTCAACCCCTATGCCATTCGCCTCCTTGAAAAGTTGAACTACACGACCGATTTCGCTCGATCCAAGAGCTGGGATGAGTTCGCATCGGCAAATGCGCCGGTGATGGAATTCGTGTTCACGGTGTGCGACAGCGCCGCCGCCGAAACATGCCCGGTGTGGCCAGGTCAGCCGATGACCGCCCATTGGGGCGTGCCCGATCCCGCCGCCGTAGAAGGGAGCGACGCGGAAAAGGCAATCGCCTTCGCCGATGCCTATCGCATGCTCAATTCTCGTATATCGATCTTTGTGAATCTGCCAATCGCCAGCCTCGATCGTCTGTCGCTCCAGCACCGGCTGGACAGCATTGGCCAAACGTCAATGACGACAGAAGGACGATGACTGTTCAGTTCGATCCACCACGCCGGCTTGCGGCCGAGTTCTTCGGCACCTGCATCTTGGTGACGGCCGTCGTCGGCTCCGGCATCATGGCCGATAAGCTCACCGACGACGTCGCCGTCGCGCTGCTCTGCAACACGATCGCGACCGGCGCGATCCTGGCAGTGCTGATTACAATCCTGGCGCCGGTGTCGGGTGCGCACTTCAATCCGGCGGTGACGGCCGTCTTTGCCTATCGACGCGAGATCGTACCGGTTCTTGCCGTCGGCTATATCGCTGCCCAGGTCGCCGGCGGGATCACGGGCACCGGTCTAGCCCATGCCATGTTCGAGCATGGAGAGTTCGTTTCAACAACCGTGCGCAGCGGTGGCGGCCAATGGCTATCCGAGGGCGTCGCCACCTTTGGGCTGATCGCTGTCATTCTGGCGGGCAGTCGATTCGCGGCCGCGGCCGTTCCGGGACTGGTGGGACTCTACATCACCTCGGCCTATTGGTTCACTGCCTCGACCTCGTTCGCGAACCCGGCAGTCGCAATTGCTCGAAGCCTCACCAACACGTTTTCCGGTATCCGCCCGCAGGACTTGCCAGGATTTCTGATCGCAGAGTTTGCTGGCGCTTTCATCGCTTCGACTGTGGTGGGTTGGCTCCTCGGCAGCAAGGAAATTGGTCCATCCCGTGCCGTTCCGGAGGGAGCGCCGGATCAGGGCAAATTCTCAGCTCTCACCAAGAACACGATAGAAGCCGAGAGCAATACGAGTGCGGGACGTTCTCTATGATTTCACACTGCGAGTAGGCCGATCATGACCACAGGTTTGCCCCCTATGTCCGGTTATGGGCCTTCTCGGGGATCGACCACAACAAAGCAGCGGTTGCGGTAAGCGACAGATTCTGCTTGGCGCCCCCTAGGGGACTCGAACCCCTGTTTCAGCCGTGAGAGGGCCGCGTCCTGGACCGCTAGACGAAGGGGGCGCTCGGGCGGCGATGCCGCTTCCGCCACCTATATCCAGTGGCTCCGCCGACTGCAAGCGCTGCTGGACAGCGACGATCGCCAGGGGCAGTCTCGAAAGCGACGGGATGGTGGGAAGGGCAGGGGAGCGTCAAGGACCGACATGGTCAGATCCGATCGCGGTCCGTTGCGCATGATGGTGGCGGCGACGGCCCATGGCGAGCGCCTCGACCGGGTGCTCGCCGAGCATTTCCCCGAGATCAGCCGGACCCGTTTCCAGGCGATGATCGCTGCCGGCGCCGTGTCGGTCGCCGGCGAAGCGGTGCACGAGCCGCGCCACGGGGTCCGCGCGGGTGACGAGATCGTGGCGAGCGTGCCGGAGCCGGTCGACGCGACGCCCGAGGCCGAGACGATCCCCCTCGCCATAGTCCATGAGGATCGCGACCTCATCGTCATCGACAAGCCGGCCGGGCTGGTGGTGCACCCGGCGGCCGGCAACTGGACCGGCACCCTGGTCAATGCGCTGCTGGCGCATTGCGGCGACAGCCTGTCGAGCATAGGCGGGGTCCGCCGGCCCGGCATCGTGCACCGGCTGGACAAGGACACCACCGGTCTCATGGTGGTGGCGAAGAACGACCAGGCGCACCGGGCGCTGCAGCGGCAATTTGCGGCCCACGGCCGCGACGGCAGGCTCGAGCGGGCCTATCTGGCGCTTGCCTGGGGTCGGCCGCCCCGGCAGAGCGGCGATATCCGGGCGGCGATCGGGCGCAAGCGGACGAGCCGAACCAAGATGACGGTGGTGCCGGAGGGAAGCGGCAGGGAGGCTGCGACACATTATCAGCTGCTGGAGAGCTTCTCCTTCGGCAAGGACCCGGCGGCGAGCCTGCTCCGGCTCGAGCTTGAGACCGGCCGCACCCACCAGATCCGCGTGCATCTGGCGCATATCGGCCACCCGCTATTGGGGGACGACACCTATGGTGCCGGTTTCCGGACCTTCGCCAGCAAGCTGCCGACAGCGGCCAGAGCTGCCCTCAAAGCCTTGAATCGCCACGCTCTTCATGCCGCCCTCCTCGGTTTCGAGCACCCGACGACCAAAGTCCCGATGCGCTTCGAATCCCCGCTGCCGACCGACATGGCGAGCCTCCTCGCCGCCTTGCACGATCCTTCGTGACGGCCTGGCGGATTGGTGACCAACAGTTAATTTGGACCGTTCATGTTATGGTCTTAAAAGTAACCTCCGACGTACCCATATAGATCGGTTCGACCGCCCCGTCCTGAAACAGTTCACCGGGCGCGGTCGTTCGGGGACATATGATGAGCACCAAGACCATTGCAAGCTTGCCATCCGTCAGCAGCGAAGGCGGGCTCGCCCGCTATCTTCAGCAGATCCGGCAGTTCCCGATGCTGCAGCCGGACGAGGAATATATGCTGGCCAAACGCTGGCGCGAGCATGGCGATCGCGATGCCGCCCATCGGCTGGTGACCAGCCATCTGCGCCTCGTCGCCAAGATTGCCATGGGCTATCGAGGCTACGGGCTGCCGATCTCGGAGGTGATCTCGGAAGGCAATGTCGGCCTCATGCAGGCGGTCAAGCGCTTCGAGCCCGAGAAGGGATTCCGCCTCGCCACCTATGCGATGTGGTGGATCAAGGCCTCGATCCAGGAGTTCATCCTGCGCTCCTGGTCGCTGGTCAAGATGGGCACCACGGCCAACCAGAAGAAGCTGTTCTTCAACCTCCGCAAGGTCAAAGGCCAGATACAGGCTCTCGAGGACGGCGATCTCAGGCCCGATCAGGTGAAGGAGATCGCCACCCGCCTCGGCGTGCCGGAGGACGATGTCGTGTCGATGAATCGCCGGCTGTCGGGCGATGCTTCGCTCAATGCGCCGCTGCGGGTCGACAGCGAAGGCGAGTGGCAGGACTGGCTGATCGACGAACATGACGACCAGGAGACGACGCTGGCCGAGAGCGAGGAGCTCAGCATGCGGGCTGATCTCCTCAAGAATGCTCTCGGCAAGCTCACCGACCGCGAGCGGCGGATCTTCGAGGCGCGCCGGCTCAGGGACGAGCCGCTGACGCTCGAGGAGCTGTCAAGCGAGTTCGGGGTGTCGCGCGAGCGCATCCGTCAGATCGAGGTCAGAGCCTTCGAGAAAGTCCAGAAGGCGGTGAAGAACGCCGCGCAGAAGACCCTGCAGCCGAAGGCGGCGCTCGCCGCAAGCTAGGCAGTAGCTCTCCTAACCCCCGCTTAACCATCCCGAACGGATTTCCTGGGGCACGTCGCATCCTTTACCGCCTGTTCGCTCTCGCGCTGCGAGTTTGACCGGTGGCGGATACACGGCGAGCGGGCGGCGAACCTTTGGCTGGATTCCATATTGGCAGGCTGGACGGGGTGCGACGCCTGGTGCTCGTGCTTTCGGTGCTGGTCCTCGCGGCGGCGGCGGGCTGTGCCTATCTCAGATCCAGGACCGAGCAGCTGCTCAGGCTCGATGCCGTCGCGGTGGCCTCCGACTGGTCGCACTACCTGGTCAGGACGACACCCGAGTTCCTGCTCATTCTCGCAGGCGAGTTGCCCTCGCCCTTGACGCTCGCTGCCTACCGGCATGCCGGAAGGCTGTCGCGGGTGCGGGCCTTTGAGATCTTCGACCGCCGCGGCACCTTGCGCATGGCCTTTGTCGGCGGCCAGCCGATCGACGGCAAGACCGCAACCGTGCCGCTCGTGACGCTCACCGGCTCGACGGTGAGCCCGCTGGTCGCCATGGAGCAGGGGACCGGCGACCTTGCTCGGGTGACCCTGCCGCTCAAGGTCGCGGGCCATGTGGTCGGCTACCTCGTCGCTTCGGTCGATCAGGACGGGCTCAAATCCACCTATCTGGCCCAAGCGCTGCAGACGGCGATCTCGATTGTGGTGCTGTTGCTGCTGCTCGGCATCCTGGTCCATGCCGGTCTCGGCTTTCAGCAGCGCAAAAGCGCCGCGCAGATCCGCTATCTCGCCCGCAACGACCCGCTGACCGGCCTTCCCAATCGCCAGGCCTTCATCGAGGCGCTCGACGACATGCTCGCCCGCGATGCCGCACACGACCGCGAGACCGCCGTCATGCTGGTCGATATCGATCACTTCATGCAGGTCAATGACGCACTCGGCCAGGAAGGCGGCGATCATGTGCTGACGGCGGTCGCACAGCGTCTTGCCACCGGCTGCAATGGCGGCGTGGTGGCGCGGCTCGGCGGCGACACTTTCGGCGTCATCATCGGCAGCGATGCCGCGACCATCGAGGCAGAACGGGTCGGCGGGCGCATTCTCGATCTTCTGTCGCAGACCGTCGAATGGCGCAGCGAGCGCGTCCAGCCGTTGTCCAGCGTCGGCGTGGTGGTCTCGCCGACCGATGGACGGGAGACCTCGCAGCTGTTGCGCCGCGCCGACATCGCCCGCTATGCCGCCAAGGCGGCGGGCGGCAATCGCATGCATTTCTTCAATGACCGCATGGGGCGCCAGTACGAGGACCGCCTGTTGCTGCAGCGGACCATCGACGCCGCCATCGCGGCGGAGAGCTTCCGGCTCGAATATCAGCCGATCATCGACCTGCGCTCGGGAAGGCTATCGGGCTTCGAGGCGCTGATCCGCATGGCCGGCGCCAAGGGCGAAGAGATCTCGCCCGCCATCTTCATTCCAGCCGCCGAGCACACCGGGGCGATCGCGGCAATCGGCCGGTGGACCTTGATGCATGCCTGCCGCTTTGCCGCCCACTGGCCGCAGCATCTGCAGATCGCGGTCAACCTGTCGCCAGTGCAATTCGAATCCGACGCGATTGTCGGCGACATCGCATCCGCGCTTGCCGAGACAGGGCTTCTGCCGGAGCGTCTGGAGATCGAGGTCACCGAGGGCGTGCTGCTGCGCGACTCGCCGGCGATCCGCGAGCGGCTCGGGGCGCTCCAGGCGCTTGGCGTCCGGGTGGTGCTCGACGATTTCGGCACCGGCTATTCGAGTCTCGGCTATCTCTGGCAGTTCCCCTTCGACAAGCTCAAGATCGACCAGTCATTCATTCGCGCCATCGACCGCGATCCGCGGGCCCGCGGGGTGCTGAGAACGATCATCGCGCTTGGCCGCACGCTCGGCCTGCCGGTCACTGCCGAGGGCATCGAGACCGAGAACGAGGCGGCTTTCGTCAGGCGGCTTCGCTGCGACCAGGTCCAGGGCTATCTGTTCAGCCGACCACTGCCCGAGACCGAGGTTGCCAATTTCATCATGAAGGACGCCTGGCCGAAACCTGCCGACTCAATGGTGGCGGCACCGCCATGCCTGCCGGCCCCTAATTCTCCGTCGTCGCCACATTATGCGCCGGGTCGGGCTGGCCGGACGGCTTGACCAGCAGCCAGTTCCTCTCGTCGCCCGGATTCTGCATGGCGACGACCCGATAGCCGGTCTTGCGCCAGTCGAGGACCTTGAGCTCGAGATTGTCGAGCACGAGATCGGCATCGCTGGTCCTCAGCACCAGCACCAGATGGCGCTCCTTCTTCGGCGTGAACACCACGGCAAGCAACAGCCTCTGCGCCGGCACGCCGCGTTCGATCAGCAGCTTCTTTTTCAGAAGGGCATAGTCCTCGCAATCGCCCTTGCCGCTGTCCGGCAGCGTCCACCGTTCCTCGACGCCATATTGGACGATATCCGTTTCGGGCTTGATGGTCCGGTTGACCCGGCCGTTCACCTCGATCGCGACTTGCCTGAAATCGTTGCGCAGCCGCTTCTTGACCGCGATTCCGGTGCCGCAAGCCCACGGACCGGTGTCGCAGAACCCCACGAACCCTTTCGGCGGATCGGCTGGGCCATGCGTCTCCAGATGCGGTCCCAGCACTTCTGCCGACGCAAAACTGACGCAAGTTCCCCATGCCGCAATGATGGCTGCGGCCAGCAATACCCGGCGCACGGCAATCAATCCCTCACCCGCTGTCTTGTCCCTGTCGGAGCGCGCGCCCTCAAAGACGCCACGTCTCGAACACGATCAGTGAAGCACAAGCCGACTTGGACGGACAGAGACTAACCGTCCATTTTCCGCACGCCGGTTCCTCAGCTGTGGCGAATCTTCACTTGCCGATGTCTTTCTGCAACGCTCGTATACGGGCAGCGAGCGAGATGACATTGGCGAAGCCCCGGGAGCTCCGCTTTATCTCCTGCGGTGCCGCCCCGTGCTTCTGTGGCGCGCCTGCATCACCCCGCCCGGCAGGACGGGAATCCTGCAGAGTTTCGGGCGGCGTTCCGCCGTCCCGCCCTGCCATCTCGCTGCCATTGGAAAGCCCGAGCGCGGCAAGCCGCGTGCTCCAGCTTTCATCGAGTTGCCGCAATTCCTCCTGCAGCGCCTCGGTTTCCTTTTCCGCCACCTGGATCTGCTGCTCGAGCGTGCGGCTGCCGGCATCCACCATCTTGAAGCGGGTCTCGCCGACGCGCTCCGGGGCGGGCAGGGGAGCGGTGGCCGGGCTGCGCTCCGGCGGGTGCTCCACCACGTCGGACTTGGCGATGTCGATGGTCTTTTTGAGCGCCACCAGCTCCCGCTGCTGCTCGGTCAGCTGGGCCCGCTGCTCCTCGATCTGCATCGACAGGCCGGAAAGCTCCTCGATGCGCTGGCGCAACCGCTCATGCGCCGTGAAGGCATCGGGCGGAATCGAGCTTGCCGGTCCGCCGGTCATCACCCCGTCCACCGTCATGGTGGCGATGTGGAGATCGCGATCGGCAATCTCCCGCGTCAGATTCTCGATGGTCAGCCGCATCGCGTCGATGTCCTCGTCGCGGTCGCGGATCATTTCCTTGAGCTGCTGGATCGAATGGGTGCGCGAGGCGAGCTCGTTCTCGAATGGCGACAGCTGCAGCCGGAGCGTGGCGATCTCCTCGTCGCGCGCCGTGACCAGCTGCTCGCGCTTCTCGACCTCGGTGATCAGTGCATCGATGCGGTTGCGGCTGCGCGCCACCTCGGCCATCTGCTCGGCGAGCCTGGTCTTGAGATCCTGAAGCCGCAATTCGAGCTTGCGGCTCAACATGGCATACTCGGCACGCAGCCGATCGCGATCGGATTGGAGCTCCGCCATCGCCGATGGTGTCGCCCGCTGGTTGCGCAGGCTGCCGAGCCGCAACGCATAGTACCAAAGCCCCCGGGCAACGAACAGGCTGATCAGGGCGGCCAGGGCAAAGCCGAGGCCAAGGAGCATGAGGGTCTCGATCTGCGACATCTAATCAGGCTTTCCCAATGCTCGACCGGCGGCATGCCCGAAAGGCAGTTGACGACGGATAGTAGCGCCGCGCGACCCCAGTGGCGAGGCGCAAACTGCAGCTGTGAGCGTTGTCACCAGTCCTTCAGAAGGGGTTCCAGGTCGGCTGATCGGTATATTTGAGGTAGCCGAGATTGGCCCCGAGCCGTGCCCCGACGCCGGTGCGGATCGGCGCCAGCTTCAGCTTCTGGTTGGTTTGGAAATTCACCCCGAGCCCGCCGACCAGATAGGCGGAACCCTCGACGCCTACGAAGTGATCGAAGATCTCCGGCGTTGCATCGATGTTGTAGATGAGGACCAGAGTCCTGGACCCGTTGCCGCCGATGTCGAATCCGAGCGATGGGCCCTGCCAATAGACCTTCTGCTGCCCGCCACTCGCGAGGTAAAGCGTGCCCTCGCCGTAGCGCAGGCCACCGACAAAGGCCGCCGAGGCCTCCTCGCCGATGATGTAGCCGCTCGGCCGGCCGGCCTGCTGGAACACATACTCGATGGCCTGGGCCACCCCTTTGGTGGTGTTGCCGAAAAACGTGTGACCGGTCTCCACCATCTCCTCGAGCGAGTAGGTCGCCCGACCCGCCGCCGCGCTCTGGTCGTAGGTTCCGATCGCCGCGGCCGGCAGCGGCGTGGCGACAATGAGGCACAACAAGGCGGCCGTGACCCATCCGGCCAGGGTGACCAAACGCATTGTCATTGTCTTCCCACCAATGTCAGAAACGACCGGCTTTCCCGATTTGGCGAACTCTGCGCCAGAGCTTTGGCGCGATTGCGGCCGGTTTTTTCCCAATTCGCTGAAAGCTAGGGGCTGGTCGTTGAGAAACGGTTAACTTCGCCGAGATGACCGGCTGCCGCGATGAATGGCGGGTTGGCGAAGCCCGCCGCCTCCTTGCCGTAGAGAAGCGGGGCGCCATCCGCCGTAACGACCGTCCCGCCGGCCGCCGCCAGGACCGCATGGCCCGCCGCCGTGTCCCATTCCATGGTGCGGCCGAACCGCGGATAGAGCTGGGCCTCGCCGCTCGCCACCAGGCAGAACTTGACCGACGATCCGGCCGACACGATCTCGCAATCGCCGAGGGAAGCGAGAAACCGGTCGGTCTCGCCGTCGCGATGCGACCGGCTGGCCACCACCTTGATCGGAACCCCGGCGACCGCCTGCTGCGCAGTGATCCGTCGCCCCGCGGGCGGTTCCTGCGCTTTGGGGTCGGAGACGACCATCTCCGCCGCACCCTTGCCCTGCTCGCCCCAGAACAGGCGACCGATTGCCGGGGCATAGACCACCCCCGCCACCGGCTGACCAGCCTCGATCAGCGCGATGTTGACGGTGAACTCGCCGTTGCGCGAGATGAATTCCTTGGTGCCGTCCAGCGGATCGACCAGGAAGAACCGTTGCGCCGCCTTGGGCATGTCGCCGCGCGCCACGGCCTCCTCGGCGATCACCGGAATTTCCGGTGCCAGCGATTTGAGCCCGGCGATGATGATCGCCTCGGCCGCTAGGTCGGCCGAGGTCACCGGCGATGCGTCGGGCTTGAGCGTGATATCGGCACCCCCTTCGTAGAATTCGAGAATCACCCGTCCGGCATCGAGTGCCAGCGCAATCATGCCGTGAAGCAGGGGATCGGGGCTGGGCGAGGCGGTCATGCGCTTTTCCGTGAACTGAGCGGCGGCGGAACTTCCATCACGGTTCGCCTAGAGTAAGTTCGCCCCGGAGACAACCCATGATCGGCGATTCGTGCGGATCGCCGGCGCCAACCCCATGGACCTTTCATGTCGAACCTCCTGAGCGACCTCGACCTTGCAGCGCTTCTGTGCAGCCGGGTGTGCCATGACATCGTCTCTCCCGTCGGCGCCATCGCCAACGGTCTCGAAATGATGGACGAGGACGACGATGAGGAGATGCGCCGGCTGGCTCTCGAGCTGGTGCGGCGCTCGGCCCGCCAGGCCTCGGCCAAGCTGCAATTCTGTCGCATGGCATTCGGCGCCGCCGGTGGCGCCGGGTCGATGCTCGATCTCGGCGAGGCAGGCGACATTGCCCGCCTCTTCGTCAGCGACGAAAAGGTCAAGCTCGATTGGCGGGCGCCGCGCCGCACCCGCGACAGAAACGAGGTGAAGCTCCTGCTCAATCTCTTGCTGCTGGGGATCGCCGCCGTGCCGCGTGGCGGCATCGTCACCATCGAGGCGGCCGACGACCTTCTCTCGGCGACCGCCGAAGGCGATGGTGCGCGCCTCGCCGACAAGACCAGGGCCGTGCTCGACCGCTCGGTTCCGGCTGCCGAGTTCGACGCCCGCGTCATCCAGGTCTATTACGCCCTGCGCCTCGCCGAGCAGTCAGGCTTCGCCATTGCTGCCGAGGTCAAGTCGCGAGCGGTGGTGTTTCTGGCAGGTAGGCAGTAGGCAGTGGCGAAATGCTCAGCTCACTGCCTATTTGCCTAATGCCTACTGCCTCTTTTCAGGCTGCTTCGCCGGCTGCACCTTCGCGCAGCACATAGCCGCGGCCCCACACCGTCTCGATGTAGTTCCGGCCGCCGGCTGCCATCGCCAGCTTTTTGCGCAGCTTGCAGATGAACACGTCGATGATCTTGAGCTCCGGCTCGTCCATGCCGCCATAGAGATGGTTGAGGAACATCTCCTTGGTGAGCGTCGTGCCCTTGCGCAGCGACAGGAGCTCCAGCATCTGGTACTCCTTGCCGGTCAGATGCACCCGCTGCCCCGACACCTCGACCGTCTTGGTGTCTAGATTGACGATGAGATCGCCGGTCGCGATGACCGATTGCGCATGGCCCTTGGAGCGGCGCACCACCGCGTGGATCCGCGCCACCAGCTCGTCCTTGTGGAAGGGCTTGGTCATGTAATCGTCGGCGCCGAAGCCCAGGCCCCGCACCTTGTCCTCGATGCCGGCAAGACCGGAAAGGATCAGGATCGGCGTGTTGACCTTCGACACCCTGAGCGACCTCAGCACCTCGAAGCCCGACATGTCCGGCAGATTGAGGTCGAGCAGTATGATGTCATAGTCATACAGCTTGCCGAGATCGATTCCTTCCTCACCGAGATCGGTTGTG
This sequence comes from Aestuariivirgaceae bacterium, assembly GCA_044870245.1. Lineage (GTDB taxonomy): Bacteria > Pseudomonadota > Alphaproteobacteria > Rhizobiales > Aestuariivirgaceae > DATAFF01. Next base: position 7,765 of record JBIOYR010000047.1, on the reverse strand, counting down.
TAGATATTGAAGCCTTCGGATTTCAGCATCAGCTCGATGCTTTGCGCCGTCGCTGAATCATCCTCGATAAGAAGCACGCGCATCAGCATCCCCTTCCCGACATCCGCGACTCTGGACCCGCATCCAGGAGCAATTCGGATCCGCAAAGACGGACCCTGGTTAATCTTCGTGGTTAAGATACCCGCACAAAAGTTAACAAACCCTAAGCCCCTGCCGCGAAAATGGCGCAATCACCTGAATCGCGATTCGTCTTTACTCCAACTTAAGCCAGTGTCGTCACCATGCTGCGAGATCGGGAGATTGACGCTAGTCGATTCGTGGCGGTTGCGGGAGGCCGTTCATGCGTTCGAAAAACACCTATCTGCGGCTTCAGCGCTTTCGTGTCGAGGAACGGCGCCGCCAGGTCCAGGCCATCGAGGCGATGATTGCCGACTTTCGTCGCAAGCAGGACGACCTCGATCACCAGATCGCTGCCGAGGAGCAGCGCAATGGCGTCACCGATCCTGGTCACTTCAGCTATTCGATGACGGCCAAGTCGCTGCGCGGTCGTCGCGACAACATCCTGCGCTCGATGAGCGAGCTGAAGGCCGAGCTCGACGAGGCCAAGGGGCGATTCGCTATCGAGGAGGGCGAGCTGCGCAAGCTCGAGCTTCTCGCCGAGAAGGAAGGCGGCGTCGTTCAGGTCGCGGCACCCGCCACCGACATTGGCGCCGACACCAACCGGTGGCGCAACAGCCTTTCATAAAAGGGCCTCGCTGCATCGGCGATCGCCGCAAGTCCACCCGTCATCGCCGGTTTCGCCGGCGGCCGCTCCTCGAAGCCGGTCGACCTCCACACCGCATTGTACCAATGCGGCGACCATACGCCGTCGAATGATTTGGGACCTGCCGGCCATGACAGCATCTCTTGGCGGAATTCGATTTCGAGCGCCGCGCACAGCGCCCTGAGCACACCTTCCGGATCGCCCAATATGTCGTCGGCATCGACCACCGGCGGTGCCTCGCCGAGCCGTTCCGCCACCATTTCGAAGATCTCCGCCTGCTCGACGAAGCCGATATCCTGGAGCGTCACCGTCGGCCATTTCTTGACATAGCTTTCGAGCACCCGCTCCGGCGAGCGGATCAGGAAGGCGTTGGTCAGCCCGTGTACGAAGCTGCGGTCGAAGCCCTTCAACATGTGATGCGTCATGTGCTTCTGGTAGAACACCGGCCGACCCTGCGGCCTGGGTTCGAGGCAACGCTTCACCAGCACCTCGAAATCCGAGCCCCATGCCGCGATGATCTCGTCCCGCAGCGGATGGTCGTTGCCGCGCGCCTTGAGCGAGAAGCCGTAGAACGGCTCGTCCCAGCAGGTGCAGTCGGGTCGGCTGCCGAAGGAATACATCATCGCCGTCGAGATGTTGCGCGGCCCCGACCACATGGCGATGTTGATGCTCCTCGCCGTCATCGCCGCACCGCCTCCGTCACCGCGAGCTCGCGATAGAGCGCGCTCAGTCGCTGCGTCATCGGCCCAGGACCGCTCCATGCCTGCGGCGGGGCGAGCGGATGGCGGATCGGACGCCCGTCGACCTCGCGCACCGCCGCAAGGCCGGCAAAGGTCCCGGTGACGAAGGCTTCATCGGCGCCGTAGACGTCATAGAGCGAGAAGGCTTTCTCGTGGATCGGAATGTCATTGCTACGGCAGAGCGCGATGATGTTCCCGCGGGTGATGCCGGGGATGCAATACTGCCCTGTCGACGTCCACACCTCGCCGCGCCGCACGATGAAGAAATGCGTCGAGTTGCAGGTGGCGACGAAGCCATGCGGGTCGAGCATCAGCGCCTCGTCGGCACCGGCATCGGCCGCCTGGATGCAGGCGGTGATGCAATTGAGCTTGGAATGCGAATTGAGCTTCTGGTCCTGCACATCGGGATAGCCGCGCCGCACATGGACGGTGTGCAGCCTCAAGCCTCGCGCCGCGATCTCGGGATCGGCAATCTTGTATTCCGGAATGATGACGATGGTCGCCGGCGAGATCGTCACCCGCGGATCCTGATAGGGCGTCGCCTTGACGCCGCGGGTGACCATCAGGCGGATATGGACGCCGTCGGTCATGCCATTGGCCTCGAGGCAATCGAACAGCCGCCCGGTGAGCTCGGCCGGCGTCAGCCCGATATCCATGTGGATCGCCTTGGCACCCTCATAGAGCCGCTCGAGATGCTGATCGAGGAACGACACGCCCCCGCCATGCATCCTGAGGCCCTCCCACACCCCGTCGCCCAGGATGAAGCCGGAATCGAACACCGAAACCATGGCCTTGTCGCGCGGGAAGAGCACGCCGTTGACCGAGATCAGGATCTCGGCATTGCGCGGATCCTGGCGAAAATTATGGGTGCCCTGGGCCATTCCTCGACCATCCTCCGTGATTGCCGTCTGCCGAATAAGATCAAGCCGGCGCCCGCGCAAGCACGACCGCGTGAAGGCCTTGACGCCGGCCGTGTCTGGCGGCGAGGCTGGCGGCCGAGATTTCCCCCCGCGAAAGGCAGCCGGCACCCCATCCATGAGAGACAATCCCATCGTTCCGACTATCGATCTCGCCGCCGACGGCGTGCGGCACGGCTTTCTGCGGCTGCCCTACAGCCGCGACGATTCGGCCTGGGGCTCGGTGATGATCCCGCTCACCGTGGTCAAGCGCGGCAGCGGCCCGACCGCGCTCTTCACCGGCGCCAACCACGGCGACGAATATGAGGGACCGTTGGCGCTCCAGGAGCTGGCCCTCGAGCTCGATCCGGCGATGATCGACGGCCGCGTCATCATCGTCCCCTTCATGAACTACCCGGCCTTTCGCGCCGGCCTGCGCACCTCGCCGATCGACCGCGGCAATCTGAACCGCGCCTTCCCCGGCCGTCCCGACGGCACGGTGACCGAGAAGATCGCCGATTATTTCGCCCGCACGCTCGTGCCTGAGGCCGATATCGTTCTCGATATTCATTCCGGCGGACGCACGCTCGACTTCGTGCCCTTTGCCAGCATCCATCATCTCTCCGATGCGGCGCTCCAAGCGCGCGCGAGCGCCGCCATGGAGGCCTTTGCCGCACCCTATTCGATGTTCCTGCGCGAGATCGATTCCGTCGGGATGTTCGACACGATCGTCGAGGGGCTGGGCAAGCTGTTCGTCACGACCGAGCTGGGCGGCGGCGGCACCGCCACGGCCCGCTCCGTGGCGATCGCCCGGCGGGGCTGCCGCAACCTGCTGATCCATGCCGGCATCCTCCAAGGCGAGATCGAGCGGCACAACTCGGTGATGCTCGACATGCCCTCGGCCGACTGCTTCCTGTTCAGCGAGGATGAAGGATTGATCGAGCCGCGCGTCGATCTCGGCGAGAAGGTGAGGAGCGGCGATGAGCTCGCCCGCATCTGGCCGGTCGATCGCACCGGCAAGCCGCCGCGCTCCTACCGCGCCAGGATGGACGGCCTGCTCGTCGCCCGCCACTTTCCTGGCCTCATCAAGCCCGGCGATTGCCTGGCGGTGTTGGGGGTGGAAGTCTAGGCAGTCGGCAAGAGCACCACGCACTGCCTATCTGCCTAATGCCTGCTGCCTCCTATTGCGGAATCGTCACCGTCACCTCGAGGCCGCCGCTGGCGCTCCTGTCGAGCGTGATGTCGCCGCCATGGCTTCGCGCCACATCGAGCGCGATGGCAAGTCCGAGCCCGGTTCCGGGCGTGTCCTGGTTGCGAGCATCATCCAGGCGGACGAACGGCTTGAACACGTCGGCATAACGCTCCGGCGGGACCCCCGGTCCGTTATCCTCGACGATGATCGTCAGCGCCCGGTTCTCGAGCGACGCCGTGACGGTGACGAGCTTGCCGAACCGGATGGCATTGGCGACGAGATTGGCGATGCAGCGCTTGAGCGCCTGTGGCTTGACCGACGCCGTCAGGCTGTCCGGCAGGTCGAGCGTGATGGTGCGTCCCGAGCGGGCGAAGTCCTCGCCGATCTGGCTGATCAGATTGACGATGTCGGTCTCGCGCGATTCCTCCCCGCCATCGCCGCGGGCAAAGGAGAGATAGCCCTCGAGCATACGCTGCATCTCGGCGACGTCCTCGCGCATCGCCGCCGTCTCCGCCGTCTGCGGCATCAATGCGAGCTCGAGATTGAGCCGCGTCAGCACCGTTCGCAGATCATGCGACACCCCCGCCAGCATGGCGGTCCGCTGCTCGACATTGCGCTCGATGCGCGCCTTCATCATGATGAAGGCGTTGGATGCCTCCTGGATCTCGCGCGCTCCGGAGGGGCGGAAATTGGCGACGTCGCGCCCCATGCCGAAAGCCTGTGCCGCCTCGGCCAATCTGAGGATCGGACGAATCTGGCCGCGCAGGAAAATGATCGCCAGGCTGAGCAGCACCAGCGACGAGCTCACCATGGCGAACAGGAACAACGGCCGGGTCGGCGCGTGGGCCCGCGCGATCGGCGTCACGAAGCGGAACACCGTGTCGGGCTTGACCTCGATCCTGAGATCGACGAAGTCGGGTGTGCCGGTGGTGTCGAGCCAGAACGGCAGCTTGAGATCGCTCCAGACGTAACGCCTGAGCTTGCGGTCGACGCTGGAGAAGGCCGGCGAGGGGATCGGCTCGGGTAGTGATTGCTTCTCGAGGATCGACAGGCCAAGCTTGAGATCGCCATTGGCCATGTCGAGAATGCGGCGGACTGCTTCCTGGCCCTGATCGCTCTTGTTGTAGAGATTGATCAGCAGCACCACGTCGCTGATATAGGATTCGGCCAGCGAGCGGGTGACCGTCTCGTAATGCCGCTCCATGAACATGTAGGTCATGATGAGCTGCAGCACCACGACCGGCGTCACCACGATGATCAGCGAGCGGGCATAGAGCCGCTCCGGGAATTGCCGCTCGAGAAAGCGGTCGACATGGTGCCGCAGGCGATGCAGCGCATGCGCGATGCCGCTCGTCCGTGACGTCTCGGATGCCCCGAAAGCCGATGAATTCACATCCCACCTCGATCCCCCTATTATAGCCGTCCGACCAGGGAATTGGAGTACGAAGTTGCGGGGGACGGTTGACCCGGGATTGCGGCCGACCGGCGAGTTTGTCGCGCTGATTGCGCTGCTGATGTCACTGGTTGCGCTCTCGATCGACTCGATGCTGCCGGCCCTTGGCGAGATTGCGGCGGATCTCGGAGTGCGCAACCCCAATGACCGCCAGCTGGTCCTGGTGGCGTTTTTCCTGGCCCTCGGCATCGGACAACTGTTCTACGGACCGGTCTCCGACGTGACCGGCCGCAAGCCGGCGGTCGCCTTCGGCCTCGTCCTCTATCTCTGCGGCACGCTGCTCGCCTTGCTGGCGACACGATTCGAGATCCTGCTCGCCGGCCGCTTCCTCCAGGGCGCCGGCGCCGCCGGTCCGCGCATCGTCTCCCTGGCGCTGATCCGCGACAGGCATGGCGGCCGCGAGATGGCCCGCGTCTTCTCGCTGGTCATGGCGGTGTTCATCATGGCGCCGGTGCTGGCGCCGGCGCTCGGCCAGATCATTCTCCATTTCGGCTCATGGCGCGGGATCTTCGTTGCCCTGCTCGTCCTCGGTTCGGTGGCGCTCGCCTGGTTTCTCTGGCGCCAGCCCGAAACCCTGCCGCCGCACCGTCGTGCCGAGCTGTCGTCGCATTATTTCGCCACTGCTGTGCTGGAATGCCTGCGCAGCCGTGTCACGATGGGTTATGCTCTCACCTCCGGCCTGGTCTTCGCCGCCTTCGTCGTCTATCTCGTGACCTCGCAGCAGATGTTTCAGGAGATCTACGGTCTCGGTCCGTTGTTTCCGCTTGCCTTCGCCGTTCCTGCCGCGGCGATCGGCTGCGCCTCCCTCATCAACGCTCGCCTCGTCATGCGCTTCGGGATGCGGCGGCTCTGCAGCCTGGCCCTGCGCAGCGCCAGCGCCTTGTCGCTCCTCTTCGTCCTTCTGGTGGCGCTCGCCGGCGGTCTGCCGCCGCTGTGGCTGCTCATGATCTATCTGGTGATCTGCTTCTTCTTCGTCGGCATCAGTTTCGGCAATCTCAACGCCCTGGCAATGGAGCCGCTCGGGCACATTGCCGGTGTCGGCTCGGCGGTGGTGAGCTTCATTGCGACCATCGTGTCGGTCGCCATCGGCACGGTGATCGGGCAGAGCTATGCCGGCACGCTCTATCCGCTGGCCCTGTCCTTCGCCGGGCTGGTGCTCGCCTCGGTCCTCGTCGTGGAATGGACCGAGCACGGACGAAGCGAGGCCCCTCGACCATGAACCCTCCAATCTCTCTCGCCATCGACTGCGATCCCGGCCTCGACGATGCCGTCGCCATCGCCCTTGCCGCCGCCTCGCACGACCTCGCAATCGACCTCGTCACCACCGTCGAGGGCAATGCCGCGCTCGAAATGGTCACCGCCAATGCCGGCACCATCATTGCAGCCCTCGGTCACGCCGCGCCGGTCCATCGCGGCCACTGCGCGGCGCGTCGCGATCCGTCGCGCTTCTCGACCGCGATCTGGGGCGGCGACGGCTCTTTGGCACTGTCCTCCGGAGCGCCCCCGGCCACCGATGATGCGGTTTCAGCCCTTATCCGTTGGCTCGATCGGCCAACGCCGGGGAGGCGCGTCCTGATCGCCATCGGGCCGCTCACCAATCTTGCCCACCTCCTTGGCGGACGTCCCGGTCTTGCCGGCGCGATCGCCGATCTGGTGATCATGGGAGGCGCCATCGGCCGCGGCAATGCCACGCCGCAAGCCGAGCTCAACATCTGGGTCGATCCGGATGCGGCAGCGACCGTGCTGGCGAGCGCGGTCCCTGCCACCATCGTCCCGCTCGACATCACGCGCAAAGTCATTGCCGGCCCCGACTTCCTCGCGGTGCTCGGCCGAAGCCTGAGCAAGCCCGCCAGGCTCGTCGCCTCCCTGATGCCAATGGTCGGGATCGACAGCCACCCCGCGGCCATTCACGATGCCTGCGTCGTCGGCTTCATTCTGTGGCCGGAGCTGTTCCGCCTCGAGCAGGGCACCCTCGCCGTCGTCACGGAGCGTGGCCCACGCGAGGGCCGGACGCTGTGGACCCGCGACGCCGGGGGGCCGCACCGGCTGGTCGTCGAGCTGGACGTCGACGCGTTTGTCGGACGGATGGCGCAGCAACTGGCGGGCATCGCGCTCTAGGAGGTGTGAGATGGCGATCGCGGTGGTCGGCAGCATCAATTGCGACGTCGTCGCCTATGTCGAGCGACTGCCTCGAGCCGGCGAGACCCTCTTCGCCTCGGCCTATCGCCTCGGTCTTGGCGGCAAGGGCGCCAACCAGGCGGTGGCGGCGCGCCGTCTCGGCAGCACCGTCAGCCTGGTTGGCCGGGTGGGGGGCGATGCCTTCGGCCATGCCGTGCTCGATGAGCTGCGGCGTTTTGCGGTCGACACCGCCCTCGTCGCCGTCGATGCTGATGGCGCGACCGGCATGGCGATGATCCATGTCGCTGCCGATGGCGAGAACACCATCGCCGTCGTCGCCGGCGGCAATGGCGTCCTTGGTGCGGCCGACCTCGAAAAGGGCAGGGCGGCGCTCCTCGCGGCCAGGGTCCTGCTCCTCCAGCTCGAGGTGCCGCTGGAGACGAGCCTCGCTGCCGCAGCGATCGTTCGCTCTGAGCGGGGTCTCGTCATACTCGATCCGGCGCCGATGTGGCCGAAGATGAAGCCGCCCACCGGCCGCATGAAGTAACCCAGGGCGAAGATGCCAAACGTTTGCAAGAGCGAGGCGATGTCGTCCTCATGCGG
>JBIOYR010000046.1:0-25899 GCA_044870245.1 Aestuariivirgaceae bacterium | reverse complement strand
ATCGCATTCTATTGCCTGTAGGCCCGCATCTGTTCATCGTTCAATCGGGGCACGGCCGCGTGACCAAATGCGAATGCGGCCATGATTTCGGGGATTATCACAAGAATTGGAAGCTCAGCGCCCTTATTCATGTGCGCAACGACCGCGAGTCCTTGCGTGAAATCTATCCCAACAACGACATTCCCGATCCCGCATGGATGGAAGTCCGCGAATTCCTCTGCCCCTCTTGCGGCACCCTGCATGAGGTCGAAGCCTGCCCGCCCGGTTACCCGATCCTTTTCGACTTCGAGCCGGATCTTGAAGGGTTTTATCGCGATTGGTTGAAATCGCCTCTGCCCGAGGAGTAGCTCGATGGGAACCATCGCTGGACGAAGCGCAGTCATTACCGGTGGTCTGACAGGACAGGGGCTGGCAATCGCTCGCGCATTGGCCGAGCACGGCGTGAATGTTGCGGTCGGCTCGTTCCTCGGGGAGCAGCGCGGTCGCACCCAGGATGCTGCGGCATACCCCGAAGTCGCGATTGTCGAGCCCATCGTCCGAGAGCTGTCGACCCACGGCATCAAGGTTCATGCGGCCCACCTCGATGTCCGCGAAAACGACTCGATCGCCGCATTCATTGTCGAGGCCGAGGCCGCCTGCGGCCCAGCCGATATTCTCGTGAATGCCGCAGGCACGACCGCCGAGCACCCGGTCTGCGGCCATCCCGACGATCTATGGACCAAGATCATCGATACCAACCTCAACGGTGCGTTCAGGATGATCCGCGCGCTGCTTCCGGGAATGATGGCCCGCGGCTGGGGTCGGATCATCAATATCGGCTCGACCGCTGCTTCGGTCGGCTGGAAGGACAATCCGGCCTATTGCGCGTCGAAACATGGCCTGATCGGCCTCACCAAATGCGTGGCCCTCGAAGGTGCCCCCCATGGCGTCACCTGTGTCGCCATCAGCCCGACCTGGGTCGAAACAGAGCTCATGCACCGCAATGTCGCCCAGCTGGTCGTCCGCGAGGGCAAGGGCCGCACTGCCGCTCAGGCGATGGCCGAGATCGCCGCGCAGAACCCGCAACACCGGATCATCCAGCCGAGCGAGATCGCCGCCCTGGCAGTATTCCTCTGCGGCGATGAAGCACGCGGCATCACCATGGAGAACATCCAGATTACCGGAGGCTCGCTATGGTAGTGCGGCGAGGAAAGTGCGGTTTGGCGGCCGCCGGCCCGCTGCGCAGCAAGGCTTTGCGTGCGGTCCATTCCTCCGCTGCATCGAAATCCTGCAGGAAGCTTGCTTCGCCGGCTGCGAAGATCGCCACCGGGACACCATCGCGATAGAGCAGACGGTTGCCGGTCAGGGCAGGGAGTCTCGGTCCCGGCGTCAGCACGCCGATGAGGTTCAAAGGATCGGCGGCAGAAACCGAGATATACTCTCCCGTTCCCGGCTCGCGGCGCAGCTCGCGCAACAGGCCGACGGCCTCCGGCAAGGCGAACTGTTCACCGGAGAAACCCGCAACGAAACGTCCGCCACGGATCTCGCCATGGCTCTCGAGTCGCCGGTAGACTCGCAACAGCTCGCGCCATGGCGGCAGCCAAGCTGCCTCCCGTTCGACCAGCCGCCAGAATACAACGCCGTAGCGCGCCAGGAGCGCTCGGGCCACATGCTCGATCGTCCCGGCCTTGAGCTGCGCCCGACCCTCGACAGTGCCGCGCCGGGCCAGTGCCCAGCGACCCGCCTCCGCCATGCCCGAGGCCGGCCGGATGCGCCGGTTCTTCCGGGTGCCTGATCGCGACGCCGGCATGATGAGTGCTCGCAACCCCGCGAAACTGTCCGAGGTCACCAGCCCCAGCGAGACCAGCTCGCCCAGCGCCTCCTCGACCTCGGCGCGCAGAAGGCCGCTCTGGTCGATCAGTTCCTCGAAGAACGATGCACCGTTCCGACGGATAGCATCGACCACTCTCTGGGCCCGCTGGCTCGCTTCGACCTCGGGAGTTGCGGCGACGAGTTCCGTCCAATGTGGAAGATGCCGTCGCGCCATGACCGTGATGGGCGTGGTTCTGACCGGTCCCGCTGCCACCGACGGCATCTCGCCGCGGGAACCGTTCAGCGGGCGCAGCCGCGCCCAGGCAAGCTGTCCGGACGAGGAACGCTGATCGAGCCACGCCGGATCATAGCCTTCGAGCCGGGCCGGCAGGATCTCCGCCTCCCATGCACCGGCCGGCGCCTCGAAGCCCTCGAGCTGTCGCACCACCGGTTCGAGTGCTGCGATGCCCTCCATTCGCGACCGGGGGCTCACATGCTGCCAGTCCAGCAGGAACCGGATGAAATCCCTGGCCGCCACCGGCTCGATCTCGGCACGCAGCCGCTTGGTGGTGTAATTGTGGATCCTCGCCAGCAGCCGCCTTTCGCACCACTCGACGTCGTTGGTCATCGGCGTGTAGCGGCCCCGCATGGCGAAACCTTCGACCTGCAGTGCTGTCAGTGCGGTCGTTATGTCGTCTGAGGACAGGCCAAGCGCCTCGGCAAGTCTCGCTTCGGTGACCGGCCCGAGACCCTCGAGGCGGCCGCGCAGGATCTCGGCCAGAGCCGCCTCGCGGGAAAGGCCCGGCTCCTGCTCGAGCGTCGATGAGACAGTCTCCGGCCACACCGATTTGAAATCGGCCAGCCGTTCGGTGGCGGCCCAGATTTGAGCCCGGGGAAGATCGATCAGCGCCACGCGCCCCTGACCGGCAAGATCGGCCATGAACCCGACCCATTCCGGATTGTCCGCGAGTTCTTCCCTGGTGAGAAACCCGAGCCACAGCAAGGCGTCATGCAACTCGTCGGCATTGACGGCCTCCGGCCATGCTTCCGTGCGAACCCGCGCAATTGCCTCCGCATCCAGGCTTGCGAGCTCGGAAGCATCCTCGGACGAAAGCCACCGCCGGCTGAGCACTGCCTGGGTACGGCGTTCTTCGAGCGGCGCATCGTCAAGGAACGCGTAAGGCCGGGCCGACAGGACCTCCATCGCCAGCGGCGAGGGTCCGGTGAGATCGCGCGCCACGACCTCGATCTCTCCGGATTCAAGTCGCTTCAGCAGTTTGACCAGCCCGGTGAGGTCGAGGGCTTCGGTGAGGCAATCGATGATGGTCTGCTGAACCAGCGGATGATCCGGAACCTCGCGCTCGCCGGTGAGGTTCTCGGCGCACGCAATCTGATCGGGGAACACCGCCCCCATGAGATCCTCGGCTCCCATGCGCACCAGCTGCGGCGCCACCTTGCGGCCGCCCTGGAAGCGTGGCAGCGCCAGAGAAACGCCAGTGACCCAGCGCCAGCGCGTCTGGAACATCGGTGCGTCGAGCAGCGCCTGGACCAGCACCGGCTCGACCGACGCCGAATGGAGATAGCGCACCACGTCGGTCAGATCGAAGCTATGGGCCTTGGTGAGGGAGATGACGATGTTGTCTTCGGTCGCCGCTGCCTGCAGCTCGAAATTGAACTTGCGGCAGAAGCGCTTGCGAAGCGCCAATCCCCATGCGCGGTTGATGCGGCTGCCATAGGGCGAGTGGATCACCAACTGCATGCCGCCCGCCTCGTCGAAGAAGCGCTCGAGAACGATGGTTTCCTGTGTCGGCACGGTCCCGAGCGCCGCCTGGCCTGCCGCCAGATACTCGAGGAGCTGGTCGGCCGCCGCGTCACCAACGCCGATCTCGAGGAGCCGATCGCGCGCCCTGCTGGCGCTGCGGTCCCGCCGGATCCCTGAAGCGACGAGCGATCGCAACCGTGAAACCCCCGCCGACAGCTCGTCGCTTCGCCCCGGCGCCTCGCCCAGCCAGAATGGCAGGGTAGGCGCCAGGCCATGCGCATCCTCGACCCGGACGGTGCCACGCTCGACCCGCAGGATCCGATAGCTGCGATTGCCGAGCTGGAACACGTCGCCCGCCATGCTCTCGACGGCGAAATCCTCGTTCAGCGTGCCGACGACGAGATCCTCCGGCTCGAGCAGCACCTGATAGTCGGCATTGTCGGGGATCGTGCCGCCGGCGGTCAGAGCGGTGAGCCGCGTGCCGCGTCGTCCGCGCAAAAGGCCATTCACCGCATCATGGTGGACAAGGGCGCCGCGGCGTCCGCGCCGCGTGGTGAAGCCGGTCGCCAGCATGAAGACGATCGCCGAATAATCCTCAGGCTTGAGATTCCGATACGGATAGGCGCGTCGCATGACCGCGAGAAGGTCCTCGGCCTTCCATTCCTGCGCTCCCACCTCGGCAGCGATCTGCTGCGCCAGCACGTCCAGCGGCTGCTCGAGGACGATCAGGCGGTCAAGCTCTCCCCGCCATACGCAGTCGAGCAGCGCGGCGCACTCGACGAGATCGTCGCGTGACAGCGGGAACAGGCGCCCCTTGGGCGTGCCGCCGACCGCATGGCCCGAGCGACCGACGCGCTGCAGGAAGGCCGCGATGGTGTGCGGCGAGCCGATCTGGCACACAAGCTCGATATCGCCGATATCGATGCCGAGCTCGAGCGAGGCCGTTGCCACCAGCGCCTTCAGCTTGCCGGCCTTGAGCCGCTGCTCCGCATCGAGGCGGTGCTCCTTCGCCATGCTGCCATGATGGGCGGTGACATGCTCTTCCCCGAGCCGGTCGGAGAGATGGCGGGTGACCCGTTCGGCAAGGCGCCTGGTATTGACAAAGATGAGAGTTGTCCGGTGCTCTTCGATGAGTGCCGCCAGCCGCGAATAGATCTGCTCCCAGACTTCGCCGGACATGACTGCTTCGAGTGGCCCGCCCGGCACCTCGATGGCGAGGTCGCGGGCGCGCTGATGACCGATATCGACGATCTGGCAAAAGGGCGGTGTTGGATCGTCGCCGGTTCCGACCAGGAACTGCGCCACCGTCTCGACCGGCTTCTGCGTCGCCGAAAGGCCGATGCGCAGCGGCCGCGTGTCGGTCAGTGCCGACAACCGCTCGAGCGAGATGGCAAGATGGCTACCCCGTTTGCTCGCGGCAACGGCATGAATTTCGTCGACGATGATGGTGCGCGTGGTCGCCAGCATGGCGCGGCCGGTTTCCGAGCCGAGCAGAATATAGAGCGATTCCGGAGTGGTGACGACGATATGAGGAGGGCGACGGACCATCTTGCCGCGATCGGAGGGCGAAGTATCGCCGGTCCTTACCGACGCCCTGATCTCGACATCGGCGAGCCCCATGCGGCTGAGCGTCTGCCTGATGCCTTCGAGCGGCTCCACCAGATTGCGATGGATGTCGTTGGACAGCGCCTTGAGCGGCGAAACATAGACGATCTGTGTTTCGTCCTTGAGGGTCCCTGCAAGTCCCTGACGGACCAGGCTGTCCAGCGCTGCCAGAAAGGCGGCCAGCGTTTTGCCAGAACCCGTCGGTGCCGCAATCAGCGCATTTCGACCCGACCGGATCGCCGGCCAGGCCTCGGATTGGGCAGTCGTGGGAACACCGAACCGGCTCTCGAACCAGTTTGCGACTGCCGGATGGAAAAGATCATGAACGGTCATCGGCGGGGCATTCTTCGGATCTTGGACAGGAAACTCAAGATATGGGGCGAAGTTTTGGTCATTCAACCGAAGTTCAACCATTCCGGGTGCCGCATGCCGGCTTGACCGTTCCCGCTCCGGCTTGCTCACTTCTGACGATTCGAGGAGGACCTTTCATGCGCCCGACCTATGCCGCCTTCAGTGAATCCGAGCATCGCCAGAGATTGGAACGGGCCCGTCAGATCCTCCGTGCCAGTGGCATCGCCGTCTGCATCAGCGTGGCACCGGAGCATCTCTATTATTTCGGCGGCTACGACTCCTGGGTCAGCGTCAACAGTCCTCAGGCGTTGATCTTCGCCGCCGATGGCGGCGAGCCGACGTTCGTGGTGCGCGATGTCGACCTCGCGCTGCCGCGCGAAACCTCCTGGATCGCTGATGTCCGCAGCTATCATCTCATCACCGATGACGTCGCGGCGCTGATCGCCCGCATCGCCGGGGAGAAGGGTTTGGGAGATGGCAAGGCCGCGATCGAGAGCCAGTCCTACGCTCTGCCCTTCGCGCTTGGACAGGCGATCGCTGAGGCGCTCGCCCCGGCGCGGCTCGTCGACTGCACCGAGAGCCTGAGCGCCACCCGGTTGATCAAGTCAGCCGCCGAGATGCGCTATCTGGAGGAAGCCGCCCGCTATGCCGGTCTCGGCCTCGATGCTGCGCGCCGTGCCCTCAAGCCTGGCATGACCGAGATCGCTCTTGCCGGGGTTGTCGAATCTGCGATGCGGGCCGCCGGAAGCGACTACTGGTCGATTCCGACCGAACTTTCGAGCGGCCCACGCACCCCTGGCGGTCACGCCACGCCGCGCGAGCGTCCGATCGAGCCTGGAGACCTCGTCCACCTCGAATTTGCCGGCGTCGCGCAGCGATATCACGCGGCGGCGGTTCATACCATGAGCCTCGGCCAGCCGAGCGCGCAGGCGCGCGATCTCTATCACCACGCCCGCCAGTCGCTTGCCGCAGGAATTGCTGCGGTGCGGCCGGGCGCACCGGTTGCCGATATCGAGGAGGCATCTCTCGAGCCGCTGCGCAGGGCCGGGCTCGAGGGCAATGCCGTCATGCGCTTCGGCTACGGCATCGGCATCGCCTTTCCGCCGATCTGGCTCGAGCCGCTGCAAATCACCCGCGGCGTCCGCCAGGTGCTTCAACCGGGCATGGTGTTCGTCCTTCATGCCTATATCCAACTGCTCGATGAAGGATTGGGCGTCGTTCAGGGCGGCACTTATGCGCTGACCCCGTCCGGTCTGAAGATGCTGGTGGGCGGCGGCGACATGCCTCTGGATATCGTTTGAAACGGACGCCAGGCTTGCGAGAACCGTCAGCGAAGTGCTTTGCTGTGCTTTGATTGGAGTGCTGAAGCATCAGGAGACGGAAATGGCATCGTTCGTTGGACAGGGGTATCGGATCTCGACAGCCGCCGCATTGATGGCGCTTGCAACCATGATGCTGCCGAGGGTGTTGCTGGCCGCGGACGGCGACGGCTTATGGCCGGTTTATCAATCGGCGTTGAAGAATGCCAAATATGTTGACCTCACCCACACGATAACGCCGACAATCCCTGTGTGGGCAGGTTTTGCCGCATCAAGCTTTGGTCCTGCCAAGGCCGGAAAGGACATCGAGGGTTTCGCGAAGAAGGACGATGTCTACACCTATCAAAAGCATGGGTTCGAGGCGACCGAGTACAATTTGAAGACCGACCAGCTTGGGACACAGCTTGATCCGCCAGCTCACTGGGCACCGGAATATTCGGCGCTCGACGAGCTGCCGGCAACCTATGCCATCCGCCCGCTGGTCGTCATTTCCATCGTCGAGCAGCTGAAGTCCAATCCGAACTACGCCTTGCAGGTGTCCGACATCGAGACCTGGGAGAAGGCGCATGGCCGCATTCCCGAGGGCTCCGTCGTGTTCGTCCGATCCGACTGGTCCAAAGCCTGGCCCGACCCGAACCTTGCCACCTTGAAGGAGTTTCCAGGGGTCGGTCTGGCAGCTCTCAAGTTTCTGCACAATGATCGCAAGATCCTTTTTCATGGCCATGAACCGCTCGACACCGACTCGACACCAAATCTCGAAGGCGAGCACTGGCTCATGCACAATGGCTTCGTCCAGGCTGAAGGCGTTGCCAATCTCGACCAGGTTCCCGAGACCGGCGCTTTGGTGGTTATCGGTTATCCCAAATTCGGCGGCGGCCTCGGTGGCTATGCGCGATATGTCGCGGTTTGTCCGCCCGACTGGAAATTCGGTGTGACGATCGGCCCCAAGGACGCGCCGCTGCCGAAATCCGACAAACCGCTGCATTACGATCCTGCCGTCGGCATGCGGGTCCGCTGACGATCTCGCCGATGCGTTACGGCTTCATCGGGCTTGGCAATCTCGGACACCATCTGGCCGCAAGTCTGCTGCGCAACGGCTTCGACCTTGCCGTCAATGACCTCGATCGCATTTCGGCGGACCCGCTGATCAGAGCTGGCGCACGATGGGCCGACACTCCGCGCACGCTCGGCGCCGCGGTCGATTGCGTGATCACCTGTCTGCCGTCGCCTGCCATCTCGGAGACGGTGCTGAAGGATTTCCTGCAGACCATCAGGCCGGGCTCGAGCTGGATCGAGATGTCGACGCTGGGGCGCGACGAGATCATCGATTTGGCGCACATCGCTGCCGAAAGCGGCGTTCGCACGCTCGAATGCCCGGTCACCGGCGGAGTGCATCTCGCGGCGAGTGGCAAGATCACCGTGCTGGCCGGCGGGGACAAGGATCTCTTCGAGCGGCACCGTCCGGCGCTCGAGGCAATGGGCAGTCAGCTCTTCCATATGGGACCGTTGGGGTCGGCTGCGATCATCAAGGTCATTACCAACATGCTGGCCTTCATCCATCTCGTCGCGGATGGCGAAGCATTAATGCTGGCCAGGCGTAGCGGCCTCGATCTCGCGCAGGCCTGGCATGCCATCCGGGCGAGCTCCGGCACCAGCTTCGTGCACGAGACCGAGGGGCAGCTTATTCTCAGCGGCAGCTATGACATCGCATTCACGATGGATCTGGCGCTCAAGGATCTGACCTTCGCCATGCGGCTCGGCAGGGAGGTCGGCGTGCCGCTCGATCTCGCAAGCCTGACCACCCAGACCTTTGTCAAGGGCAGGGCGGCCTATGGCGGCAATGCGCAGTCAACCGCGGTCGTGAAGCTGCTCGAGGACCTGCTTGAAACCGATCTGCGCGCCGACGGTTTCCCGGAGAAGCTCTGCTAGATCTGGCGTCGGCCGCGCGGTCACAACAATGCCTTGGACATTAACGGAACGTCAGGGAGGGCCCGCCGTTTATCGTCAAACGGGTTCTCGCCATGATGACGCACTCCAGCACCAGGTTGCGCTGGTGTTCAGCCGCTATTTTGCAGGATTTGAGATCAGCCGCGTTGCTGGCTCTCCTGTTGCTGACGGCTCTGTCCAGCACGGTTGGCAACGCCAGGCAAGTGCCGCTCCCCAAGCCCAAACCCAAGCCTGATATCAACAGCCTGCAAAAATCACCGACCGGCTCGCGGCTGGCTGTCCCGATCCCGGTTGCCAAGCCGGGCACGCTGAAGGACCTGCCACGCGGCGTCGTCTCGCTGGCGGTGGTTCCCAATGACGAGTATGCCGCTTGTCTTCAGGATCTCGAGGCGAGCGGTGCGGAATTCGAGCGACCCTTCCATGTGGAGGAGGAAGGTTGCACTCTCGAAGGAGCGGTGGTCTTGGTTTCGGTGCCGACCCCGTCGGGGCGTGTCTCGCTTCCCGGACGCCCAAAGATGCTATGCCCATTCGCCGTCAAATTCACCCGATGGCTGAACGAGGTCGGTGCTCCCATCATTCTCCAGCGGCTGGGCTCGCCATTGGCGGCGATCCAGACGGGCTCCGGCTTCGTCTGCCGCAACCGGGTCGGCGGCTCCTTGTCCAAGATCAGCGAGCACGCCCGGGGCAACGCGCTCGACCTCATGCGTCTCGATCTCAAGAACAAGCATGGCATCACTGTCGAGGAGATGCCAAACGGCGCCTTCTCGGTGGCCCTGAGCGGCCTGCGCACCAGCGCCTGTGGTTACTTCACCACGGTTCTCGGGCCCGGCTCGAACGCCGCGCACAAGAACCATTTGCACTTCGACCTCGGCCAGCACGGCAAATCCGGCAAGTATCGGATCTGCGAATGATCCCTTACTGCGCGTCCTTCGCGTAGATGTAGCGATAGTTCAGCGGGGTATCGAACGGATCGATGAACACATTGCGATCGGCATCGATGCGGGCCGAGTGATAGGTGATGTGCTTCTCATTGTAGATCGGCGCCCACGGTGCATCCTTCATGATGTCGCCGAAGATCGATCGCCACTCGGCGATCCGCACCTCGGCCTGCTCCGGCTTGACCATGCTGTCAGCCTTGGCCGCGCGTCCGTCGATGCTCTTGTTGCAGTACTTCGCCCAGTTCCAGCCGCCTTCGGCAGTGCCGGCGCAGCTGAGGATCGCTCCGAAGAATCCGGCCGGATCCGGGAAGTCGGTGAGCCAGCCCATGCCGCCGGACCACACCATCGGCGCCGTGCCGGCTCCCCCCGCCGCGATCACCTCCGCCTGGGCAAGTGACCTGATCTCGACCTTGATGCCGATCGCCGCCAGATCCTGCTGGATCGCCTGCGCGATGCGCGGATGGGGATCGACGTTCATCGCGTAGAGCTCGGTCGAGAACCCGTCCGGATAACCCGCCGCGGCCAGGAGCTTCTTCGCCGCCTCGACATCATGCGCGAGGCCCTTGTTGTCGGGGTCATGGCCCGGCATGGCGGGCGGCAGAACCTGTCCCGTCGGGACGGCACGGTTGTTGATCAGCCGGACGATTCGATCTCGGTTGATCGCCATGTTGACCGCCTGCCTGACCTCCAGCTTGTCGAATGGCGGCTTGGTCACATTCATCGTGACATAGGCGGTCTGCAGCCAGTCGCCCATCACCAGCAGGTCCTTCGAGGAAGGATCGGACACGACGCTCATGAACTGCGCGGGTGGTACCCCGTCGCCGACGACATCGACCTCCCCATTCTTGAGGCGCAAGACGGCAACCGTCGGATCCTGGCCAAATTGGAAGGTCAGCTTGTCGAGATAGGGGATGCCCTTGAGCCAGTAATCCTTGTTTCGCTCGAGCGTGACATATTGGCCTGGCACCCACTCGATGAATTTGAAGGCGCCTGAGCCGACCGGTTTCTTGCCCCAGTCAGCCCCGGCTTTCTCGACTTCTTCGCGCGGCACGATCGAGGCGAAGTGCAAGGACATCGCAAAGAGGAAGGTCGCGTCGGGGCGGCTGAGCCTGATCTCCACCGTGCGGTCGTCCGGCGTCGAGATGCCGCTCATCTCCTTCGCCTTGCCGCTGGACAGCTCGTCATAACCGGCGATCGAGGTGAAGTAGCCCGTGCCCGGGCTCTGGGTTTGGGGATTGACGGCGCGTTCCAGCGAGTATTTCACGTCCGCCGATGTGAGCGGCCTGCCATTGTGGAATTTCACGCCATCGCGAAGTTTGAACGTGTAGGTCTTGCCGTCATCGGAGATTGTGTAGCTCTCCGCCAGCGACGGCACGAGCTCGACCGTACCCGGACGATAATCCATCAGGCGATCGAAAATTCCGCGCATGGCCACGTAGTTCTGCAGGTCGTAGCCGACCTGCGGGTCGAGGGTGGTGAAATCGTTGTTGAAAGTGATGACTGCTGAACCTCCTTGCTTCGGCGATTGCGATTGCGCCAGAAGCGGTACCGGCATTACGGCAAGCACGGCCAGGATCACCATGGAACGGAATAGATGTCTCATGTCCTTGCTCCTCCCAGGAACGGGATGGTAGCTGCAACCGAACCATTGCGGAACTCAGGCTTTTGCGAGGCTCGTCTGCGTCCAGAAGCGTGGATTGCACCGCCTTGCGCGGGCAGATTACCATTCAGCGGCGACGAACACGCGGATCTCGGCCTGAGACCGGCGATTCTGAGGAACGCTCCATGGACTGGCGAACGATCGCCGGGCTGTTCGCCGGCATCATCACGTTGCTTTCGATCCTTCCTTACATACGGGACATCCTGCGGGGTTTGACGCATCCCAATCTGGTGACCTGGTGGCTGTGGACCCTCAATGGTGGCATCCTCGCCTTTGCGCAATATACGGCGGGCGCCTCTTGGACGCTGGCGGTGGTGGTCGCCGCCACCATTGCCACCACTGTGGTGGCTGTGCTTGCCGTGCCATTCGGACAGCGCGGTTATGGCCTCATCGATGCAATATGCCTGGTGATGGCCCTTGCTGCGCTCGGCGGCTGGTGGTGGACGAAAGATCCGCTCACGGCGATCGTTCTCGGCATTGTGGCGGAGATCTTCGCTGTGTCGCCGACCATTGCCAAGACTTACCGTGCCCCCGAGACGGAGACGCCGAGCACCTTTTGGCTGACCGCATTCGCAACCATCGTGAGCATGATTGCCAGCACGAAATTCGATCTCGCCAATCTGCTCTTCCCCGTTTACTTCATTGCTGTGAACACGCTCATTGCCTTGATGGCGACGCGCGGCAGACGGCGCATGCAGCGTGAGCTCGCAAGTGGGACGAAGAGGGATTGAGCAGTCTCACTTCGACTTGTCCTCCTGATGCTGGGCCATTCTGATGTTCGCCAGCCGGTGGACGGCTTCGTTGATCTGCGGATTGCGTTCTGCGAGGTGGCGGAAATCGTGGCGATCCAGCTGCAGCAGTTCGCAGGCTCCAAGAGCCCTTACCGTTGCGGTCCGCGTTCCGCCGGTAACGAGTGCGATCTCCCCGAAATAGTCGCCTTCGCCGAGAATGACCGGGTTGTTCGGCAGCTCCACTTCGACCCGGCCAGAGACGATGAAATACATCTCCTCGGCCTCGTCGCCCTTGCTCACGATCACCGTGCCGCCGGCAACCTTGCGGGCAGTGAGAAGTCCGGTCAGCTGGGCGATCGAGGTCGGATCGAGCTTGGAGAAAAGCGGCACTCGCGCCACCATGGTGAAGTTCACCACGAAGTCCCGGCGCCTGATCTCCTCCTGATAACCCGAGGCGATGATGCTGACCGGCAGGGCGAAGAACATGATGCCGAGGAACATCGTCAAGCTGGCGATCAACTTGCCGGCAGCGGTAACCGGCACGATGTCGCCATAGCCGACCGTCGACAGGGTGACCACCGCCCACCACATCGCCTGCGGCACCGAGCCGAGCTTGTCCGGCTGCACCTGACCCTCGGCGATATACATCAGCACCCCGGAGAACAGCAGCAGGCCAGCGAACAGGATCAGGGTGCCCAGCAGCCGCCGCGCCTCCGACACGATGACCCGGACGATGGTCTCGAGTGCCGGAACATAGCGGGCAAGCCGGTAGAAGCGGATGATGCGCAGGACGCGGAACGGACCGAAGTCCGCATGCACGATGAATTGAATGATGAACGGCGTGAGTGCCAGGAAATCGACCACCATCAGCGGCGTGCCGGCATGGCGCAGCCGTGCCGCCGCGTCGCTCAGGCCGCGATAGCGCGGATTAGCGGGAGCGCTCCAGATCCGGGCGGCATATTCGACCGAAAACACGGCGACGCAGAACGTGTCGAACTGATCGAGCGTGCGCCCCCAGCTTTGATGGATCGATGGCACCGTGCCGAGCACCGAACCCGCCACATTGAGCAGGATCAGCGCGACGATGGAGAGATCGAAGATCCGGGACGCGAGATCATTTCGACGCCCCCGTTCGAGGAACTCGAAAGTCCTGAGCCGGATGTCATCGACGTCCGCCTTGTCGGTCATGTTCTGTCGGATTCTGCCGGATGTTGCATCGGAAGGTTGAAGTCTCCTCGCGTCAGCTGGGGCTCCAAGCCATCATGAAATGCCGGCAAGCCACGGCTTATGGGAAGCTCGCGAAAATATCGTTGAGCTTCACGGCCGGTTTTCCTGAAGGCAGGCCGTCGAACGATCCTTCCCCGATCCGCTCGGCGGCTTTTGCCACCGCCTCCCAGGCGACCCGTGCCAAGGCGCCGCCGACGCTGATGCGGCGGACTCCGAGATCGGCCAGCTCTGCAACGCTTGGTCCTGGTCCCATCATCAGGACATTGAGCGGCTTGGGTGCCACGGCGCGAACCATCGCTTGAATATCGCCCTTGTCGCGCACGCCGGGCGCATAGAGACAGTCGGCACCGGCGGCGGCAAACGCCACCAGCTTGTCGATGGCCGGCGCCACAGCCTTGGAATCGATCAGCAGTCCCTCGGTCCGGGCGACCAGCACCACATCTTGACCGGAATTGTCGACAGCTGCCCGCGCCGCCGCGATGCGCCGCACCGCGAAATCGACGTCATAGAGCTCGGACGGTTTGCCGAGGACGCGATCCTCGATCGAGAAGCCAGCCACCCCCGTCTTGATCACCCTGCCGACATTGGCCGCAAGCTCGTCAGGCCCCGATGCAAAGCCGGACTCGTAATCGGCATTGACCGGCAGATCCACCGAGTCGCAGAGCAAGCTCAGATGCTGCAGCACATCGTCGCGGGTGACCGCATAGTCCGGACGGCCGATCGTCCAGGCAAAGCCGGCGCTGCTGGAGGCGAGCGCCACGAATCCCAGATGCTGCAGGAGACGGGCACTGCCGACATCCCACGGATTGGGGAGCACGAAACAGCCTTCCTGATGGAGGGCACGGAAGGCGGCGCGTTTTTCGGCAACGTTGCGGGTCATTGCGAACCTCGTTTCTGGTTTTGATCCAGGATATCGTGCCGGATCCGATGGTGCTATGCGGAATACGATGGCCGGGCCTTTCGACATGGATGCGTTTTTGCAGCGAATGGCGACCCTCGGACGCGTTGAAGTCATTGCAGCGACACGGGCTGAAATCATCAAATACGATGAAATGCAAAGGCGGACCAAGGGTGCCATGCGGGCGGCAACGCGCGAGCATCGTCAGAAGCTTGCCGCGTTCCTCGAGAAGGTCCTGAAGGAGGGCATGATTCAGGATAGCGGCAGCCCCAGATAGGCCCTGAACCGGTTTTTTCCGTGAACGGCATCGCGAAACGGGAGGGAGCGCTCCTCCGCATCCGCCTTGACCTTCAGGACGAAGAATCTTGGTCCGTCAGCCTCTTGCTGCAGGCCTTCACGCAACGCCGAAACCTCCGCGAGGGTGCTGACGGTGCGGACATCGCCAAAGCCGCAGGCGGCCGCGATCCGCGACAGGTCGAGATTGAGCCCGGTATGGCTCACCTGCATCCCCGTCTCGCCGTAGCGGCCATTGTCGATGACCACGATCGTCAAATTCCTCGGGCGGGCCACGCCGATGGTTGCCAGGCCGCCGAGCCCCATGAGCTGCTCCCCGTCGCCGGTGACCACCGCCACCTTGCGGTCCGGCCGGGCCAGTGCCAGCCCAAGCCCCACCAGCGCCGCGCCTCCCATGGCTCCCCAGAGGTAGAAATTGCCGGACCGATCGCCGGCTGCATGAACATCGTAGCTCGGCGAGCCGAGCCCGCTCACCACCAGAAGATCACCTCGATCCTTCAGGAGCTCCGCCACCGCCTCGCGCCGCCCGAGCGTCGCCTGCTCGTCTGTCCTGCCGCTCACCACTTCTTTTCACCAATCATTCGCTGTCCGATGATGACTGCGACTTGCTGATCGGCCTCATAGGCCAGCTTGGCCGCCGACATGACCGTCTCCACAAGCGTATCGGGCTCCTCTGCCCGCAGGCAGCGAACACCGATGGCTTGGAGGCATGTTTCGGTGGCAAGGCCCATCGGCACTTGCCACGGATTGAACTCGGCCCATTCGCCGCGCATGGTCACGAGCATCAGCAGCGGGAAGCGCCCGACCACCGCGAGCGACAGCATGTTGATGCAGTTGCCTACCCCGCTGGATTGCATGAGGAGGACGGTCCGATCACCTCCGAGCCAGGCACCGGCCGCAACCGCCACGCCTTCCTCCTCGGTGGTGAGGACGGTCGCGACGATATCGCGATCGGCCGCAAACAGCTCGATCAGCTTGGCGTGGCCTGCGTCAGGGACATAGGCGATCTGCCGGACATTGGCTGCCTTCAGCCGGTTGTACAGCTCGACCGACCAGTGGCACTCGAGGGTCGATCGAGACTTGTCTCCGGCTGAGGTGGCGGGATCGGGCATGGCAACGGTCCGGTCAGCTGCGCTTCAACGTGACGTCGAGATCGGGCGATGAGGAGAGCGTCTGCAGCACGACGCAATATCGCTCGGTCAGCCGCAACAACGTGTCCAGCTTGTCTTGTGGCGCATCGCTCCTGACGTCGAATGCGAGTCGGATTGCTGCAAAGCCGACCCGGGCTGTCTTGTCGACGCCAAGCGTGCCTCGAAAGTCGAGATCGCCCTCGGCCGACACCTTTGCGGCCTCGAGCGGAATCTCCAGCGCCGTCGCCACCGCTTTCAGGGTTACGCCGGCGCAGGCGACAAGCGCCTCGAGCAGCATGTCGCCCGAGCACAGTTCAAGCCCCGTTCCTCCCGTTGCCGGATGGAGACCCGCAACGGCAAGAGCGCGCCCGGTGTCCACCTTGCAGCTGATGAGCTGGTCGTCGACCGAACCGGTTGCCGTAAGCGTAATCCGGGCATCGTTCGGATGGTCGGCATAACGCGCCTTGAGCGGCGCCTGCAGCGCTCGAAGAGAGTTTGCATCCATGCCAGCCTCCAAACCGTGCCGGAACACCCTTAGCCTTTTTGCCCGGCCGTGCCCATGAAATAGGTGAGCTCCGCATGCGCCACGATCTCGTCCGAGCCCTCGATGCGGATTTTGGCGTCCCCCACAGACAGCGTGCGGCCATGCTTCAGCAATTCCAGAGTGCAGATCATGGTGCCCGGGGCAGGGCGGCGGAGAAAGGAAATCTGCATTCCGGTGGTCACCGACAGGCGAGCCGCCGCGCCATGATGCGCGAGCAGCAGAGCATACATGGCATAATCCACTAGCCCTGCCATGGCTGGACCGGACACCGTGCCGCCCGGTCTGACATGGCGCTCGTCGCTGGTCATCGCCAGCACGATCCGCCCCGGTTCAAGGGACGTGATCGGGTAGTCACGACCGTCCTGGAAGGCTTGCGGAAATTCGGCGTGTAGAAAGCTCGTCACTTCCTCTGCAGTCCAATGGAGGCTGCCCCGGGCCATCTCAGAGTGCCATGTGCAACTGCGGTGAATCGGCGGTTGGGCAATGTGCGCGCTCATGGGCAAGCAGCCATCGTTTGCGCTCGAGACCCCCGCCGTAACCTGTTAGCGACGCGTCGGCGCCGATCACGCGGTGACAGGGGACCACGATGGCGACGGGATTGGCGCCGTTGGCAAGCCCCACGGCACGGCTTGCACCGGGGCGACCGATCCGGGCCGCCAGCGCGCCATAGCTGATGCTGAGCCCCGCCGGGATGGTGCGCAGCGCCTGCCATACCTTGTGCTGGAATTCCGTGCCTTGGGTCCTCGTCGGCAGGTCGGCGACCGCCGAGATGTCACCATCGAAATACGCCGCCAGGGCGCGCGCCCCAGCTGACGTCGGCCGGTTCTTGCGAAGGGAAAAGGAATTCGCTCCGCAATGGCGCTCGAGCAGCTTCATCATGCGGGCCTCATGATCATCCCAATCGACGGAACGCAACCTTCCTTTGTCATCGGTGACGATCCGCATCCGGCCGGTCGGGGTATCGATAGTTTCAAGGGAAAATATCTGAACGGTCATGGCCTTGCTCCTTTCGGGACCCGCTGAATATGGCGACTCGCTTGGATCGATCTGGCGGTTTTCGGACGCGTTCATGGATTTGATGACGATGTCCGAAAACCGCTAGACGACATGCGATTCCGCTCCCATTTTGGGGCCATGGATCTCGATCACCACGCCTGCTATCGCGCTGTCTGCCAGCGCGACCCTCGCTTTGATGGCCGGTTCTTCACCGGCGTCAAGACCACCGGCATCTACTGTCGTCCGATTTGTCCGGCGCGCACGCCGCGATCGGAGAATGTGACGTTCTATCCCACCGCCGCCGCAGCGCAGGAAGCGGGCTTCCGGCCCTGTCTGCGCTGCCGGCCTGAGACGGCACCGGATCTCGGTGCCTGGCGCGGCACCTCGAACACTGTCTCGCGGGCCTTGGCTTTGATCGAGCTCGGCGCCCTCGACGATGCGAGCGTTGACGACCTGGCGTGCCGATTGGGCGTGGGCGAGCGCCAGCTCAGGCGTCTCTTCCACCAACATCTCGGAGCCTCGCCGGTTGCAGTCGCCCAGACGCGCCGGGTTCTCCTGGCAAAGCAGCTCATTCACGAATCCGCACTGCCAATGGCCGAGATCGCCTTTGCCGCCGGTTTCGGCAGCGTGCGCCGCTTCAACGAGACATTCCGTGCCTTGTTCGGACGGTCACCCGGGGAACTCCGCCGGGCTCGCGGACCGGATGTGGCGAGCGCATCGCAAGGCAAGATCGAGCTTCTGCTAAGGTATCAGCCGCCCTATGACTGGCCCTCGATCCTGGAGTTTCTGCGTCGGCGCGCCATTCCGGGCATCGAGCGGGCGACCGACCTCGAATATGCCCGGACTATGCGGCTGAACGGTGCCACCGGCACCGTGACGATAAAGCCCGCCCATGACCGTCAGGCGCTCCGTGTCGAAGTACGATTTCCAATTCTCTCGGCTCTTCCGACCATCATTGCCCGGCTGCGCCGCGTGTTCGATCTGGCTGCCGATCCGGTGCCGATCACGGCACATCTCGCGAAGGATCCGGCATTGGCGCCCCTGGTCCTGGCACGCCCAGGGTTGCGGGTGCCGGGCGCCTGGGACGGCTTCGAGCTGGCCATCCGCGCCGTGCTTGGACAGCAGATCACGGTTGTTGCAGCCGCAACCCTCGCCGGCAGGCTCGTGGCCGCCTATGGTGAATGCCTGCCCGAGCCCGATGGCGCCCTGACCCATGTGTTTCCGACCCCCGCAGCCCTTGCGGCGACGGATTTGACGTCTCTCGGAATGCCGCGCGCCCGGGCGGCTGCACTTTCGGCAGTCGCCGCTGCGGCCATGGCCGACCCAAACCTCTTCGAGGCGACCAGCGATCTCGGCGACGCCATCAAGCGGCTGCGCGCCATACCGGGCGTTGGGGAATGGACGGCGCAGTACATCGCGCTCCGCCAATTGCGCGAGCCGGATGCATTTCCAGCAGCCGATCTCGGGTTGTTGCGCGCCATGGCGACCCAGGACGGCCTCAGGCACTCTTCATCGGAGCTGCTCGATCGCGCGGAGCCGTGGCGGCCTTGGCGCGCTTACGCAGCGCAGCATCTTTGGGCGTCCGAGCATAGGCGATGATTGGCCTCGGCTTAATTCGCGGTCCGGTCAAGACAGCATCAAGGGATCTCTGAATCGAATGAGATGACGGGTCCCCTCGCCATCGACCACGGCCAGCAAGCCAAGCCCCGAGGCGCCCTCTTCGGCATAGACCTCCCGCGGTCGATAGATCAGGTGATCGAGCCCCTCGAGCGCCACTTCGAAGAGATCGTCCTTCGGATCATAGTCCACCCCAATGATTGGCACCCACTTTGCCTGAATCTGGGCGCCTATCTGCAGAGAATCGACCTCGATCTCTGCTCGTTTGCCAACCAGCCCCCGTGTCACGCGCTCGCAATAGGCTGCCCAATCGGACTTCTCGATCGCTCTCATTTCATGGCTCTCCTGACCGTGTGTGTGGGGTTATTCTGTGCGTGCAGAAACGACCAAATCAGGCTCGCAGGAGTGTTCTATGGCTGACCAGTCGACTGGTGAACATGCACGCAATCCGCAGGACCTTGAACGCCTGCTGGTCGCCCGTCAATGGGCCGGAGACGTGGATGCGATGGTGGCGCTCTATGAGGCAGACGCCGTGATCGATTCCTCCGATGGGCGACTCATTAGAGGACAGCAAGCAATCCGCAAATACTTCGCTGACTACAACGCAAGCGGTCGAAAGTTCCTGTCCGGGGTGCAGCGGCCTGCACTCATTGCTGGGGATCTGGCGCTCACCTCGACACGTCTTGCCGATGGCACCGTGACCGGTGAAGTGGCGCGCCGCCAGCCCGACGAAACATGGTTGTGGGTGCTCGATCGCTTTTCGATGGCCAGAGAAGCCGAATGATGTCGTTGCTTGAGCCGTTGCGTTAACTTTCTTGAAATCACCAATATTTCAACGTGCTGTACCAAAGTCCAATGGTGCAGGAGCGCCTGGGCGTGCAATAGTCCTTGCGACTGATCGCGGCAGTGGCGGTCTGTTGCTGAAAGTGAGGGTGGACTGTTTTCGGGGCCGATTTCTCATCCCAGCATTCTGGGTGGAATAGGCATGTCCTACACCGATGACGAGTTGATGCTTCTGGCCGCCGTGCCGCAAATGATCGGAACTGCAGTTGCTTCGGCGTCGGCAAGCGGCATCATTGGCACCGGCAAGGAGCTTTTCGCCAATGCCAGCGCGCTCCTTGCAGGCGGCAGGATCTACCCGCACAACGCTGTCATCAGGCAGCTCGTGCCGGATATCTCAGGCGATCGCAGCCAGGCGACCGCGTGGCTCCAGAAGGTTCGCGATTGGATCGCCGCTCACCTGAAGGCCAGGGGAGTCGATTCGGTCGAAAAGCTGAAGGACGCGACCATCGAGAAAGCGAGAACGGCCGCGGCACTTCTCGCTGCGAAGGCATCGCCCGACGAGGCACGCGAATACAAGCTATGGGCGATATCGGTCGCGGAAAGGGTTGCACAGGCCGCGACCGAAGGCGGATTTCTCGGCTTTGGTGGAGAACGCGTCACCGCTGCTGAAAGAGCATTCATCGATCAGGTCGAGCAAGCATTCGAGCGTCCGGCAGCGATCGCGTCGCGGCTCTCCGGACGCAAGGTCATCATCACTGCTGGCCCGACCCACGAAGCAATCGATGCGGATCACTTCGTTGCAAGGCATGACACCGGCCAGCTCGGCTACCAGCTTGCCGAGGCGGCGGTGAGCTTGGGCTCCGAGACAGTGCTCGTGTCGGGACCGGTCCACTTGCCCTTGCCGCAGGGCGCCCAGCTGATGCCGGTGACAACGGCAATCGAGATGCTGAGCCTGTGCGAGCGCGAGCTGCCCTGTGATATTGCGATATGCGCCGCCACCGTCTCGAAATGGCGCTCAAGAACCCCGGCAAATGCATCGGATTCGCTGCAAGCGGGATCAGCGCTGCAGCTCTCGCTCATCGCGACCCCTGACATTGCCAAGGCTCTCGCAGCGCGCCGCGACAAGCGCCCGACGGTGGTCGTCGGTTGCTCGGCCGAGCGGGAGAATGTCGTCGAAAACGGCCGGGCGAAGTTCCGCGAAACGGGATGCGATCTCATTCTCGTCGAGGATGAGAGCCCCGCGGCGGAGGATTTGATCAGCGACCGGGTTACGGTCCATCTTGTCATCGGCGACAAAGTCGAGACGTGGTCACGCCTGGACAAGGGCGAGATCGCCCGAAGGCTGATGGAAGCACTGGCGGCGCGGCTTGCCGCAGTCAATGACTTGAATGGAGGACTCTGAGAGTGAGGCTCGACCAGGAAAATCCCAGCGACAGAGTCGAGGATCAGCGTGGCGGTGGTTTCGGCAGAGGCGGCTTCGGCTTCCCGGGCGGGCGTCGCATCGTCGTCCCGATGGGCGGACGAGGCGGTTTCAGCCTTTCGACCCTCCTGCTGCTCGTTCTGATCTATTTCGGTGCCAAGCTGCTGTTCGGCATTGACCTTGGCAGCATTTTTTCTGGCGGCGGGGTTCAGGTTCCGGGCGATCAGAGCGGCACCGAATACAACATTCCACGCGGCGACACCGATGTCACCAATCCGGGTGACACTGGCGGCGGAGCGGGTTCGCAAGAGGTCAACACCGACGCCGGAAAGGACTTCGTGGCACGGGTGCTCGGCTCGACAGAACGAGTCTGGGACGAGATCTTCCGGAAGATGGGTCGGCAGTACCAGAAGCCGAATCTGGTTCTGTTCTCGGGCTATGTCCAA
Organism: Aestuariivirgaceae bacterium; assembly: GCA_044870245.1. GTDB lineage: Bacteria > Pseudomonadota > Alphaproteobacteria > Rhizobiales > Aestuariivirgaceae > DATAFF01. The sequence continues at coordinate 4,440 of JBIOYR010000046.1, read as the reverse complement.
TCGGCCTGCGGCATGGCGCAGTCTGCCATGGGCCCCTTCTATTGTCCGCTCGATCAGAAGGTCTATATCGATCTGAGCTTTTATCAGGACATGAAATCACGACTCGGGGCACCGGGTGATTTTGCCCAGGCCTATGTCATCGCCCATGAGGTCGGCCATCACATTCAGAACCTGTTCGGCATCGCCGAGAAGGTCACGCAGGCGCGAATGCGTTCGTCCGAAGCCGAGGCCAACCAGCTGTCGGTGCGCATGGAGCTCCAGGCCGACTGCTTCGCCGGCGTCTGGGCGAAGGAAGCGGATGCCACAAGGAAGATCTTGGAGCAGGGCGATATCGAGGAGGGTTTGAACGCTGCCGCGGCAATCGGAGACGACCGCCTGCAGAAGCGCAGCACCGGCTATGTCGTGCCCGATGCCTTCACCCATGGCAGCTCGGCGCAACGCGTTCGCTGGTTCAAGCAAGGCCTTCAGGCAAACGACTTGCGTGATTGCGATACGTTTGGAACAGACCAGCTCTGACGGCTGGTGCTCGCCAAGGGAGGACTCGATGGACATTTCGGCAATCGGCCGACAGTTTGGCCTCGATGAGGAACAGACCCGCGCGGCGCTCGACGCGCTGGTCCCGGTGGTTGGAGCCGGCATGCGTCGCACGGCACAGTCGCCGGAGGGCCTGCAGGAGATCCTCAGGCAGGTGCTCACCGGCGGTTATGGCGTGACGCTCGACGATGATCGGGCCGTCAGCTTCGACCGCGCAAAGCCGGGCGGCGATGAAGTTCTCGGGCAAATTTTCGGTGACAAGCAGGTGAGCCGCGAAGTGGCGCAGCAACTTTCGGCCACCTCGGGAGTCGGTGCTGACATTCTCAAGAAGCTGTTGCCGATCGTTGCGACGATGGTGCTCGGCACGCTCGCCAAGAGGATGGGTTCGGGCGGTGGCATGCCAGGCGAGCAGATCCCGCAGCCGCGTTCGGATGGCGGCGGCGGGCTGGGTGACATCCTGAGAGACGTGCTGGGCGGCGGCCCGCTCGGTGGCGGTCAGGCGGCGCCGCAACAGGTTCCGCAACCGCAGCAGCCGGCGCCGCGGCAGAGCGGGGGCGGGTCTCTCGAGGATATTCTCGGCGACATATTGGGCGGTGGCGGTCAGGGACGGGTGGTCGCCAAGCAGATTCCACCCGATCAGATGGGCGACATTCTGCGCGACATTTTCGGCGGCGATGAGCCGGGTGGCGGCCGTGGCTTCGACCTTCCGCCGGAGAGCCGGCCGTCGGACGAGGCGGTCACGCGCGGGCGGAACACGCTCGACGATATGCTCGGCCGCGGCACCAGAAGCGGCGATGCCGCCGACGATCTCCTCAACTCGGTCGAGAGATCGATTCGCGGCCGGTAAGCGCTCGCCTTCCCTCATCGGCCGATCTTGACCCGGCCAATGAGGGAAGAACCGACTTCCTATTGCCCTTTATGGATCGGATCGATCCACGGCACGTTCTCTGGCGCCTCGACCGGCTCGATATCGAGATTGACCACGACTGCCTCGCCGTCGCTGCGGACCAGGACGCATTCGAGGATCTCGTCGCGGCTGGCGTTGATCTCCTGGTGAGGCACATAGGGCGGGACATAGATGAAATCCCCAGGACCGGCTTCGGCCACGAACTCCAACCGCTCGCCCCATCGCATCCGGGCCTTTCCACGAACCACATAGATGACGCTCTCGAGCGGTCCGTGATGATGGGCACCGGTCTTGGCGTTGGCATGGATGGTCACCGTTCCGGCCCAGAGCTTCTGTGCGCCGGTCCGCGCATAGGTGATCGCCGCCCGCCGGTCCATGCCTGGGGTCTGGGCCGTGTTGCTGTCGAGCGATCCTGCCGGGATCACCCGGACACCGTCATATTTCCACTTGCTCTCGGAATCGTTCATTGTCCACCTCGCTAGGACCGCGACAGCACCGCCTTCAGGAAATTGCGCGTCCGGACCTCGCGGGGCTCCTTCATCAGCCGCTCCGGCGCATCGATCTCGACCACGCGGCCCTCGTCCATGAATACCACGCGGTCGCTGACTTCGCGCGCGAAACCGAGCTCATGGGTGACGACGATCATCGTCATCCCGGTCTGTGCCAGGTCGCGCATCACGCCGAGCACCTCGCCCACCAGCTCGGCATCGAGGGCCGACGTCGGCTCATCGAACAGCATGAGCTTCGGCTGCATCGCCAGCGACCGCGCAATGGCGACGCGCTGCTGTTGCCCGCCCGACAGCTCGGCCGGATAGACATTCGCCTTATGCGCCAGCCCGACGCGTTCCAGCAACGCCATGGCGGTGGCACGCGCTTCTTGTGGCGGCTTCTTCAGAACTTGGATCGGACCTTCTGTCACATTCTGCAGCGCCGTCATGTGAGGAAACAGGTTGAACCGTTGGAACACCATGCCGGTGATCCGCCTCTGCCTTGCGATTTCGGCCTCGTTCAACGGATGCAGCGCATCGCCGACGATCCGGTAGCCTGTCAGTTCGCCATCGAGCCAGATGGCGCCCGCATCGATCCTCTCGAGCTGGTTGATGCAGCGCAGGAACGTAGTCTTGCCCGACCCCGATGGGCCGATGACGCAGACCACCTCGGTCGGCATCACATCGAGGCTGACATCTTCGAGCGCCTTCACCGATCCGAAGGATTTGCCGACGCGAACGGCCGACACCAGCGGCTTCATCGCGTCGCGCTCGAGGCGAAGCCTCGCCCGAAGCGGTTCTCCAGCATCGCCTGGAACACCGACAGGACCGAAACCACGATCAGATACCAGAAGGCGGCGACCATCAGCAGCTCGATGACCTTCGCATTGGTGTAGTAGATGTCCTGAGCGTTTCTCAGGATGTCGCTGAAGCCGATGATGCTGGCGAGCGAGGTGATCTTGAGGAGGGCGATGAATTCGTTGCCGAGGGGCGGCACCACGACCCGCATCGCTTGCGGCAGGATGATTCGGCGCAGCGACAGCCAATAGGACATGCCGATCGACTTCGATGCCTCATACTGGCCGCGATCGACCGAGAGCAACCCGGCGCGGACGATCTCGGAAACATAGGCTCCCTCGTTGAGGCCGAGGCCGAGAAGCGTTGCCACCGCCGGCGTGATGACGTCGACTGTGCGGAAATCGAAAAGGCCGGGTATGCCGATCCGGGGAAACACCAGCGCCAGATTGAACCAGATCAGCAGCTGCAGGATGACCGGCGTGCCGCGGAAGAACCAGGCATAGAACAGGGCGGCGCTCTTGAGCACCGGATTGGGCGAGCCGCGCGCTACCGCGCACACGACGCCGATGATGATGCCGATCGCCATGCAGGCGATCGACACCCAGATGGTGTTGACGAGACCCTGGAGGATCGTCGGCCAGAACAGATATTCACGGGTCGTCGACCAGTCGATCTTGCCTCGGGCGAAGGCATCGACAAGGAGCGCGAGCAGGACGAGAGTGACGACAACCGCCGTCATCCGGCCATAATGGCGGGGACGCAGGTGGCGCAGGCGTGCGACGTCGACTTCCTCCATGGATCACGTTGACCCGCTGCTTAAGGGGTCGGCCCGGCGTCGAAAGTGACGTCCTTGTACGAGCTGAGGTCGAGCTTCCACTTCTTGATCAGCTCGTCATAGGTCCCATCGGCGATCACCTTCTTCAGCGCGAAGGCGAAGGCATCCCTGAGCGTGTTGTCGCCACTGCCCGGAAAGGCCATTCCCATCAGGGTCGACGAGAAGGGCTCGCCAAATGCGCGATAGACCCCTGGTTCGGTCTGGATGATGGTCGGCACCGCCTCGAGCCCCTGAACGGCCGCGGCCGCTCGTCCGGTCTTGAGATTGGTCAGTTGCTGGCCGAGGTCGGTATCGACCATGACGGTGATCGGCTCCTTCCCGGCAGCGACGCAGTTCTTCTCGCTCCACGCCTTGATCGTGTCGGGGTAGCTGGTGCCACGGGTCGTGGTGACGGTCTTGCCGCACAGATCGGTGAGCTTCTCGAGCTCCTTCAGGCTGGTCAGCGTGTAATACTGGGCGCCTGCCTTGAGATAGTCGATGAAGGTGAACATCGGGCGGCGCTTCGGCACGTCGTAAAAGCCGCTCATGATCATGTCGACCCGGCCCGACTGCAGTGCTGGCGTCATGTTCTCGAAGGCGCCGTCCAGATACTCGATCTTGACGCCGAGCACCTTGGCCATGGCGGCGGCAAGATCGATGTCGAAACCGATGATCTCGTTGGTTTTGGGATCCTTCATCTCGAGAGGCGGGTAGCCGGTGTTGAGGGCGACGCGCACCACCTTGCTCTTCTCGATCTCGGGCGGCAGGGCCTGTCCTAGCACGGTCGCCGGTGCGAGGAGGCAGATGGTGGCAATCGCAGTGGCCAATCTGATGGTTTTCATGGGCTGAGCCCTCTCCCTTTTCACAACGCCAGACGACTCGAACTAACGGCTCGGCCG
>JBIOYR010000045.1:0-4997 GCA_044870245.1 Aestuariivirgaceae bacterium | reverse complement strand
AGCGTCAATCTCAACGCCAAGATCCTGGGCGGCGTCCTGGAGAAACTCGGCTACACCGTCGAATATCCGACCGCCGACTACCTTTCGAGCCTCACCACCGGCCTCACCAACGGCGACCTCACGGTCGGGATGGAATTTTGGGACACCACCGCCGGCGAGGCGATGAAGGCGTCCGACCAGACCAAGCAGACCGAGCGGCTGGGCAAGCTCGGTCCCAAGGCCAAGGAAGAATGGTGGTATCCGCTCTATATGAAGGAGAAGTGCCCCGGCCTGCCCAATTGGGAAGCGCTCAAGGACCCCAAATGCGCCGAAGCGTTCTCGACGCCCGAAACTGCACCGAAAGGGCGTTATCTCGGCGGCCCGGTGACCTGGGAGGGCTTCGACGACGAGCGGGTCGAGGCGCTCGAGCTGCCGTTCACAGTGGTGCATGCCGGCACCGACGCGGCGATGTTCGCCGAGCTTGATTCCGCCTATCAGCGCAAGGCGCCGATCATTCTGTGGATCTACTCGCCGCATTGGGCGCCGGCGAAATATCAGGGCGAATGGATCGAGTTCCCGAAGCACGAGCCGGCCTGCTACACCGACCCGAAATGGGGAACCAATCCGAGCAAGGCCTATGACTGCGGCAAGCCGTCGGGCGAGATCTGGAAATATTCCTGGGCCGGCATGAAGGACAAGTGGCCAATCGCCTACAAGGTGGCCAAAGCCTATGAGGTCGACACCAAGGAGCTCAACGCGATGTCCGGCCAGGTGGATCTCGAGGGCAAGTCGATGGAGGACGTGGCTGCGAAATGGATCGCCGACAATGAGGCGACCTGGAGGGCGTGGGCAAAGTGAACGACCAAGGCGCCGGGCGGCTCGACCCGCCCCGCGCCCTTGACCGGAAGGTGAAGCTCGCCTGCTCGCAGCTGTGGAAGCTCTATGGCTCGGGAGCCGATCACTTCATCGCAGCGCAGGGCGGGCGGGCCGACGAGGCCAAGCTCGCCGAGCTGCAGCTGATCGGGGCGGTGCGCGACGTCAACCTCGCGGTGCATGAGGGCGAGATTTTCATCGTCATGGGGTTGTCGGGGTCGGGCAAGTCGACACTGGTGCGATGCCTGTCGCGGCTGATCGAGCCGAGCTATGGCAGGGTCATGCTTGATGGGCGCGATCTCCTGAAGGCGAGCGCCGCCGAGCTCATCGACATCCGCCGTCACAAGATGAGCATGGTATTCCAGCATTTCGCCCTGCTGCCGCATCTCACCGTGCTCGGCAACATCGCCTTCCCGCTGGCGGTTCAAGGTGTCGGCAGGGCACGGCGCGAGGCGCGGGCCCGCGAGCTCATCGAGCTGGTCGGGCTCAAGGGGCGCGAGCGCTATTACCCGCGCGAGCTTTCCGGCGGCCAGCAGCAGCGGGTCGGCATTGCCCGGTCGCTGGCGGTCGAGCCGGAGATCTGGTTCCTCGACGAGCCGTTCTCGGCGCTCGATCCGCTGATCCGCCGCGAGATGCAGGACGAATTGATCCGCCTCCAGAGCGTGCTCAAAAAGACCATGGTGTTCATCACCCATGATTTCGACGAGGCGATCCGGCTGGCTGACCGGATCGCCATCATGAAGGACGGTTCGGTGATCCAGATTGCGACCCCGGAGGAGCTGGTGCTCAGGCCCGCCACCGACTATGTCGCGGCGTTCACCCGCCATGTGAACCGTGCCAAGGTCATGACGGCGGCGACCCTGATGCGCCCGGTCGTGGCCGGTGCGCTGCATAGCGGCAGCATCGCCGCCACGGCCAAGGTCGCGAGCTTTGCCGCGGCGATCGTCGCCGACAGCCGGCCCTTCGCGGTGATCGACGACGGGCGAATCATCGGGGAGGTGACGCGCGAGGCGGTGATCGATCTTCTGGCCGACCGCGACCGGGCGGAGAGCGTCCCATGACGGTGACGACGCTCGGCGAAAGCGCCTCGTCAACGCCTAGCCCAGCCAGCTTGATCCTGTCGCTCGGGGCGGCTCTTGCGGTGCTGATCGCGGTGACCATGGTAAGCCGGCTCATCCCGGCCGCTGCCGATTATCCGGCATGGGCGGAAATCCCGGCGGCGGCGTGGATCAGCGCCTTCTTTCTATGGCTCAAGCTCGCAATCTCCGGACTGACGCGGGGATTCGCCGCCATCATGGCGGTGCCGCTCGATCTCGCAACCGGGCTTCTCGCCAAGGGGCTGAAGCTGCCGATCGGCGAGGGCACGCTCGAGCTGCCACGGCTGTCATGGCTCGGCATCATCGTCGCGGCGGCGATCGTCGGTCATGCGCTTGGCGGCGTCCGGATGGCGCTGATCGGCGGCCTGGGCTTCCTCTATATCGCGGTATTCCGACAATGGGACAGCGCCATGCTGACATTGGCGCTGATCGTGGTGTGCGTGCCGCTTTGCGTGATCGTCGGCATTCTGGCCGGCATTGTCGGCTATTTGTCGCCGCGGGCCGACCGGCTGATCATCACGCCGGCGCTCGATCTGATGCAGACCATCCCGACCTTCGCCTATCTCATCCCGATGCTGCTGCTGTTCGGCATCAGCCCGGTGTCGGCGCTGCTGGCGACGGGGCTTTTCGCGACGCCGCCAATGGTGCGCGCGACCATGCTCGGCCTGCGCAAGGTCACGCCCGACATCAAGGATTTCGCCGACATGGTGGGCTGCACGGCATGGCAGAAGCTATGGCGGGTGCTGATCCCCTCGGCCAAGCCGTCACTGATGATCGGGATCAACCAGGTGATCATGCTCGCCCTCAACATGGTCATCATCTCCTCGATGATCGGCGCCGGCGGGCTTGGCTATGACGTGCTGCTGGCGCTGAGAAGGCTCGCCGTCGGCCAGGCGATGGAGGCGGGGCTCGCCATCGTGGTCGTGGCGATCGTGCTCGACCGGATGAGCCAGGCGGCGGCGGCCGAGTCGCGGAGCAGCAGCGCGGCACCGTCGCGCCATCTGGTCCTCGCCGCATCCGTGGTCATCGTCACCACCTTGCTCAGCCTGGCATGGCCGGCCCTCGGCAAGGTGCCGGGTGTCATCACCTTCTCGACCGCGCCGTGGTGGAAGGCAGTGATCGACTGGATCACGGTCAACTACTTCGATGCGCTCGAGATCTTTCGCACGGGCTTCCTGCTGCATGTGCTGAATCCGCTGCGGGCGCTGTTCGAGGGCCTGCCATGGTTCGCGGTGATGGGCATGCTGGCCTATGCCGGCTGGCGGCTCGGCGGCTTCAGGCTGGCGCTGCTGGTGGCGGTGCTCACCACCTTCTGCGCTGCCACCGGCCTGTGGGTCCAGACCATGGCCACGGTCTATCTGTGCGGCGTTGCGGCGCTGATCGCGGCGATCATCGGCATTCCGATCGGGGTGCTGGCAGCCAAGAACCAGCGGGTCGCCGGCATCATCCTGCCGATCATCGACACGCTGCAGACCATCCCGTCCTTCTGCTTCATCATTCCGGTGGTGATGCTGTTCCGGGTCGGCGACGTCACCGCGGTGATCGCCACGGTCGCCTTCGCAATCGTGCCGGCGATCCGCTACACCGAGCATGGCCTGCGCCAGGTGCCGCAGGAGCTGATCGAGGCAGGGCGGGTCTCCGGATGCACGGGCACGCAGCTGTTCTTCCGGGTCGAGCTGCCGGTGGCAATGCCGGAGATCCTGCTCGGGATCAACCAGACCATCCTGATGTCGCTCAGCATGATCATCATCTGCGCGATGATCGGCACCCGCGATCTCGGCCAGGAAGTGTTCAAGGCGCTGGCCAAGGCCGATGCCGGCAAGGGCATCGTCGCCGGGCTGTGCATCGCCTTCATCGGCATGATCGGCGACAGGCTGATCACCGCCTGGGCGGCGCGGTTGCGGGCGTAAGCCATTGATCTGAAAAGGCAATGGGCGTTGAGCATTAAGCAGTGAATCGAGCTCTTGCCTACTGGCTACTGCCTTAAACCAAGGCGCGGATCTCGCCGGTTTCGAGGTTGCGCCAGTTCCTGATCTTCACTCGGGTGAATCCGAGGAGCTTCAGGCGCTCGTCCTCGGTCCACACATCGAGCCCGGCGAGCAGGCCGGCCATGGCGGTCTCGGCGGCACGGCTCGCGCCGTCACGGCATTTGAGGGCGAGCCCCATGCCGGCATGGGGCACGGCAGCGCAGAACACGCCCTCCGCCCCGGTCTTGACGAAAGCCCTTGGCACGGCCCGCATGAGATCGGTGCAGAACCGCTTCGAACCGGCGACCATGAAGGGATTGGCCCCGACCGCCATGATGATCCGTTGCGCCGCCGCGGAGCGCTCCGGCGCGAGACCCTCGCCCGAGGCGAAGCGCTGGAAGCCCCGCGCCCAATTCTTGAGGGGAAGCGCCCAGGTCGGTACCGAGCAGCCATCGATGCCGCATGGCGCATGGGCAAGGTCGGAACCGGTCAGCGCGCCGAGAGTCGCCGCGATCCGCCGCTGCAGCGGATGAGAGGGATCGACATAGCCGCGATGGGGAAGGCCGAGCGCCAGCGACGCCGCCAGCATGCCGGCATGCTTGCCCGAGCAATTGTTGTGGAGCTGGCTTGGCGCGTCTCCCCGCTTGGCGAGATCGCGGGCGGCGCGCGACTCGGAGGGCCAGTGGGCGCCGCATTCGAGAGCGTCCTCTTCGAGCGACAGCTTGACCAGCATGGCGCGGGCCGTGTCGACATGGGCGGGCTCGCCGCCATGCGAGGCGCAGGCCAGCGCAATCTCGGCATCATCGAAGCCGAATCGCTCCGCTGCGCCGCTTTCGATCACGGCCAGGCATTGCATCGCCTTGATGGCCGATCGCGGGTAGATCGGCCGATCGATATCGCCGCCCGCACGAACCATCGCGCCGCCCGGTCCGACAATGGCAAAGGCACCCTCATGGCGGCTCTCGACAAAGCCGCCGCGGGTGACCTCGGCCAGTAGCAGATCGGCGGTCACACTGCGACCTCCGCCCGGGCGTCGGGCGCCGGCCGGCCGGCGAAGTACCAGAGCAGCGACAGCGACTGG
>JBIOYR010000044.1:0-3683 GCA_044870245.1 Aestuariivirgaceae bacterium | reverse complement strand
AGGGGCGGCAATCCTTGGCGGAGGGGAGAAAATGAAAGTCCGCTCACCCGGTGCTTCGCACCACCCTCTCCCCGCTGGCGCGGGGAGAGTCGACTGGCGACTGAATTGAGTCTTGCCTCTAAGGTTGGACGCCCAGGGAGCGTGAGCGGATGACCATCGGTTGCGACTATCTCATTCTCGGCGCGGGGTCGGCCGGGGCGGTGCTGGCCAACCGGCTGAGCGCCGATCCCACCGCCGATGTCCTGCTGGTCGAGGCCGGCGGCCGCAGCAACAGCCTGCTGGTGGCGATGCCGGCGGCGAATGGTTACGCGTTCGGCCGGCCGCAGCACGACTGGATGTACCGCACCGAGCCGCAGGCGGCGCTCAAGGGGCGGCGCATCTATTGGCCGCGCGGCCGGGGTCTCGGCGGTTCCTCGACGATCAACGGCATGGTCTATATTCGCGGCAATTCCCGCGACTATGATCGCTGGGCCGACGCCGGTCTTGCCGGCTGGTCGTTCGCCGACGTGCTGCCCTATTTCAAGAAGTCGGAGGGGAGCTGGCGTGGCGCCGGGCCGTTTCATTCGGCGGACGGGCCGCTCAGGACGAGCCGGGCCGGCAATCATGGGCCGCTCGACGATGCCTTTCTCGCGGCAGCCGTCGAGCGCGGGTTTGCGCTCAACGATGATTTCAACGGCGCGACCCAGACAGGCTTCGGCACCTATGACGTCAATGTCCACAACGGCCGGCGCATCGATGCGGCCTATGCGTTTCTCCGGCCGGCTGCGGGGCGGCGCAATCTCGGGATCATGACCCACAGCACCGCGCTCGGCGTCGTCGTCGAGAACGGCCGGGCAACGGGCGCGGTCATCCGCGACAAGCTCGGGACTAGGGCGATCACGGCGTCGCGCGAGGTGATCGTGGCGATGGGCGCGATCGCGACGCCGCAGCTGCTGATGCTGTCGGGCATCGGTCCGGCCGCGCATCTCGAGAGCCTCGGCATTGCGGTGAAGCACGACCTTCCAGGCGTCGGCAAAGGCCTCAAGGACCACATCCAGGTCGCCATCCGCTATGGTTGCCGGCGCGCCGAGCTGACCTTCGACCGCTATCAGCGGCTCGACCGGGCAGCCTTGATCGGCCTGCGCTATCTTCTCACCCGCAGCGGTCCGGCGGCCGCCCCGTTCTGGAGCACCGGCGGCTTCGTGACCTTGCGCGGTGCAGAGGATTTTCCGCAGCTGCAACTGTTCTTCACCTCGATGTGCCTCATCGAGGACCCGACGCAGCGGAAATTGGCGACGGCCGGGTTCCAGCTCGACATCAGCCTGATGCGGCCGATGAGCCATGGATCGATCACCTTGCGGTCGAGCGATCCGGCCGATCATCCGGTGATCGAGCCGAACTATCTCGCCGAGGATCAGGATCGGCGCGACCTTCTCGAGGGGGTGAGGATCGCGCGCGACATCGCATCGGCGCGGGCCCTCGATCCGTTCCGCAGCGCCGAGATCCTCTCCAAAGCGAGCGAGGGCGAAGGCCTTCAAGGAATCGCCGAGGCAGCGTTGTCGGGCTATCACCCGGTCGGCACGTGCCGCATGGGTGCCGATGACGATCCGCTGGCGGTCACCGATCGGCAGCTCAGAGTCCGCGGCATCGACAATCTGCGGATCGTCGATGCCTCGGTCATGCCGGACATTCCAAGCGGCAACACCAATGCGCCGGCAATCATGATCGGCGAGCGCGGCGCCGATCTGATCATGCGGAGGCATTAGGCAGTAGGCATTAGGCAGTGAGTGGAGCTCTTCCTACTGCCTACTGCCTATTTGCCTACTGCCTCGCATCATCGCGCTAGTAGCCGATGCCGAATCCGCCATAGCCGCCGCCATAGCCGCCGCCATACGGCACACCGCCATACGGCACGCCGCCATAGACGGGCGGCACATAGGGAACCACAGGCACGACCGGGATGACCGGAACGGCGACCACCGGGGGCGCATAAGAGTAGGCGTAGTTGTAATAGGGATAGGGCCGGCGATAACCATAACCGGCATAGCCATAGCCCCAGCGCCGATGGCCCCAGCCGCAGGCCGGGCGCCAGCAACCGCCGCCATTCCAACCATAGCCACCATACCAGCCACCGACATTGATCGGGGCATCAGCCGATGAGGTGGTCACCGCCATCATCGTCTTGCCGACAGGCAGCGTGGCAGCCTCGCTCGGAGCAGTCATGAACAGGCCCAAGCCAAATACTGCCACTGCAAGCGTCGTGCTCTTGAGCAACTTCGCCATGATTTTACTCCTTCATGACGCGAACAAGTTTGGACCTGTTACTTTAAAGACGTTCAAAGGCTAAATCTAGGATTTAACTGGAGTTGTATCAAAATCGGACGATATTCACGAGCGGGGCACCGCTCATCCACCGATCGAGGTTGTCGGCGAACATTCTTGCGAAGCGCTGGGTCCAGTCCACGACATTGTCCGAGGCGTGCGGCGAGATCAGCACTCTTTCGATGCTCCAAAGCGGGCTTTCGGGGCTGAGCGGCTCGGTCGCGAAGACATCGAGATAGGCGCCACCGAGATGACCGCTCTGCAGCACATCGACGAGATCGGTCTCGTTGACGATGGCGCCGCGGGCGGTGTTGATGAAGAGAGCATGGGCGGGGAGGGCCTCGAGCACCTCGCGGTCGATCAGGCCCTCGGTATCGGCGGTGTGGCGCCAATGCACCGACACGACGTCGGCGCGCGGCAGGAGCTCGCGGAAGCGAGCATGGGAATGCAGCTCGTCGACATCGGGATGAGCCTGGTCGGTCGAGCGGGCGGTGGCGAGGACGCGCATGCCCAATGCCTTGGCGATATGAGCAACGCTCTTGCCGATCGCACCGAGCCCGAGGATCAGCAGCGTCTGACCCTGGATCGGGCGGAAGCTGTGAGGCACCCAGAGACGCTTGGCCTGCTGAAGGTGATATCGAACGAGACGGCTGTTGAGCGAGAGCATGCCGGCGATGACGGTCTCGGCGAGAAAGGGCGCCAGCACGCCGACGCAATTGGTCAGCACGACCCGGTTCAAGTCGAGCGGTAGCAGGTGCTCATAGCCCGATCCGCCGCAATGGACCCATTGGACGGAGGGATGGTTCGCGGCCTGACGGTGGGCCGGTCCGCGGAATGTGGCAGTGACGATGGAGAACACGGCGTCGGGCCGGGTCTCCTCGAGCAGCGGCGCGATGTCGCGGTCATCGGAGGTCAGCCAATGGAAGCGGATTGACGGGTACTTCTCCTCCAGCGCGGTCCGGAAATCATCAGGCGTGGCATGGACGATCAAGACCGTGGAAATGGGGTGGCGGGTCGAGTTCAAAGCTGGAGCGTCGGACATCGGCTATCCCGGGAGGTGAAGGGGCGAGTCTTCAGACAATGCCATAAACCGCCCCGTCCTTTGGAACGATTCTCAATTCCGACTAAAGCAGTCAGGATTGATTAGGCCTTTGATTTCCAGTAATTCGGCGACAACCAGATTGTTGGAGATGTTGCATGACGACGAAGATCCGCTCTGCCGTCACGGCCGCTGCTTGGCTTGTCCTCTGCCCGCTTGCCGCCCAGGCACAGGGTGCCGGAGAGGTGATCAAGACTTATTCCGCCATCGCGCAGGCCATGTATGAGGATTCCCATGCGGCGGCGGAAAAGCTGTCGCAGGCGATCGATCGGCTGCTCGCAAC
>JBIOYR010000043.1:0-17668 GCA_044870245.1 Aestuariivirgaceae bacterium | reverse complement strand
GGCGGAAGGAGCCGAGGCAGACCGAGATCAGCAGTACGACTCCGAGAAACAAGGGCTGCCAGAGCGGATCGAAATCGAACACGAACAACAGATCGCCGATGGTGCGGAAGACGAAGGCGCCGAAGATCGCCCCGATGGCGCTTCCGACGCCGCCGAACAGCGACACGCCGCCAAGCACCACCGCAGCTATCGAGTAGAGCGTGTAGGTGTTGCCGCTGGCAGCGGATGCTTCGCCAGAATAGGTGAAAAAGGTCAGGAACAGGCCGCCGATCCCCGCCAGCAGACCAGCGAGGCTGTAGGCGACGAAGCGTGCCCGGCGAATGGGAACGCCCGACATGTAGGCGGCAGCCTCCGATGAGCCCGTGGCATAGGCGGCGCGTCCCGTCAGCGAGCGCCGAAACGGAATCCAGATCACCAGCACGACAGCGAGAAGCACGACCAGGCTCGCCGGGACGCGGTCGAACAGCTTGCCGGTCAGCGCATCGGCGAGATCCTGATTGACCTCGCCACCGGGAACCGGTCGCAGCAGCAGCGCGATTCCGAAATAGATGGCCCCCGTGGCGATGGTTGTGACGATCGGCTGCAGCCTGCCATAGATGACGATGAGGCCATTGATCATTCCGCAGGCAAGCCCGGCAGCCAGCACCGCGACGACACCGAACGCGGTTTCCAGCGCCGATCCCGAAACCAATGAGGAGGCGAGGCAGTTCGTCAGCACGAAGATCATGCCGAGCGACAGATCGATGCCGGCCGTGACCACCACCAGTGTCTGTGCCATTGCGACGAAGGCCAGGAGCACGCCCTTGTTTGACGCCGTGGTGACGACGTTGAGCGTGAAGCCGGCGGGATGATTGGTCACATAGATGGTGAACATGATCACGAACAGTGCCACGGCAATCAATGTGCCGCGCTGCTCGCGGATCAGAAAGCGCCAGTCCTTCACCTCGCTCCCCTTGTTTTCGCGTCGCCATCGGCGCCGATCGACAAGGCGCTTGCGACCAGCGCCCGGTCGGTGATCCCCTCCCCTTCCAGTTCCCTGATCACCGCACCATCGAACAGCACGAGCACACGGTTGCAGCAATTGATCAGCTCGTCATAGTCGGTCGAATAGAAAACGATGGCGACCCCGCTCTCGGCCAGCCGCCGCAGCAGCTTGTACAGCTCCTGCTTGGTACCGACATCGATGCCGCGTGTGGGATCGTTGAGCAGGATGATCCGTGGGCTGACCATCAGCCATTTGGCAATCACCACCTTCTGCTGGTTGCCGCCCGAAAGCGAGCTGACGGGCTGGTCATTCGAAGAGGAGCGGATCGCCAGCAGCGCGATCATCTCCGCAATAAGGTGGCGTTCCGCGGCAAAATCGATCATTCCCGCCCTCGAGATCCGCTGAAGCGCCGCGAAGGAGAGATTGTCGCGCACCGACATCGGCAGCATCAGCCCCTCGGTCTTCCGGTCCTCCGGGATGAGCGCCATCCCGATCTGCGGCGCCTTGGCGTCGCCTGGCCCCGCCACGGCAACCTTCTTGCCGTCGGTCCGCAGCTCGCCGGAGACGCCGCGCAACACCCCGAACAAGGCAAGCAGCAGCTCGCGCTGGCCCTGGCCGTCGAGTCCCCCGAGCCCCACCACTTCGCCCGCCTGCACGCTGAACGAGATGTCCCTGAGGCGGTCGCTCCAGCTCAGGCCTTTGACCTCGAGCACCGGTGTCCGTTCAGCCGGGACTGGCGCCGGCTTCGGCGGAAAAACATGCCGGTATTCGCGGCCGATCATCAGCTCGACGACCTCATTGTCGCTCTTGGCGCCTGCTTCATAGGTCGCCACATTGCGGCCATTGCGGAACACCGTGCAGACATCGGCCAGTTCGGCGATCTCCTGCATGCGATGCGAGATGTAGAGGAGCGCCAGGCCCTCTTTCCGCAACCTTTTCAGGACATCGAAGACCTTGGTGACATCGCCTTGCGTCAGCGCCGAGGTGGCCTCGTCAAGGATCAATATGCGCGGATTGCGGGCCAGCGCCTTGGCGATCTCGACCAGCTGCCGACGCGACAGAGGCAGGTCGCGGACCTGCGCCATCGGATGAATGTCGCCTGCCCCCGCCCGCGCCAAGACCGCCTCCGCCTTGCGTCGCTGCTCGCCGCGATCGATCAGGCCGAACCGCCGTGGCGGATCGCTGATGAAGATGTTGTCGGCAACCGTCAGATCGGGAATGAGCGACAATTCCTGGAAGACGCAGGCGATTCCGGCCCGGCTGGCCTGCGCCGGCGATGCGAATGTGACCTCGCGCTCATCGAGCATCATGCGTCCGGAATCGGCGGCGGTCACTCCGGCAATGATCTTGATGAGCGTCGACTTTCCTGCGCCGTTCTCGCCGAGGATCGCGTGAATGCGTCCGGCCTCGACCGCAAGCGATGCATCTCTCAGCGCATTGACGCCGCCATAGCGCTTCGAGATGCCTTCCATGCGGAAAAGCGGGGTGGCGAGCGCCTCCATCGCATCCTCGGATGAAGCCGGCGACGACAACGCTGATGGTTCTCGTCGCCGTCGCGGCTCAGGCCTACTGATTGGCCTCGCTCTGGCCCATGATTTCCTGGGCGGTGAAATTGATGCCGCAAGTCGGGAAGGAATTTCCCACGAAGAAATTATCCGACTGATCGGGATAGTAGTCCTGGTTCTCCTTGAAATTGGGATCTTCCACGATGGCAAGCGGCAGCTTCACCGACTGCGGCACGACCTGGCCTTCGAGAGCGGCGATCGCCGTCTTGATCGCCACCGCGACCTGTGCCGGGCCGGTGCCGGCCGACGAGCATTTGAGTCCGTCGCCCGAATGCTTGGCGCAGAATTTGCGGAAACCGTTCTCGGTCTCGCCGCCGAACGGCACGAAGGGATGCTTGGCGTCGATCATCGCCTGGACGATCCCGGTGTCGCCGCCTTGGCCGGTGATGCCGTCGAACTTCTTGTGCACGGCAATGGCATCTGCCGTGACCTTCTGCGCCGTCGGGTCATCCCACTTTCCCATCACCTCGACGACGTCCCATTTCTTGCCCGAGGCGTTCAGGGTCTCGTGAATGCCGTCATGCCGATCGCGATCGACCGATGTTCCCTCGACCCCTCGCACCTCGAGGACCTTGCCGCCATTCGACACGTTCTTGATCAGCCAGTTGGCCCACAGCACGCCGAGCCCCTTCTGATCGACATTCACGTTGATCGCATCTTCCGTGTCGAGGATGTTGTCGAAAGCCACCAGCACCACGCCGGCGTCCTTGGCGCGTTTGATCACCGGCGCGAAAGCCTTGGGGTTCTGCGCATTGACGACGATCGCGTCATAGCCGGCATCGATGAAATTGTTGATTGCCGAGATTTGCGCCGCCACGTCCTCGCCGGTCGAGACAACCTTGAACTCCTTGATCTTGGCCGCGACATCCGGCTGCCCGGCATACGCCTTGGCCGTCTTGATCATCTGGATGCGCCAGGTGTTGGCAATATAGCCGTTGGCCAGCGCAATGCGGTACGGACCCTGCTTGGCCGGGAACTTGAAGAACTTGATGCTCTCCGACCACGGGACGAAGCATTGCGGATCGGCACTCGGTCCGGAAACGATCTCCGGCCCCGCCGCGACAACCGTCGCAACACCCGACAAGAGGCCGGCAACAACCATGGAAGCAAGCACCGCAACTCGCTGCGGACGGCGCGCAACTGTCATTTCTGTTCCTCCCTGCGACACTGACCAGGTCGCCAAACCGCCCAGGCCTTTTGTTGATGCCTTTGTACGGAGGGAAGATCTTTGCGACTTTCCCCATCGGCGGCTTGCGACCAGACGTCGCACACTTTGCCCCACCGCGCGGTGAACAGCAAGCCAGGCGGCGTGTCGCCTCCGCCACTGACGCGGGTGACGGAGACGACCTCGCCCGCTCAAATCTACAGTCCTGCCAGCGCCCGTTCCTTGATCCGCGCCGGGTTGAAATCTCCCGCCTCGGTCTCGCGCAGAATGCGCGCCGCCACCTTGTTCCTCAGTTCCCTGACATCGTCGCCGCTCTGTCTCGACCCGATCTTGCCCTGATGCTCTGCCCAGACCTCCTGGAACAGCATGCACAGACGCTTCAACATTTCCGGATCATAGGTGAACAGTGGCAAGGGCCATTCCGCCATCCCATCCCTCCCCGCGCTTATGAGGCGATTGTTGAAATCTGCGCGTTCCGGCGAATCTGCCACGCAGAAGCCACGGCGCTAATCGTCATACGAAAGTTATCCACTGTTTTAACATTCACCCTTGACGACGCCGGCGGACGTGGCTGTCGGCCGTGATGCAGAGCAGCTCCCACATCAGATTGGCCGCCGTGATCGCCGTGATGCCCGTGGGGTCAAAGCACGGCGCCACCTCGCAAATATCCGCCCCGACAATGTCGCACCCTTGGAGACAACGGAGGATCATCTGGACGTCGCGGGGGCTCAGGCCACCGATTTCCGGAACGCCAGTGCCGATGGCATGCGCCGGGTCGAGCCCGTCAATGTCGATGCTGATATAAAGCGGCTGGTTCCCGACCACCTTTGCGATCAGCTCGGTGACGGCGCGCCGCCCCATTTCCTCATAGGCATCGAAGGTGACGCAGGTGAAACCCTTCTCGAGCCCCCAGGCGATGTCGTCCGGCGAGAACCGGCTGCCGCGCAGTCCGATCTGAATCACTCGCTTCGGGTCGATCAGCCCTTCCTCCACCGCGCGCCGGAAGGTCGTCGCGTGATTGACCCTGGTTCCGGCCAGCGTGTCCAGCGTGTCGGCATGGGCATCGATCTGGACGATCCCGACCGGCCTCTGCCTTGCGATCGCCCGAAGTATCGGCAAGGGAACAGTATGGTCGCCGCCAATGGTGATCGGCGTGGCGCCGACCGCATCGATCGCGAGGTAGAACTCCTGGATCATTTCGAGCGATCGCTGAAAATCGAGCGGATTGACCGGTGCATCGCCCACATCCGCCACATTGCAAATGTCATAGGGAGAGATGCCGCTGGTCGGGTGCACCCGACGAATGAGCCGCGAGGCTTCCCGCACCGCGGCCGGGCCTTGCCGCGCCCCGGCGCGATAATTGACGCCGATGTCGAAGGGCACGCCCACCAGCGCGATATCGAGATCGGCCTCAATGTCGCGGCGGGCCGTACGCATGAATGTGGCGATGCCGGCAAAGCGCGGCGTCACCGACGCATCAACGGGTTGATAAAGGGGGTTTCGGCCCATTCAGAGTTCGCTCGCTGCGTTGGCTGCCCGAAGTGCGGCCTGAAGGAGCACATTGCACCCGGCCTCGCAATCGAATTGGGTGGCATTCTCGGACTCGTTGTGGCTGATGCCATTCTCGCAAGGAATGAAGATCATCGAGGTCGGCACGCGGCGCGCCATGTGGAATGCGTCATGACCGGCACCAGAGACGATGTCGAGATGGCTGAACCCGAGCGACTCGGCTGCATCGCGCACGAAGCCGACGAGCACCGGATTGAACGGTATCGGCGGGCTCTCGACAGTGAGGTCGACCTCGCTTGCAAGCTTGTTCTCCTGCGCCACGGTCGCCACCACGGCGCGAAACGCCGAGTCCATGCGCGTGAGCTCGCCAGCATTTTCGTGGCGCAGATCGACGGTCATCTCGACAAGGCCGGGAATGACGTTCGGCGATGACGGATAGGGCGTAAGACAGCCGACAGTTCCTCGCCCGCCGCCATGCGCCCTGGCGATTTCGCGCACGGCGAGCGCCACCTCCGCCGCCGCCATCAGCGCGTCGCGCCGGACGTTCATCGGCGTCGGTCCGGCATGGGCCTCGACGCCGACGATCTTCACCCTGTACCACATGAGCCCGATGCCGCCTGTCACCACGCCGATCGTCTTGCGCTCGATCTCGAGAATGGGGCCCTGCTCGATATGAGCCTCGAAATAGCAATGCACGTCATCTGGATCGAGCGCCCTCTCGCCTCGATATCCGATCGCCCTGAGCCGCGACTCCAGCGTTTCCCCCGCGGGATCGCGCAGCTGATAGGCCGTTTCGAGCGGCAGCGCGCCGGTGAACACCTCCGACCCGAGCATCGGGCGGAACACCGCGCCTTCCTCATTCGTCCAGTTGACGATCTCGATCGGGCGGCGGGTCGTCACGCCGAGATCATCGAGGGTGCGCATCGCCTCGAGCGCCGCCAGCACCCCGAACGCCCCGTCGAACTTGCCGCCGGTTGGCTGACTGTCGAGATGGCTCCCGATCACGACCGGCGCGAGGCCACTCTCCGTCCCGGCGCGACGGGCAAACATATTGCCGCAAGGATCGATCCGCACGGCATAGCCCTGCCGGTCGCACCAGCGGCGAAACAGGTCGCGCCCCTGTCGATCCTCATCCGACAGACCGATCCGCCGCACCCCGCCCTTCGCCGTAGCGCCGATCGCCGCCATTTCCATCAGCGACGACCAAAGGCGACCGGCGTTCACGCGGACGTTGGTGGTCATCAATGGCCTCATTTGAATGGCTGGAGGGAGCGGCGGACCTTAGCGCGAGACCGGAGCACCGGACAAGTTGTGCAATTCAGTACCGCAACCTTTGATTCACCAATGCGTTGTTATTTCGATTACAGGTTGCGCGCGATAGGTTAGTGAATCTGGCGACGACAGGAGCTCGTCAGTTCACCAATTAGGGGATCTTCCAATGGACAAGTTGGTTCGGCTGCACAAGAACGAGTCGGGTGTGACAGCGATCGAATATGGGTTGATCGCAGCCTTTATTGCTCTGGTGCTCGTTACGGTGCTCCCAGGATTGAGCACCAACCTCAACAGTGTCTTTACCAGAATTTCCACCGGGCTCGGCGGCGGCAATGCCGGCGGCGGCGGTGGTGGCGGCGGTGGTGGCGGCGCCTAAGCGATTCGGAGAGCTATTCGTAAAATCGGGCTGCAACGCCTTCTCTCTGCATGACGGGGAGAAGGCGTTTGACCGTCCTACTCTGCCGCCATTGCGTGAAAACGATTGGGCTCGACGCTGCGCAAGGTGAGATCGACCGCCTTTTCGAACGCGGTGAGAGTGTCTTCGAGACAGTTGTCGCGGGCATGCGCCTCGCACAGGAACCAAGGTTCTCGTGAATCCGGCTCGCAGATGACGCCAAGCTCGTGGAGCTGGCGCGCCAGCGCGTCGTAGAACCGATGGTCGGACCGCTTCCAGGCGCGGTAGTCGATGGGCGGTGCCGGCGCGAAGAACAGGCCGAACATCGAGGAATGGCCCGAGAAGGAGTGGATGATTCCGCGTTCGTCGAGGATCCGCGCCATTCCCGCCTTCAGCCGCTTGCCGCATGTTGCGATTGTTTCAAGCGCGTCGGTGTCGTCAAGAATGCCGAGACAGGCCTCGGCGGCCGCCAGCGACACCGAATGCGCGGTGTAGGTGCCGCCATGCGCCACGCCGCGTCCGAATCTTCGCATGACCTCCTCGCGACCGGCCACCACGGCGATCGGATAGCCATTGGCCATTGCTTTGGCGAAGGTGCAGATATCGGCATCGACGCCATAGAGTTCCTGCACGCCGCCGCGCGCCACCCGGAAGCCTGACTTGACCTCGTCGATGAACAGCAGCACGCCGTAGCGGCTGCACAATGCCCGCGCCGCCTTTAGAAATTCGGGGGTCGCCGAGATGCCGCAGCAATTTCCCATGATCGGCTCGATCAACATCGCCGAAATCGCGTGATGGTGCCGTTTCAACAGATCCTCGAGTCGCTGCGCATCGTTCATCGGCGTGAGATGCACCAGCTCGCCAGTGACCCGCGGCACCCCCTGGCTGTACGGCACGGTGACCGGTTCGGCATTCGTGCGAGGATCCCAATTGGCGAGGTCCTTCATCCACAGGGCGGCGTCGAACAGCCCATGATAGCTGCCCTCGATGAGCACATAGCTTTCCTTGCCGGTGACCGCACGCGCCAGCCGCAGGCCCGCCATCACCGCCTCCGTCCCTGAATTGGAGAATCGCACCAGCTCGGCCGTCGGAACCATGCTCGCTATGCGCTCTGCGACCGCCAGTTCGCGGGTCGTCGACAGGGCAAAGACGCCCCCGATCTCCATGCCGCGGCGCGCCGCCTCGTCGATCCGTGGATCGGCATAGCCAAGAATCGCCGGGCCGTAACCGAGGCGGTAATCGACGTAACCATTGCCATCGACATCGAAGATGCGCCCGCCCTTGCCACGCGCCACATAGATCGTGCGATCATCGCCCCAGTAACGAAAATTCGACGCCACCCCGAGCGGCAATCGGTTGACGGCTTTCTTGAAATGAGCATTGGAACGGATAAGCGAACGCGGCATCGTAAAACCTCTGGATATTTTGAATGAGCATTCAATCAACAGCTTTATAGATCGATTTTGATTGAATGGTCAATCAAAACAGGCAATCTGATGGTTGAAGGATCTGCCAATGACGGACAATCTCGTTCCCCTCTCAACCGGACCGCGAAAAGCCTCGAAGGAGGTTCGCCGGCAGCAGCTGATCGAGGCGACGATCGATACCTTGGCCCGCCGCGGCTATGCCGCCACCACTCTCGCCGACGTCGCCAAGACCGCCGGCCTGTCTGGCGGCATCGTCAATTTCCATTTCGAGAGCAAGGAGAAGCTGCTGGTGGAGACGCTACGCGCCTTGGCCGCTGAATACCGCACCAATTGGCGCAGCGCCCTGGCCATGGCGGGCAAGTGCCCTGCCGAGCGGCTCGAGGCCATTCTGTCGGCGGATTTCAACGAGGTCGTCTGCACCCAGCGCAAGCTTGCCGCCTGGTGCGCCTTCTGGGCCGAGGCACAGAGCCGCCCGACCTATCTCGATCATTGCAGCGCCAATGACGAGGAGTATCAAGAGACGATCACCCGCATGGTCGGCGAGATCATCAGCGAGGGCCAGTACCGCTATGATGCTGCACTCATCGCTCGCGGGGTCGAAGCCATGATGGAGGGCATCTGGCTCGACATGATGACCATGCAGTCGCCGATCACCCGTGAGGAAGGCATGAAGACCATTTTTGCCTGCCTCGCTGCTTTCTTTCCCCAACACTTCACCGCGAAAGGCGCCAAGGTGGCCGAATGACCGAAGGCGCCGCGGTCTCGAGCGGCTCCCCCTACGCCCTGCCGCCCGAAGCGGCTGCGTGGGCGCGCCGCGTTCGTTCCTTTGTCGACTGCGAGCTCGTGCCCTACGAGGAACATGCCGAGCTGAATGACGGGAGGCTGCCGGATGGCGTGGCCGAGCGCCACGAGCAACTCGCTCTGAAGCTTGGTCTCTCGCGCACCGACGCGCCCCGTCAATTCGGCGGGCTCGGCCTGACAATCTTGACCCAGGTGGCCATCTCCGAGCAGCTCGGCCGCGTCACCAACGCGCTCTCCTGGTGCTTTCCCGAGGCCCAGGCCTGGATGTTCCAGGCATTCGACGCCGACCAGATCGACCGCTACGCCCTGCCCATGATGCGCGGCGAGCGCCATGTCTGCTACGCCATCACCGAGGAGCATGCCGGCTCCGACCCCTCCGACATCGCCACCACCGCCACCCGCGAGGGTGACCACTACCTGCTGTCGGGCGAGAAATGGCACGTCACCAGCTTCAATCTGGCGGACACCGTGATCGTCCAGGCACGGCTCGGCGACGGCCCGAATGCTGGCGCACATGGCCTTTTCTTCTGCCCGGTAAGCGCCGAGGGACTGCGCGTCGTCCGCTCACCGCCCTATGCCCACACCTACAACCACCATCATCCGGTGATTGGATTCGAGCAGGTACGGATCCCCGTCAAGGACCGCATCGGTGCGGAAGGCGATGGCATGACCTTCACCCAGGCGTGGTTCCGTCGCGAGCGCCTGATGATTGCCGCCCGCTGCTGCGGTGCCGCCGAGCGGCTTATCGAGGCAGCTCTCGATTTCGCGAAGGTCCGGGTCGTTTCGGGCCAGCCGATCGCCGAATTTCAGTTGATCCAGGCCATGCTCGCCGACAGCGCGCTGGAGCTTCATGCCGCAAGGCTGGTGACCCGCGAGGCCGCCGCCGCCCATGATTGCGGCCTTGACGTGAAGGAACTCCACGCCCGTTGCGCGCTCGCCAAGCTCAATGCGAGCGAGATGGCCTGGCGCGTCGCCGACCGGGTCGTCCAGATTTTCGGCGGCCGCGGCTATATGCGGGAGAACGTCGCCGAGCGATTCCTGCGCGAGCTCCGCGTAGACCGGATCTGGGAGGGAACCAGCGAAATCCAGCGCCTGATCATTGCTCGCGGTCTCCTCAAGCGTGGCCTTGACGGGGTCATCGGCACAAACTGATCGTTGAACAAGGGCGAAAAAGCTCCCAAACTCGCGAAGCTGAACAACGCGCAAGAGAGAGGTGCGTATGAGTGTTCTTGACCGGCGCGCGGCGCTGAAAGCAGGCGGAGCCGCCCTGGCCACCCCGTTTCTGGTAAGAGCGGCGCGGGCTGAAGAAACCGTCCATGTCTACAATTGGACCGACTATATCGGTGAGACCACCCTCGACGATTTCCAGAAAGCCACCGGCATCAAGGTCGTCTACGACACCTATGACTCGACCGAATCCGCCGAGGCGAAGCTCCTGGCCGGCAAGACCGGCTACGATGTGGTCCTCCAATCCGGCCAGAACTTGCCGCGCTTCGTCGAGGCCGGCGTCTACCAGAAGCTCGACAAATCGAAGCTGCCCAATTGGAAGAATCTCGATCCCGAGATCCTGAAGATCGTCTCGGGCTGGGACCCCGGCAACGACTATGGTGTGCCGTACATGTGGGGAACCGTCGGGATCACCTACAATCTCGACATGGTGAAGGAGCGTCTGGGCGACAAGGCACCGCTCTCTTCGCTCGACATTCTGATGAAACCTGAATTCGCCTCCAAGCTCGCCGACTGCGGCATCAGCGTTCTCGAAAGTCCGAGCGACGTCATCCCGATGGTACTGAAATATCTCGGCAAGGATCCCGATACCACCAACACGGCCGATTTCGACGCCGTGGTCGCGGCATTCAAGCCGGTTCGGAAATATATCAAGACCTTCGATGCCTCGAACTATCTGAACGCGTTGCCCAACAAGGAAGTCTGCGTCGTCAACAACTGGTCCGGCGACTATGCCACGGCCAGGAACCGCGCCAAGGAGGCGGGTGTCGAGCTGAACCTCGCATATTACGTGCCCGACAGCGGCGCCCCGGCCTGGTTCGACCTGTGGTGCATCACCAAGGACGCCCCGCATCTCGACAACGCCTACAAGTTCATCAACTATCTCCTCGACCCCGAGGTCATTGCCAAATGCTCGAATTTCACCAATTACGCGCATGCCAATATTCCGGGCAAGCAATTCACCGACAAGACGGTGCTCGACGATCCGGCGGTTTTCCCGACTGCTGAGATCAAAGCCAAGCTGTGGACGCCGAAATCTCCATCGAACAAGCTCGAAAGAGCGAGAACCCGGGCCTGGACAAAGATCAAGACCGGGTGACCGCCGATGAGCGACAGCACGCCTCAGCCCTATGTGAGCATCGAGCGCGTGACGAAGCGCTTCGGGGACTTCACGGCAGTCGACGACATCACCCTTGCTATCGACCGGGGAGAGCTGTTCGCTCTCCTCGGCGGTTCCGGCTGTGGCAAGACCACGCTTCTGCGGATGCTTGCCGGCTTCGAGCAGCCGACCACCGGGCGCATCATGATCGATGGCGAAGACATGTCCGGCGTTCCGCCCTATGAGCGGCCCGTCAACATGATGTTCCAGTCTTATGCTCTGTTTCCCCATATGACGGTCGAGCAGAACATCGGCTATGGACTCAAGCATGAACCGATGACGGCGGCTGAGCGCCGCGCCCGCGTCGCCGAGATGCTCGATCTGGTGCAGCTCGTAGGCTATGGCGGGCGCAAGCCCCATCAGTTGTCTGGCGGTCAGCGCCAGCGCGTGGCGCTGGCGCGCGCCCTTGCCAAGCAGCCCAAGATCCTGCTGCTCGACGAGCCCCTCGGTGCGCTCGACAAGAAGCTGCGCGAGGCGACCCAATTCGAATTGATGAATATCCAGCACAAGCTTGGCATTACTTTCATCGTCGTCACCCACGACCAGGAGGAGGCGATGATCCTGGCGAGCCGCATCGCCGTCATGGATCGCGGAAAGATCCGCCAGACCGGCACGCCGACCAACGTCTATGAGTTCCCCTGCTCGCGCTTCGTGGCCGACTTCATCGGCTCGATCAACCAGTTCGAAGGAAATGTCGAGGACATCGAGCATGATCTCGCGGTGGTCGATGCGCCGGAATGCGGCGGCCGCCTCGTGGTCCAGACCGTCGATGGCGTTGCCCGGGGAGCTCAGGTCGCCGTTGCCGTCAGGCCCGAGAAGATCCAGATCGAGCGCACCAGGCCCGCGACCAGCGTCAATGCCTTTCGCGGCAAGGTCCTCGACCTCGGCTATTTCGGCAAGGACTCCCTCTACCGTGTCCAGCTCGACTCAGGCGCCATCCTCAGGGTCAATCGCGTCAATGACCGCCGCGGAGGCGAGAGCGAAAGGGTGGCCTGGGAGGACGAGGTTTGGTTGTCCTTCGAGCCGCAGGCGGCCATTCTGTTGACGGAGTAGGCGATGGCCGGAATCGCGGCGTCCGACAGCGTTCCCGTGGCGCGGGCGTCCGAGGATGCGCCCGTCGGCCGCGGCTTCCGCCAATGGCTCGACCGGAAGGCCTGGCGCGACACCATCATTGCGACTCCGTTCCTCTGGCTGCTGCTCTTCTTCCTGCTGCCCTTCCTGATCATATTCGCGATCAGCCTCGGCCAGGCGACGATTGCCCAGCCGCCGGTCGAGTTCGCTGCCGAATGGCCCTATGGCAGCCTGGATAATTATCGGCTCATTGCGTCTGACTCGCTCTATATCGGCGGCTACCTCAACTCGCTGATCTATGCGAGCATCTCGACGTTCTTCTGCCTCTTGATCGGCTATCCGATGGCGCTTGCCATCGCCAGGTCCCGCGGCTCGACGCGCAACCTTCTGCTTCTTCTGGTCATCCTGCCCTTCTGGACCTCGTTCCTGCTGCGCGTCTATGCCTGGATGGGCCTCCTGTCGAACAACAGCTGGTTCAATCAGGGACTGACCTGGCTCTACAATCACAGTTTCAATTTCGGACCGCCGTTGAACGCGATTCCGATGATGAACACCGATTTCGCGGTCATCCTCGGAATCACCTACAGCTACCTGCCCTTCATGGTGCTGCCGCTCTATGCCACTCTCGAGCGCCTCGACGTCACCCTCAACGAGGCTGCCATGGACCTCGGCTCGCGGCCATTGGAAGTGTTCAAGGACATCACCTTGCCCTTGTCGATACCGGGCATCATTGCCGGCTCAATGCTGGTCTTCATTCCGGCCACCGGCGAGCTTGTCATTCCCTCGTTGATGGGCCGCGCCGACAGCCCGATGATCGGGCGGGTGATCAATGACGAGTTCAGCCTCAACCGCGACTGGCCGGTCGCATCGGCCATTGCCGTCGCGCTGCTGTTGATGCTCGTCGTGCCGATCATGATCTACAATCACTACCAGTCGCGTGCCGACGTCGCCTGAGGAGCGGGACAGTGAAGCAACGCTCCATCTTCCTCTTGAGCTGGCTGCTCTTCGGCTACGCCTTCTTCTACATTCCGATTTTCTCGATGATCTTTTTCTCCTTCAACAAGTCGCGGCTGGCGACGGTGTGGGGCGGGTTCTCGACCGAATGGTACGGGCGCCTCCTCGCCAACGACCAGGTCATCGCTGCTGCGCTCCTGTCGCTCAAGATCGCCCTGATCAGCGCCACCCTGGCAACGATTTTCGGCACCATGGCCGGCATGGCGCTCGCCCGCTTTCGTCGCTTCAGCGGTCGCACGCTGTTTTCCGGGCTGGTCTCGGCACCCCTCATCATGCCGGAGGTCATCACTGGCCTCTCGATGCTTCTGCTCTTCGTCTATATGGAACAGCTGATCGGCTGGCCGAATGGCCGAGACGTGACCACCGTGACCATCGCCCACACCACCTTCTCCATGTCCTATGTCGCCGTCGTGGTCCGCTCCCGCCTCGTTTCCATGGACCAGTCGCTCGAGGAGGCCGCCATGGACCTGGGCTCGAAGCCGTTGCAGGTGCTCTTCGACGTCACCCTGCCGCTGATCGCACCGGCGATGATCTCGGGCTGGCTGCTCGCCTTCACCCTGTCGCTCGATGATGTGGTGATCACCAATTTCACCAATGGCCCCGGCACCACCACCCTGCCGATCTATATCTGGGGGAAGATCAAGCTTGGGGTCACCCCGGACATCAATGCCTTAGGCACGCTGATTGTGGCCGTGGTGGCGATAGGCGTCCTGATTGCCGGAATTCTCATGTTCCGAGCGGAACGCCGGCGCGAACGCGACATTCAGCAGGCGATTGCCGCCAATAAATGAGCGGGGAATGTTGGCGCCGCTCAGGATAAAAATTATATACGGTCTGACGTCAGGCACCTGCCGATTTGCATCAAGGAGGAACGGATGGCTGTGAGGGTGGCGATCAATGGGTTTGGGCGGATCGGGCGCAACATTCTTCGCGCCATCGTCGAGAGCGGCCGCGAGGACATCGACGTCGTCGCCATCAACGATCTCGGCCCAGCCGAGACCAATGCTCATCTCCTGCGGTTCGACTCGGTTCATGGCCGGTTTCCTGCCGAAGTCGCCGTCGATGGCGATTCGCTGGTGGTTCAGGGGCGCAAGATCCGCGTCACCGCGGTCCGCAATCCGGGCGAGCTGCCGCATCGCGAGCTCGGCGTCGAGATCGCGCTGGAATGCACCGGTCTCTTCACCACGAAGGAAAAGGCTGCGGCTCACCTTCAGGCCGGGGCCCGCCGCGTCCTCGTCTCGGCACCGGCCGACGGCGCCGACCTCACCGTGGTCTATGGGGTCAACCAGGACAAGCTCGAGCCGTCCCACAAGGTTGTCTCGAATGCCTCCTGCACCACCAACTGCCTGGCGCCGGTGGCCAAGATCATCCATGACGCCGTCGGCATCGAGAAAGGCTTCATGACCACCATCCATGCCTATACCGGCGACCAGCCGACTCTCGACACCATGCACAAGGATCTTTATCGGGCACGCGCCGCCGCCCTTTCGATGATCCCCACCTCGACCGGCGCCGCCAAGGCAGTGGGACTGGTTCTGCCCGAGCTCAAAGGCAAGCTCGACGGCGTGTCGATCCGAGTCCCAACGCCGAATGTTTCGGTCATCGATCTCAAGGCGGTCGCCAGGCGCGCCACCTCGGTCGAGGAGATCAATGCCGCGGTGCGCAAGGCGGCGGCCGGCGCCTTCAAGGGCATCGTCACCACCACCGACCAGCCCAATGTTTCGATCGACTTCAATCATGATCCCCATTCGGCGACCTTTGCCGTCGATCAGACCAAGGTGATGGATGGCAATTTGGTGCGCGTGCTGGCCTGGTACGACAATGAATGGGGCTTCTCCAACCGCATGTGCGACACGACGGCCGCCATGGCGAAGCTGGGCTGAGCGGGCATGCCCCGTCCGATCCTGATTGCGCCGTCGATCCTGTCGGCCGATCTCATGCACCTCGCCGATGAGGTGCGCGCTATCGATGCCGCCGGCGGCGACTTCATCCATGTCGATGTCATGGACGGGCATTTCGTGCCGAACATCACCTTCGGCCCGCTCATCGTCGAGGGCATCCGGCCATTGACCAGGAAGGTCATCGACGTCCATTTGATGATCGCCCCTGTCGACCCCTATATCGAGGCATTCGCTCGCGCCGGCGCCGACATCATCACCATCCATGCCGAGGCCGGCCCGCATCTCGACCGCTCGCTGCAGATGGTCCGTTCCTTCGGCAAGCGCGCCGGCGTATCGCTCAATCCCTCTACCCCCGACAGCATGCTCGATTACCTGCTGGATCAGATCGATCTCGTTCTGATCATGACGGTCAATCCGGGCTTTGGCGGCCAGCCCTTCATCCCCGCCATGATCCACAAGATCGCGCGCGTTCGCGAGCTGATCGGCAGCCGTCCGATCCATCTCGAGGTCGATGGCGGTCTCTCCCCCGACAACGCCGGCGAGGTTGCCTCGCACGGGGCCGATGTGCTGGTCGCCGGTTCGGCCGTCTTCAAAGGCGGTCCCGGCGCCTATGCCGCCAACATCACCGCACTGCGCCAGGCGGCTATTGCCGGGCTTACTTCGCGATGAAGATCGCCTCCTGAACCTTCGACCTGATTCCGTCGAATGCCGCAGCCAAGTCCGCGCCGCCCTTGACATCGAAGAACAGCTTCGAGGGGTCCGAGGCGCAATCGCGCAGCCTTTCGACGGTCGAGGGACCTTCGTCCAGATCGAAGGCCACCGTTGCAACCGTGATCCCCGCCTCTTTGGCGTTGCGGCACAGCTGTTCCAGGTTGCGCTCGCCATCCTCCTCCGTCTCGCTGCCGTCGGGTCCGAAAGCCTGCTCCGTCTGGTTGCCGTCCGTCAGGAGGACCAGCACCTTCACCGTCTTCCCATTGCTCTCCGACACGCCCTCGGTGAACGGTGCGTTGGACGACAGCACATGCCAGCCGAACTCGAAACCGAGCGCGATGTGGGTCATGCCGGTGGGCTGCATTGCCTGGAGCTGACGTTTGGCCGCGTCATGATCGCTCGACAGCGGTTTGAGCAGTAGCCCGTTCGGAACAAAGAGCCCGCAGGTCCGGTCCTTGTATTTTGGGTGAATGGCCTGTCCCCACTTGCTGTCGTCATTCTTCGGATCCGGCGTCTCGACCGAGAGATTGTATGGATATTTGCGGTCTTGGGTGCAGCCGGTCCGGGTCGTTCCCGGCTTCCCGCCGACCACCATCGATCCTGGCAGGCTCGTCCGCACATGGTGCGAGAATGGCACCAATCCGAATTTCACATGCTTGCCTCCCTCGCCCGTCGTCAGAGCGTTGACCATCCCCATCGCCGCATCGCGCATCGCGAGATATTTCACCCGGCCGCCGCCGACCGGTGGGTCATTCATCGAATCGGAATAGTCGAGCACCAGCGCGATTTCGGCATCCTTCTGCCCGGGAACGCCGATCTGGACTTTCGCCCCGACGTCCATCGTGTTGATGCCGGCGAGCTTCATGAAGGTGGTTGGTAGCGCGGCCTCGACACTCGCGCTGACGGTGCCGTCGACCAGGGTCACCGTCGGCACCGGCTCGACCCCGAAGCGGCTACTGAAATTTGAGGTGAAGGTGGCTCTGGCCAGAGTGATCCGCTCGCCGTCGCTCAGGCTCCGTGACGCCGCCGCCGCCAGCGCGCCGGCATCGAGCGCCGCCTGCATCTCCGTCTTGAGATCGAGCGCCCGGCTGTAGTCGAGAGCGACCCCGGCGGCCAACATGAACGGAACGACCGACACCCCGAACAGCAGCCCCACCGCGGCGCAATCGTTTTTGCCAAACCGGCCGAGCCGGGCCAAAAGCTTACCCATTTCCAAACCCCTTCCTCAGGTCTTGGCGTGTCCCGATTCGGGACATGCCGCAAGAATCCTTGAAAGGGGTTCAGCAACCTCCGGGCCATGATCGCCCGATGAACTTGATCGAAGGTTGTCTCAGAATGGACGGCGGGCCCGCATGGCGGCGATCAGAGTGCCCTCGTCGAGATAATCGAGTTCGCCGCCGACCGGGACGCCATGGGCAAGCCGCGACACTGAAATGCCGCGCTCCTTGAGGCGGTCGGTAATGAAAT
>JBIOYR010000042.1:0-8334 GCA_044870245.1 Aestuariivirgaceae bacterium | reverse complement strand
GATGGCCGAGCCCCGGCGCGTCGCCGCCTGCGTCGAGGCCATGCGGTCGGCCGTGTCGGTGCCGGTCACCGTCAAATGCCGCATCGGCATCGACGAGCAGGACAGCGAGGAGGCGCTCTCCGCCTTCGTCGCGGCGATCGCCGAAGCCGGCTGCCGGACCGTCATCGTCCATGCCCGCAAGGCCTGGCTCAAGGGCCTGTCGCCCAAGCAGAACCGCGAGGTGCCGCCGCTCGATTACCACCGCGTCTATCGGCTGAAGCAGGCACGGCCCGATCTCGGCATCATCCTCAACGGCGGCATCCGGTCGCTGGACGAGGCGGTCGGCCATCTCCGTCATGTCGACGGCGTGATGCTCGGACGTGCTGCCTATGAGCGGCCCTGGCTGCTCGCCGATGTCGACCGTCTGATCTTTGGCCGCGCCAACCCGGTGGCCTCGCGCGAGGCGGCGCTCTTGCGCTATCTCTCCTATGTCGAGGAGCGGCTCGCTTCAGGCGTTCCGCTTCAGACCATGACCCGCCATCTCCTCGGGATCTTTCACGGCGAGCCGGGCGGGCGGCAGTTCCGCCGGGTGCTGTCGCAATCGGCGCATCGCCCGAACGCCGACGCCACGCTCGTTCTGCGCGCCCTCGAGTCCTGCACCAGGATCAGCCGCGAGGCGGCTTAGATCTTCTGATTGTATTCGCCGACTTCCGGATAGGTCTTCAGATGGGCGTCGATGACGTGGAACATCGCCCGCATCTGCGCTTCCGACACCGGGCTTTCGCACACCACGACCAGCTCCGGCTTGTTGGATGAGGCCCGCACCAGCCCCCATGTGCCGTCGGCGAGGGTGATCCTGATGCCGTTGACGGTGACGACGCCGGCGATCTTCTGGCCGGCGAGCATGCCGCCCGTCTCGAACAGCTTGGAAAAATGCGCGATGACCCGGTCGACCACGCCATATTTCTTCTCGTCGGGACAATGTGGCGCCATCGTCGGCGATGCCCAGGTGGTCGGCAGCGCGCGATAGAGCTCGGCCAGCGACTCGCCGCCCGCCCGGTCGAGCATGCGCAGCACCGCCACCGCCGAGGCCAGGCCGTCATCATAGCCAAGCCCGAAGGGCGGCCTCAGGAAGAAATGGCCCGACTTCTCGAAGCCTGCAATCGCGCCGAGCTCATTGGTGCGCCGCTTCATGTAGGAATGGCCGGTCTTCCAATAGTCGGTCACCGCCCCATTGGCCTTGAGCACCGGATCGGTCGCGAACAATCCGGTCGATTTGACATCGGCGACGAAATGCGCGCCCTGCTGCAGGCTGGACATGTCGCGCGCCAGCATCACCCCGACCTTGTCGGCGAAGATCTCGTTGCCCTCATTGTCGACCACGCCGCAGCGATCGCCATCGCCATCGAAGCCGAAGCCGACATCGGCGCCGCTGTCGCGCACCTTCTCGGCGATGGCATGCAGCATCTTGAGGTCTTCGGGATTGGGATTGTAGCGCGGGAAGGTGTAGTCGAGCTCGCAATCGAGCGGCACCACCTCGCAGCCGATTGCGCTCATCAGCCGCGGCGCAAACGCGCCCGCCGTGCCATTGCCGCAGGCGACCACCACTTTGAGGCGCCGGTTGATCCTGCCGTCGCGGGCAAGTGCTGCGAGATAGCGCTCGCCGATCGACTCGACATGAACGAGACCGCCGCCCGGGCGCGTCTCGGAGGCTCCCCCGAGGACGATCTCCTTGAGCGCCGTCATCTCCTCGGGCCCGAAGGTGAGCGGCCGGTCGCAGCCCATCTTCACCCCGGTCCAGCCATTGTCGTTGTGCGATGCCGTGACCATCGCCACCCCCGGCACATCGACCGCGAATTGCGCGAAATAGGCCATCGGCGACATCGCCAGGCCGATGTCGTAGACGGTGCAGCCCGACGCCATCAGGCCGACAGTGAGCGCCTGCTTGATCGCCATCGAATAGGACCGGTAGTCATGCCCGGTCACGATATGCGGCCTGACGCCCCGCCGCTGGATATAGGTTCCAAGGCCGAGACCGAGGGCCTGCACGCCATAGAGATTGATCTCTTTCTCATAGAGCCAGCGGGCGTCGTACTCGCGAAAGCCGGTCGGCTTCACCAGAGGAAGAGATTCATAGTCGAAAGTATTGGACTTGAGGTCGCTGCGGGGTCGAGGAAGCATGGTTCGCTTTGTTCAGAGGCCTTCGCCGCGCCGCGCCCGTGCCCCGCCGCGACGGCGCTTGGCACGGGTGAGCGAGTCGACCCGTTGCGGTAATCCCGCCATGATATCACGGCGCAATGAATCGGTCATGTCGAGCCAGCCGGCAATCTCGCTGCGTGTCCTGCCACAGCCGATGCAATAGCCGGAATCCGGGTCCAGCACGCAGACCTTGACGCAGGGCGTCTCGATATCGATCCGGCTGTAAACTGTCATGAAAGGCGAATCCATCACCGCGAATCTTCCTGCTCTCACGCATATTGTGTGCGCCGGTGAATCGCAACAGTGCCGAATGCGGCAGTCGCGCGTCAGTTTGCGGCATTCACTTTTTCAGGATCCGGCTCGCGTCTGTTGCATGGATTGACCAAGGGAAGCTGACCCGATCAAGGATTTCCCGCGGCGAAGGCCAGGAGAACTGCAAGCTCGACGACCTGCTGCGCCGCTCCCGCCGCATCGCCGGTCTGCCCGCCAAGCTGGCGCCGCGACACTGCCTCGACCGCCCAATAGCCGATCACCGCGCCGATCAGGACGAGGAGCAGCGTTCCTGCATCGCCGATTGCCAGGCCGAGCAGGCCGGTGATGGCCAGCGCGTAAACGGCGGCCTCGGTCGCCGTCTCCTTGTCGGGACAGCCGACCCGGTATGACAGGCCTTCGAGTCGCGCCGGCGGCAGTCGATGCAAGAGCAGCACCGGCGCCATGCGGGAGACCACCCCGGCGGTGATCAGTGCCAGGACGGCGAGCGCGTTCGACGCCGTTCCGATCTCGCCGAGCGCCAGCACCTTGCCGAGCACCACGAACAGAAGGGTCAGCGCGCCGAAGGTTCCGACCCGGCTGTCCCGCATGATCGCGAGCTTGCGCTCGCGGCTGCTGCCGCCGCCAATGCCATCGGCAAAGTCGGCGAGACCATCCTCATGCAAGGCCCCGGTGATCCACGCCTGAAAGGCGAGCGCGACCACTGCCGCAAGCGCCGGCTGAAGCCCGATGGCAGTGGCCAGCACGAAGACCAGCGCGGCGAAGGTCCCGACGATCGCCCCGACCAGCGGCAGCATTCTGAGCGCCCTGACCAGCGGCGGCGAAGGAGCGGTGGGTGGCAATGGCAGCCGCGTCGCAAAGGCGAGCGCCGATTGCAGGTCGCGCACCCTTTCGGCAAGTGCGACGGTCCATTCGCGGGTCGAGATCGCCATCGCTCCTCTCTTTCATCGCAGCCGGGCAGGCGCTATTAGCCAGTTCCCTGCCGTTAGCCAAGGCTCCCGATGAATCCCGATCCCCGCCTCACCTTCGCCGAGCTGCGTCGCCTGCTCGACGATCTGCCGCAATTCGACGAGGCTGCGGCCGCCGCCGCCCGCCGCCGCGACCTGACGCTCACCAAGCCGCCCGGCGCGCTGGGCCGCCTCGAGGAAATCGCCGTGTTCATTGCCGGCTGGCAGGGTCGTCATCCGCCCCGCATCGATCGGCCGCTCGCTGCCGTGTTCGCTGGAAATCACGGGGTGGTGCAGCAGGGGGTGGCCGCCTATCCGCAGGCAGTCACCGCCCAGATGGTGGCGAACTTTCGTGCCGGCGGCGCGGCGGTCAACCAGCTTTGCACTTCCTTCGGCGTCGGCCTCAAGGTCTATGAGCTGGCCCTCGATCTGCCGACCCGCGATTTCACCGAGGATGCGGCGCTCGATGAAGCCGAATGCGTCGGCACCGCGATCTTCGGCATGGAGGCCATCGCCGAGGGCATCGATCTTCTCTGTCTCGGCGAGATGGGCATCGGCAACACCACGGTGGCCGCGGCGGTGTCCTGCGCCCTGTTCGGCGGCGACCCCGCCGACTGGGTCGGGCCGGGGACCGGCGTCGATGCCGCGGGCCTTGCGCGCAAAGCCGAGGCAGTGCGCCGCGGCCTCGCGCTGCACCGCGATCATCTGGGCGATCCGCTGGAGGTTCTGCGCCGGCTGGGCGGGCGCGAGCTTGCCGCCATGGCCGGCGCCATTCTCGCCGCCCGCCTCACCCGCATCCCGGTGATCCTCGATGGCTATGTCGTCACCGCCGCCGCCGCGGTTCTCGAGGTCCTGCAACCCGGCGCCCTCGACCATTGCCTGGCCGGCCATTGCTCGGCCGAGCCGGCCCATCGCCGGCTTTTGGCGAAGCTCGACAAGACGCCGCTCCTCGATCTCGGCATGCGCCTTGGCGAGGGATCGGGCGCGGTGCTCGCCTACGCCACGGTAAAGGCCGCCCTCGATCTTCACAATGGAATGGCAAGCTTTGCCGAGGCTGGGGTCAGCGGTCGGAATGATGGCGCCGGCCCCGATCAGCTCACGCCGTGAGGGCGATCAGCCGGCGCTGGCTTTCGCTGGCGACGGCCAGAGGATCGGCCCCGCCCGGCGCCGGCCCGGTGAGGACGCGCCGCCGCGGGAAGATCGCCGAGGCGACCGTGCCATGGCCGGCGACCGAGCGGATCATCAGCTCCCCTTCATGAAGCTTGACCAGTCCTTTGACGATCGGCAGGCCGAGGCCGGCGCCTTCGATCGCCCGCCGCGTCGCCAGCGAGCCGCGGGCAAAGGCGGCGAGGGCGGCATCGAGCTCGTGGGAGGGAATTCCCGGACCTGAATCCCGCACGGAAAGGACCAGCCGCTCACCGTCGTCGAGCGCCGCGCTCACTGCGATCTTCCCCTCGGGCGGGGTGAACTTGATGGCGTTCGACACCAGATTGAACAGGATCTGGCCGAGTGCCCGGCGGTCGCCGATCAGCCGCGGGCCATCCTGTGGGATGTCGAACGACAGCGACTGGCCGCGCTCATCGGCCTTGGCCCGAAGCAGCTTGGCGCATGCGCTTCCCACGGCCGCAAGATCGACCGGCTCCTCGGCAAGCTCCTGGCGGCCCGCCTCGATGCGCGACAGATCGAGAATGTCGTCGATCAGGCTCAGCAGGTAATGGCCCGAGTTGTGGATGTCGGCCGAGTAGTGCTTGTAGGCGGTCACCGCATGCGGCCCCATCATCTCGTGGCTGAGGATCTCCGAGAAACCCATGATGGCGTTGAGCGGCGTCCTGAGCTCATGGCTCATGGTGGCGAGGAACCGCGATTTGGCCCGGCTCGCCTCTTCCGCCCGCTTGCGGTCGCGCTCCGCCTGGTCGCGCGCCCGCTCGAGCTCGGCGATCAGCCTCTCGCGCTGCGAGCGGTAGGCGAGGATGTCGCGCGCCGTCTCTTCCAGCCGACGTGCCAGCTGGATGAAGAACACCGCCGTCATCACCGCCATCGCCGCCAGCGCCACATAGAGCGGGCCATGGACGGTGAGGCACCGGATCAGGATGGCGATGGTGATGAACCCCGTTCCGGCCAGCACCACCGGCAGGAAGTTGTTGGCGATCATGATGCGGATGGCCACCACGGTCATCAAGGTCGCGATCAGGTAGATATGCTGCAGCTCGTTGCCCGGGCTCCAGAACAGGAACAGCGGCAGCGACCAGGACGAGGCGAACAGCAGCTCGGATGCAGCGAGCATGCCGACCCATTCGCCCGATCGGCTCAGCCGGTTGTCGGAGCTCTCGTAATAGCGGCAGAGCGACAGCTGCACCCCCTGGGCGCCGAGGGCGCAGGCAAGCCAGATCACCGCCGCATCCCAGCGCGCCCAAACGAGGTTGGACAGCGCGAAGAGTGCCGCCATTACCGGCAGCGCCAGGGCCACCTTGCTCTGGTTCCTTACGAACAGGGCAAGCAGCGCGGCTTCCTGGCCGGCATCCCTGTCAGACTGCCCGGTCAACGGCCAACCCCTCGAATTCAAGACGTCGATGGGGCAAGCGTAATTGGCGACGCTTAACGCGCCGCTTACCAGCTTGGTGAAACATCGGTTAAACCGCGGGTTGGAGCATGATGCGGCATCGCAGAAACTTGATGTCGCTGCCCCTCTTGCACTTTCCACTTTCGATAGCGATCTCCTGGGCGAGAGGAGGGCCGGTTGGAGGGGGTTTGCTATGCATGTCCTTTCCGCGTGTCGCGATAACCAACCGCATTGCGGAACGCTTCAACCTGGCTTATCAGGGCGAAACAACTCGAGGACTCCCTTGCGCATGCTCGAGAATCCCAGTCAGAGATCCCGTGGCGAGAGCCACGAACGTCAATCGGAAGTTCGCGTGCCCAGCAAGGAGCTCTTGCGGGCATCAGGGCAGGTGCAGTCGCTGAGCCGGGCGCTCAAGCTGCTGAATGCGCTGTCATACCACCCTCAGGGCCTGTCGTTGAGCGAAGTTGCCCAGGAGGTCGGTCTGCCGAATTCCACCGCCCACCGCCTGCTGACCACTCTCCAGAACGAACGCTATGTCCGGTTCGACAATGAGCGCTCCGCCTGGGCCATCGGCGTCCAGGCCTTCCGGGTCGGGTCGGTCTTCGTGCGCTCGCGCGACATCGTCACGATTGCCCGCCCCTATATGCGGCGCATGATGGAGCAGTCGGGTGAGACGGTGAATCTCGGCATTCTCGACCGCGGCGAGGTCATTTACCTCGCCCAGGTCGAGTGCCAGAAGATGATGCGGGCGATCGCCGGGCCCGGCGGCCGCGCCCCGGTTCATTGCTCCGGCATGGGCAAGGCGATCCTGTCGCATCTCGACGGGCCGGTGGCCGACAAGATCATCCAGACGCTCGAGCTCCGCCGCGAGACCAGCAGC
Source organism: Aestuariivirgaceae bacterium (assembly GCA_044870245.1). Classification (GTDB taxonomy): domain Bacteria; phylum Pseudomonadota; class Alphaproteobacteria; order Rhizobiales; family Aestuariivirgaceae; genus DATAFF01. Next base: position 1,499 of record JBIOYR010000042.1, on the reverse strand, counting down.
ACCATCACCGCCGCCCCCGAGCTCAAGCGCGAGATCGGCGTGGTGCGCGAGCGCGGCTACGCCATCGATGACGAGGAGAATGCCATCGGCCTGCGCTGCGTCGCCAGCGTCATTTTCGACGAGCACGCCCAGCCGCTGGCCGGCCTGTCGGTCTCCGGCCCGACCGCCCGCATCACCGATCAGCGGATCCCCGCGCTCGGCCAGGCCATCCTGTCCATTGCCGGCGAGATCACCGCCGAGCTCGGGGGCCGCCGGCCGCCTTCGAAGTGAGTGCCAATGAGGGTCGATGCCTGAGCCGACAACGCCCGTAAATCTCACCGCCGAAGCCGTGCGTGCGGCGCTCAGAGGCATCAGCGGCCCGGGAATCGAGGGCGATCTGTCGACCTCGCCGCAGATTTCCGAGATTTCGATCCGCAACGGCCAGGTGGTGTTCGCCATCACCGTCGACCCCAAGCTCGCCAGTCGGCTGGAGCCGATGCGCCAGGCGGCGGAACGGGCGGTGTCGAGCCTCCCGGGGGTGAGCCGCGTCATCATCGCCCTCACCGCCGAGGCGCGCACCTCCCCGCGGCCAGCGCCGGCGCACCGCGCCCAGTCGCCCCGCATGGCGACCACTGCGGTCCCGGGCATCCGCCACATCATCGCCGTCGCCTCCGGCAAGGGGGGCGTCGGCAAGTCGACGACCGCGGTCAACCTCGCCCTCGGCCTGGCAAGCCAGGGCCTGCGGGTCGGCGTGCTCGATGCCGATATTTATGGCCCTTCGCTGCCGCGGCTGCTCGGCGTCACCGCCCGCCCGACCGCCGCCGCGCCGGGCTCCAAGATGCTGGCCCCCCTCGAGGCCTTTGGCGTCAAGGTCATGTCCATGGGCTTCCTGGTCGAGGAGAACACCGCCATGATCTGGCGCGGGCCGATGGTCATGTCGGCGCTGCAGCAGATGCTGCGCGAGGTCGCCTGGGGCGAGCTCGATATTCTCGTCGTCGACATGCCGCCCGGAACCGGCGATGCCCAGCTGACGCTGGCCCAGCAGACGCCGCTCGCCGGCGCGGTGATCGTGTCCACCCCCCAGGACCTCGCCTTGATCGACGCCCGCCGCGGCATTGCGATGTTTCGCAAGGTCAATGTGCCGGTGATCGGCATCGTCGAGAACATGAGCTATTTCCTCTGCACGACCTGCGGCACCCGCCACGAGATCTTCGGCCATGGCGGTGCGCGCGATGAGGCCGAGAAGCTCGCCGTGCCGTTTCTCGGCGAGGTGCCGCTCGATCAGGAGCTTCGCGAACGGTCCGATTCTGGCCGCCCAATGGTGGTTTCAGCACCGGATTCGGTTCATTCCGGCATCTATCGGGACATGGCAGCCAAGGTCTGGCATGCTGTGTCCGGAGCCGCGGCGGCGCGGCGGCCTGCTCCCCGCATCATCGTCGAGTAGGCGAAAGGCGTCGCCGGCCTTTCAATTTGCCGATCCTATCGATTGAGGGAGGCCTCTCCATGGACGCTGATCGTTT
>JBIOYR010000041.1:0-34282 GCA_044870245.1 Aestuariivirgaceae bacterium | reverse complement strand
ACGGCGGCTACACGGTGGCGCATGGCATGCTGAACGTGGCCGACATCGTGCCCGACAGCTTCCGGCTGTTCTTCGCCTTTCTGCCGGCGATCAATCTAAGCGAGGTCAGGTTTCGCATCGGCCGGCGCTTCATCGAGGAATGGCGGCTGCCGCGACGCTGGTCGCTCGATCAGACAAGCCCGTTCGAGCAGGTCCGGGTGCTCGATCCCGAGCCGACGGCGGGGCTGCTCGATTCGGCGCTCGATGATCTCAAATCGGTGTTTCCGGCGTTTCGCGACGTTCAGGTGGCGGAGCGCTGGGCCGGCTATATCGATGCGACGCCCGATGCGGTGCCGGTGATCTCGCCGGTCGATGGCATCCCCGGCTTCTACATCGCCACCGGCTTCTCCGGTCATGGCTTCGGCATCGGCCCGGGCGCCGGCAAGCTGATGGCCGACATCGTCACCGGCGTCACCACGCCGGTGGTCGATCCCGCGCCGTTCCGGCTGTCGCGGTTCGACGGAACTAAACCGCGCTGACAGTCGCACAGCGGACTGTGGGTGTTCGACGCCCTTCGTTGACACCGATTCCATTACACGTATAAGTCGAAACCGGTGGCTACACCACCCCCGTTTCTGCATCTCCGCCGCGCCCACAGCGTCCTGAAAAGGCCCGGGGCGCATGGGGCGACCCCGGAGAGACGGCTTCCACCGTTATGCGGAAAGGGGGGCGAGTATGATCTATGTCAGATCATATAAGCGCTTCAGGTTCGGCAAGTGGGAACACGTTCGTGCTCACACTCGCCGATACCCGGCTTGAGACCTGATAGTCTGGCAGGACTAAAGGTTTGACAACAGGTGTAGTCACCACCTCGTTGCAGGCGGATTGAGTCACAGCGGACTCGGTGTGTCAATTGCGAAAAGTTTCTGCGCAACATATCCGCTGTTCCAACAAAGGCTGCGCTGCCAATCAACCTCACATGTGAATGGCGCGCTGCTCCAACGCCATCGCCGCCTCCTTGACCGCCTCGGAGAGCGTCGGGTGGGCATGGCAGGTGCGAGCGAGGTCCTCCGAGGAGCCGCCGAACTCCATCAGCACGGCGCATTCATGGATGAGCTCGCCGGCCTGGGGTCCGATGATATGGGCGCCGAGCACCCGGTCGGTCAAGGCATCGGCAATAATCTTGACGAAGCCGTCGGTGGTCTGATTGGCCTTGGCGCGGCCATTGGCGAGGAAGGGGAACTTGCCGACCTTGTAGGCGACACCATCGCGCTTCAGCTCCTCCTCGTTGCGGCCGACGGTCGCCACTTCGGGGCTGGTGTAGATGACGTTGGGGATGACGTCGTAATTGACATGACCGGCCTGCCCGGCCAGCAGCTCGGCAAGGGCGACGCCCTCATCCTCCGCCTTGTGGGCGAGCATCGGACCACGAATGACGTCACCAATGGCGAAGATGCCCGGCACGGTGGACTCAAAGCGATCGGTGACGGTGACCCGGCCCTGGTTGTCGAGCTGGACGCCGAGCTCCTCGAGGCCGAGGCCGGCTGTGTAGGGGACGCGGCCGATCGCCACCAAAACGACGTCGACAGTGAGTGTCTCCGCCGCTCCGCCCTTGGCCGGCTCGACCGCGACCGACAGCCGCTCGCTCGCGGGGGCGACGCCGGTGACCTTGGAGGAGAGGCGGAAGGTGAAGCCCTGGCGCTGCAGCAGGCGCTGGAACTGCTTGGCGATCTCAGCGTCGGTGCCGGGAACGATGCGATCGAGGTATTCGATCACCGTCACCTTGGCGCCGAGCCTTGCCCAGACCGAGCCGAGCTCGAGACCGATGACACCGGCGCCGACCACCAAGAGGTCGCGCGGGACGCGCTCGAGCGTGAGCGCGCCGGTCGAGGACACGATGCGCCTCTCGTCGATCTCGACGCCGCGCAAGCGGGCGCTGTCGGAGCCGGTGGCGATGATGATGTTGCGGGCTTCGACGGTGGTCTCCTCGCCCTTGTCGTTCTTCACCGCGATCCGGCCCGGGGAGGCGATGCGGGCGGTGCCATGGAAGGCGGCGATCTTGTTCTTGCGGAACAGGAACTCGACGCCCTTGGTGTTGCCTTCGACCGCCTCCTGCTTGAACGCCATCATGCGCGAAAGATCGAGGGCGGGCGGGCCGATGTCGATCCCCATCCTGGCAAAGCTGTGACCGGCCTCGTGGAACAGCTCGGTCGAATGGAGCAGGGCCTTTGATGGAATGCAGCCGATATTGAGGCAGGTGCCGCCATGCGTGGCGCGCTTCTCCAACACGGCCACCTTCATGCCGAGCTGGGCGGCCCGGATGGCGCAGACATAGCCGCCCGGCCCGGTCCCGATCACCGCGACGTCAAAGATCTCTGCCATGGGATCAGAGATCCAGCATCATGCGCTGCGGGTCCTCGATCATTTCCTTGACCCGCACCAGGAAGGTCACCGCGTCCTTGCCGTCGACCAGCCGGTGATCATAGGAGAGCGCCAGATACATCATCGGGCGGGCGACGATGGCGCCGTTCACCACGACCGGCCGCTCGAGGATCTTGTGCATTCCGAGAATGCCCGATTGCGGAGCATTGAGGATCGGCGTCGACATCAGCGAGCCATAGACGCCGCCATTGGAGATGGTGAAGGTGCCGCCCTGCATGTCCTCGATCTTGAGCTGGCCGTCACGGGCCTTGCGTCCGTAATCGGCGATCGTCCGCTCGACCTCGGCGAGGGTCAGCCGATCGGCGTCGCGCACCACCGGCACGACCAGGCCGCGGTCGGTGCCGACGGCAACGCCGATATTGTAGTAGTTGCGATAGACGATGTCGTCGCCATCGATCTCGGCATTGACGGCCGGGACGTCGCGCAGGGCCTGGACGCAGGCCTTCACGAAGAAACCCATGAAGCCGAGCTTCACGCCGTGCTTCTTCTCGAAGACATCCTTGAAGGCACTGCGCAGCGCCATGACCTCGGTCATGTCCACCTCGTTGAAGGTGGTGAGCATGGCAGCAGTGTTCTGGGCATCCTTGAGGCGGCGGGCAATGGTCGAGCGAAGCCGGCTCATCCTGACCCGCTCCTCACGCGCCTGGTCGGCAGGCGGCGAGGGAGCGCGAAGCTCGCGCAACGGGGCGGGCTGCGGTGCAGGCGCGGGAGCAGAGGACGGTGGCGCCTTCGCCTGGACCTTGGGGGCGATGTCGGTGGGGGCATCGAGCAGGTCGCCCTTGGTGAGCCGGCCGTCCTTGCCGGTGCCGGCCAGGGAAGACACATCGATGCGGCGCTCCTCGGCGATCTTGCGGACCGCCGGCGACAAAGGCGGCGCGGCAACCGCAGCAGCAGGCTTCTCCCGAGGCGGCGCGGCAGGGCGAGGTGCGGCGGCGGGTTTCGGTGGCTCGGCCGCAGCGCCACCGGCAGCGGCAGCGCCATCGGCGATGGCACCGAGAACGGCACCGACATTCACCGTCTCGCCCGGCTGCACGGCGATCTTCTGGAGGACGCCGGCGGTCGGTGCGGGCACCTCGACGGTCACCTTGTCGGTCTCGAGCTCGACCACGGGCTCATCGGCCTTGACCGCCTCGCCCTCCTTCTTGAACCACTGGCCGATCGTCGCCTCGGTCACCGACTCGCCGAGCGCCGGCACCTTGATCTCGGTCATCATCGTCACGCCCTTCCCAAACCGCGATTGTCACCCCAGAGCTTCTTCAAGCAGGGTCTTCAGCTCCGACATATGCTTGCTCATCAGTCCGGTGGCGGTCGCCGCCGAGGGTGGGCGACCGGCGTAACGCGGCCGCTTGCTCTTGGCATCGATCTTGATCAGCACCCATTCGAGATTGGGCTGGACGAACATCCATGCGCCCATGTTGTAGGGCTCCTCCTGGCACCACACCATCTCGGCGCCCTTGAAGCGCGAGAGCTCGGTGACCAGCGCCTTGTGCGGGAAGGGGTAGAGCTGCTCGAGGCGAATCAGGTAGACGTCGTCGACGCCCCGCCTCTCGCGGTCCTCGAAGAGATCGTAATAGACCTTGCCGGAGCACAGGACGACGCGGCGGATCTTCGAATCCTCGACGAGCCTGATCTTCGAATCGGGCGATGACTCGGCATCGTCATAAAGCACGCGGTGGAAGGAGGTGCCCTCGGCCATCTCGTCGAGGCGCGAGACCACCTTCTTGTGGCGCAGCAGCGACTTCGGCGTCATCAGGATCAGCGGCTTGCGGATGTCGCGCTTCAGCTGGCGACGCAGGATGTGAAAGTAGTTGGCCGGCGTCGTGCAGTTGGCGACCTGCATGTTGTCCTCGGCGCACATTTGGAGATAGCGCTCGAGGCGCGCCGAGGAGTGCTCGGGTCCCTGGCCCTCATAGCCATGGGGGAGCAGGCAGGTGAGGCCCGACATGCGCAGCCATTTGCGCTCGCCCGAGGAGATGAACTGGTCGAACACCACCTGGGCGCCGTTGGCGAAGTCGCCGAACTGGGCCTCCCACAGCACCAGGCAATTGGGCTCGGCCAGCGAGTAGCCATATTCGAAGCCGAGCACCGCCTCTTCCGAGAGCATGGAGTTGATGACCTCGAAGCGCACCTTCTGGTCGCGCACCAGATGGTTTAGCGGCGTGTAGCGCCGCTCGGTCTCCTGATCGATGATGACGGCATGGCGCTGCGAGAAGGTGCCGCGCTGGACATCCTGGCCCGACAGGCGCACCGGGAAGCCCTCGTCGAGCAGCGTGGCAAAGGCCAGGGTCTCGGCGGTCGCCCAGTCGATGCCGGTGCCCTCCATGATGGTCTTGCGGCGGGCTTCGAGCACGCGCAGCAGCGTCCGGTGCACGCTGAAGCCCTGGGGCAGCCGGGTCACCCGGTCACCGAGCTCGCGGAGCTTCACGACCGACACGCCGGTCGAGCCACGGCGCGGATCGTCGTCCAATCTTGCGGCGGCCTTCATGCCGGACCAGCGGCCATCGAGCCAGTCCGCCTTGTTGGCCTTGTAGCCGTCGGACACGGCGAAGGCGTCGTCGAGGCGCCGGCGGAAGTCGGCCTTCATCTCCTCGATGTCGGCCGCCGTCACGACGCCTTCCTCGATCAGGCGACGCGAATAGACCTCGACCACGCCCGGATGCCTGGCGATCCGCTTGTACATGCCCGGCTGGGTGAAGGCCGGCTCGTCGGACTCGTTGTGACCGAAGCGCCGGTAGCAGAACATGTCGATGACCACCGGATGCTTGAACTTCTGGCGGAACTCGACGGCGATCTTGGCGGCATAGACCACCGCCTCCGGGTCATCGCCATTGACGTGGAAGATCGGCGCCTCGATCATCTTGGCGACGTCGGAGGGGTAGGGCGAGGAGCGGGCCCAGATCGGGCTCGTGGTGAAGCCGATCTGGTTGTTGACGATGTAGTGCAGCGAGCCGCCGGTGCGGTGCCCCTTGAGGCCCGACAGGCCGAAGCATTCCGCCACCACGCCCTGGCCGGCGAAGGCGGCATCGCCATGGATCAGGAGCGGCATCACCCGGCGGCGGTCGCCGCCATTCTGGTCCTGCTTGGCGCGCACCTTGCCGAGCACCACCGGATCGACGATCTCGAGATGCGAGGGATTGGCGGTGAGCGACAGGTGGACGCGGTTGCTGTCGAACTCGCGGTCGGACGAGGAGCCGAGGTGATATTTGACGTCGCCCGAGCCTTCGACCTCCTCGGGTGTCGAGGAGCCGCCCTTGAACTCGTGAAAGATCACCGAATAGGGCTTGGCCATGACATTGGCGAGGACGTTGAGGCGGCCGCGATGGGCCATGCCGAAGACGATCTCATGCAGACCGAGCTGGCCGCCGCGCTTGATGATCTGCTCGAGCGCCGGAATCATGGATTCACCGCCATCGAGGCCGAAGCGCTTGGTGCCGGTGTATTTGACATTGAGGAAATGCTCGAAGCCCTCGGCCTCGATCAGCTTGTTGAGGATGGCCCGCTTGCCCTCGGCAGTGTAGCGGATGCCCTTGTCGGGACCCTCGATGCGCTCCTGGATCCAGGCCTTCTGGCGCGGGTCGGAGATGTGCATGAACTCGACACCGAGCGTCGAGCAGTAGGTGCGCTTGAGAATGGCGATGATCTGGTTGAGGGTTGCCCGCTCGAGGCCGAGGACATTGTCGATGAAGATCGGGCGATCCATGTCCGGCGGGCCGAAACCGTAGGAGGCGGGATCGAGCTCGGGATGGGTCTCGGGGTCCTTGAGGCGCAGCGGGTCGAGATCGGCGGCGAGATGGCCGCGGATGCGATAGGCGCGGATCATCATCAGGGCGCGGACCGAATCGAGGGTCGCCTTGCGCATCTCGGCGGAGGAGATCTCGGGCGGCGCGCCGTCGCGCGGCCGGCGGGCCGGGCGGGTCTCGCCGTCGCGGGCGAGCGCCGGCCAGTTGCCGTCGAGGGCGGAGACGATCTCGCCATTGACGGTCTCCGGCCAGTCGGACCGCTCCCAGGAGGGCCCGCGGGTCTGCTTCAGGGCGGTGTCGCGATCCTCCTTCAGGCCGGCGAAGAATTGCTGCCATTCGGGATCGACGGAGGAGGGGTCGTTGAGATAGCGGGCGTAGAGCTGCTCGATGAATTGGGCGTTGGCGCCGTAGAGAAACGAGGTGCGCTCGAACGCCTCGTTGAGGTCTGTCTTGGTCATCGCTCTCCGGACCAGCGAGGGAACCCGCCGGCCTTTCCAGTTGTCGGGTGCCCAAAGGCACCGCTATGAGCCCCCGTCTCGCGCTGGCTCAGCCGGTCAACAGCCTGGCAAGGGTGGTGCCCAGCGCCGCGGGGGAATCGGCAATCGTCACATTGGCGCGCCGCATCGCCTCGATCTTGTCCTCGGCGCCACCACGGCCGCCGGAAATGATGGCACCGGCATGGCCCATGCGACGACCAGGCGGGGCGGTGCGGCCGGCAATGAAGCCGACCGTCGGCTTCTTGACCTTGGAGAGGCGCAGGAAGTCGGCAGCCTCCTCCTCGGCCGAGCCGCCGATCTCGCCGATCATGACGATCGAGCGGGTCTCGGGGTCTGCGAGGAAGAGCTCCAGCACGTCGATGAACTCGGTGCCCTTGACCGGATCGCCGCCGATGCCGACAGCGGTGGACTGCCCGAGCCTGGTATCGGATGTTTGTTTGACGGCCTCATATGTCAAGGTGCCGGAACGCGACACGATGCCGACCGAGCCCTTCTTGAAGATGTGGCCGGGCATGATGCCGATCTTGCACTCGTCGGGGGTGATGATGCCGGGGCAGTTCGGCCCGATCAGCCGGGTCTTCGAGCCGTCGAGGGCGCGCTTGACCTTGACCATGTCAATCACCGGTATGCCCTCGGTGATGCAGACGGCGAGCGGGACCTCGGCGGCGATCGCCTCGAGAATGGCGTCGGCGGCAAAGGGCGGCGGGACATAGATCGCCGAGGCGTCGGCGCCGGTCTCGGCGACGGCGGCGGCAACGGTGTCGAACACCGGCAGGCCGAGATGGATCGAGCCGCCGCGGCCGGGGGTGACGCCGCCGACCATGCGGGTGCCATAGGCGATGGCCTGCTCGGTGTGGAAGGTGCCCTGGGTGCCGGTGATGCCCTGGCAGATGACCTTGGTTTCGCGGTTGACGAGGATCGACATCACGCGGCCTCCTTGACGGCCGCGACCACTTTCTTCGCCGCATCGTCGAGGTCGTTGGCGGCGATGACGTTGAGGCCCGATTCGTTCAGGATCTTCCTGCCGAGCTCGACATTGGTGCCTTCGAGCCGCACCACCAGCGGCACCTCGAGGCCGACCTCCCTGACGGCGGCGATCACCCCTTCGGCGATGATGTCGCATCGCATGATGCCGCCGAAAATATTGACGAGGATGCCTTCGACCTGCGGGTCGGAGGTGATGATCTTGAAGGCGGCAGTGACCTTCTCGCGGGTGGCGCCGCCGCCGACATCGAGGAAGTTGGCGGGCTTGGCGCCATAGAGCTTGATGATGTCCATGGTCGCCATGGCGAGGCCGGCGCCGTTGACCATGCAGCCGATTGTGCCGTCGAGCGCGATATAGGAGAGGTCGAATTTCGAGGCTTCGATCTCCTTGGCATCCTCCTCGCTCTCGTCGCGCATCGCCAGCACGTCCTTGTGGCGGTAGAGGGCGTTGGAATCGAAATTGATCTTGGCGTCGAGGCAGAGCAGCTTGCCGTCCTCGGTGACGACCAGCGGATTGATCTCGAGAAGGCTCATGTCCTTGGCGATGAAGGCGTTGTAAAGCCCGCCCACCATCGCGACGCATTGCTTCTGGAGATCGCCTTCGAGCTCGAGAGCAGCAGCGATGTCGCGGCCGACATAGGGGAAGTAGCCGGTGGCCGGATCGACCCGGACGGTGGCGATCTTGTCGGGCGTGTCATGGGCGACCTGCTCGATGTCCATGCCGCCCTCGGTCGAGGCGATGAAGGCGACGCGCGAGGCGGCGCGGTCAACCAGGCAGGAGAGGTAGAGCTCGCGGGCGATCGGGCTGCCTTCCTCGATATAGAGGCGGTTGACGGTCTTGCCGTGGGGACCGGTCTGCGGGGTGATAAGTGTCATGCCGAGCATGCGCTTGGCCTCGCGGCGGACGTCGTCGAGGCTCTTCACCACCTTGACTCCGCCGCCCTTGCCACGGCCGCCGGCATGGATCTGAGCCTTGACGACGAAGACCGGGCCGGCGAGCTTCTCGGCGGCGGCGACCGCTTCGTCGACGGTGAAGGCTGGCATTCCCCGGCCGGTCGGCACGCCAAACTGGCGCAGCAGCTCCTTGGCCTGATATTCGTGGATGTTCATCGGCGGCCCTCCTCGAACGCATGTTCAAACGAGGGCAGGTATACCACCGAATTTCCCTTCCGCCAATTTTGGTATACCATATACCAATGATCCTCAGCCGAGGTCGGGCGCGATCTTGCGGGCGGCATCCATCAGCCCCTGGACCGCCTTGATCGAGTTCTTGAACTGGTTCTTCTCGTCATTGTCGAGCCTGATCTCGACAATCCGCTCGACGCCACCGGCACCGATGACGACCGGCACGCCGACATAGAGGTTGTCGACGCCATATTCGCCCTTGAGATGAGCGGCGCAGGGCAGCACCCGCTTCTTGTCCTTGAGATAGCTGTCGGCCATCGCGATCGCCGCCGAGGCGGGGGCGTAGTAGGCCGAGCCGGTCTTGAGCAGGCCGACGATCTCGGCGCCGCCGTCGCGGGTGCGCTGGACGATCTCGTCGATGCGCTTCTGGGTGGTCCATTTCATCGCGACGAGGTCGGGGAGGGCGATGCCGGCAACCGTCGAATAGCGCGGCAGCGGCACCATGGTGTCGCCATGGCCACCAAGGACGAATGCCGTGACATCCTCGACCGAGACATTGAACTCCTCGGCAAGGAAGTAGCGGAACCGCGCCGAGTCGAGCACGCCGGCCATGCCGACGACCTGGTTGGTCGGCAGGCCGGAATATTTCTGCAGCGCCCAGACCATGACATCGAGCGGGTTGGTGATGCAGATGACAAAGGCACCGGGTGCGTATTTCTTCACACCGGCGCCGACCTGGCTCATCACCTTGAGATTGATCTCGAGGAGATCGTCGCGGCTCATGCCCGGCTTGCGCGGGACGCCCGCGGTGACGATGACGACGTCGGCGCCCTCGATGCCGTCATAACGGTTGACGCCCGAGATCCTGGCGTCGAATCCCTCGATCGGCGAGGATTGGGCGATATCGAGCGCCTTGCCCTGGGGCAGGCCCTCGACAATGTCGAAAATGATCAGATCGCCGAGCTCCTTGAGGGCGGCGAGGTGGGCAAGCGTGCCGCCAATCATCCCGCCGCCGACGAGGGCGATCTTCTTGCGCGCCATGACGATGTCCTTCGCAGTGCAACAACGCGCCACTCTCTACCGTGCCGGGGTGCGGCCCGCAAGGAAAAGGGCGGTGAAAGAACTGCGAAAACGCCTCAGGTCAGTATGGCAGCCCGAGCGCGGTCCGGGCCCGCCGCCCAATAGCTCGCCGAGATCATCTCCCGGAGGCGCGAAACGGTGCGGGCAAACTCGAAGGTGCCGCGGCCGGCGGCATAGATGCCTTCGGGCGGGGTCTCGGCGGAAGCGGCAAGGCGGATCTGGCGGTCGTAAAGGGTGTCGATGAGCGTGGTGAAGCGCCGAGCCTCATTGACCTGTGCCGGTTGCAGCGCAGGTATCTGCTCGACGAACACGGTGTCGAACACGGCCGCGACGGCGAGATAGTCGGCAGCGCCGACGGCGGCGCGACAGAGATCGGCGAAATCGAAGCGGGCGATCTTCCTGGCAGCCTGCGGCACGAGGAGCTGTCGGCCCTTGACGGCGAGGGTCGCAGGCTCGCCGCGATCGGTGTCGGTCAGGCGCTTCCACAGCCACTGCATGCGGGCATCGGAACCGGCACCGAGCGGGCAGAAATAGACCTGCTCGCCGCCGACGCGCTGCAGGCGGTAGTCGGTGCCACCCGAGAGCGTGACGAGCTCGAGGCGTTCCTCGATCAGCCGGATGAAGGGGAGGAAGACCTGGCGGTTCAGACCATGCCGATAAAGATCGGCGGGAGGGACATTGGAGGTGAGCGCGATCACCGTGCCGGCGGCGAACAGCGCCTCGAACAGGCGACCGAGAATCATCGCATCGGCGATGTCGTTGACCTGGAACTCGTCGAAACAGAGAAGGCGAGCCGACGCGGCAATGTCGCGGGCGGCGGTGACCACCGCATCGCCATTGCGGTCCTGACCGTTGTGGCGGATGGCGAAGATTGCGGCATGGACCTCCTGCATGAAGGCATGAAAATGCACCCGCCGCTTCTTCCTGACCGGGGCGCGCTCGAAGAACATGTCGAGCAGGAGCGTCTTGCCGCGGCCGACATCGCCTTGAACGTAGAGACCGCGGGGCGGGCGCGCTTTGCCCCGCAACATGCCGAGAAAGCCGCCGGACGGCTCATATTGCGCGAGCTCGGCGGCAAGGCGATCGAGCCGCTCGGCGAGCTCATGCTGGGCGGGGTCGGTCTGCAACTCGCCCAGCGCAACGGCGCGGTCATAGGCCTCAACGATCGAGCCGCTCATGCCGCCGCCGCATGCTGTTGCTAGAGCTTTCGTGCCTTGAGGCGGCGAGCATTGGCGGCGACGCGCCGCGCGGCGGGGCGCGTGGCGGCCCATCCCAGCTCCTCGGCAAGGTGGGCAGGCCTCGGCCACAGCCAGAAGGGGGTGATCAGCAGCTTGGCCCATTCCATCTGCATGGCGAAAATGCCTTCAAGCAGCGCCATCTGCTTTTCGACGATCATGCGCTGTGCCTCGTTGCGGCGTGACGCGGTGGGGTTGGCCAGCATCATGCCGAGGTCGAAGAACCTCAGCCCCATCACGGTTGCCGCTTCGATGGGGTCGATGGCATGGCGTCGGCCGGGCATGAAACGGCTCAACGCATGATCGGCATGACGAACTGGGCGCCTTCCTTGATTCCGGAAGGCCAACGGGCGGTCACTGTCTTGGTGCGCGTATAGAACCTGATCGCGTCCGGTCCGTGCTGATTGAGATCGCCGAACGCCGATCTCTTCCAGCCGCCGAAGGTGTAATAGGCAAGCGGCACCGGAATCGGCACGTTGATGCCCACCATGCCGATATTGATCTTCGATGCGAAGTCGCGGGCGGTGTCGCCGTCGCGGGTGTAGATCGCGACGCCATTGCCGTAGGAGTGCTTCATCGGCAGGTCGATGGCCTCGGCATAGTCCTTGGCGCGGACCACCGACAGCACGGGTCCGAAGATCTCCTCCTGATAGATTCGCATGCCGGGCTCGACGCGATCGAACAGGCAGCCCCCCATGAAGAAGCCGTTCTCATAGCCCTGCATGCGGAAGCTGCGGCCATCGACGGCGAGGTCGGCACCTTCCTTGACGCCGAGATCGACATAGTTCCTGACGCGCGCCAACGCCTCCTTGGTCACCAGCGGACCATAGTCGGCCTCGCGATCGCTCGACAGGCCGACCTTCAGCTTCTCGACCCGCGGGACCAGCCGGTCGAGCAGCGCCGCGGCGGTCTTCTCGCCAACCGGGACGGCAACCGAGATGGCCATGCAGCGCTCGCCGGCCGAGCCGTAGCCAGCGCCGATCAGCGCGTCGGTCGCCTGGTCGAGATCGGCATCTGGCATGATGATCATGTGGTTCTTGGCACCGCCGAAGCTCTGGACGCGCTTGCCGGCGGAGCAGCCTCTGGCATAGACATATTCGGCAATCGCGGTCGAGCCGACGAACCCCACCGCCTCGATGTCGGGATGATCGAGAATGGCGTCGACCGCTTCCTTGTCGCCGTTGACGACGTTGAGAATGCCAGGGGGGAGGCCGGCTTCGATCATGAGCTCGGCAAGGCGCAACGGAACGGAAGGGTCACGCTCGGACGGCTTCAGGATGAAGGCATTGCCGCAGGCGATGGCGGGGGCGAATTTCCACATCGGGATCATCGCCGGGAAATTGAACGGGGTGATGCCGGCGACGACGCCGAGCGGCTGTCGCATGGAGTACATGTCGATGCCGGGACCCGCCCCCTCGGTGTACTCCCCCTTGAGGAGATGCGGGATGCCGGTGGCGAACTCGCAGACCTCGAGGCCACGCTGAATGTCGCCTGACGAATCGGGGATGGTCTTGCCGTGCTCGCTCGACAGGAGGGTCGCGAGCTCTTCCTTGTGCCGGTTGAGGAGCGCCACGAAATTCAGGAAGACGCGGGCGCGCACCTGCGGGTTGCGGGCGGCCCATTGCGGCTGGGCGGCGGCAGCATCGGCCACGGCAGCCGCGACCTCGTCGCGCGAAGCAAGGGCGACGCGGGCCTGAACCTCGCCGGTATTGGGATTGTAGACATCGCCGAAGCGACCGCTCCTGCCGGCAACGCGCTTGCCGGCGATGAAATGCCCCAGTTCCTTGACCATGACCACTTGCCTCGATTCCAAGCTGGCACCCTAGAACATGATGTGGTTAGGTGGAACCACCTGCGCCGAGGTGATTTTGCCGCGTGGGCAGGAGAACGGCCGAAGGGCATCGGGAATACGGCCGAGGCCTTCGACGAGCCCACGCGGCTAAAGCGCTCGGCCCTTCGGGTTGCGCCGCGGCGGCCGCCCGCGGTGTCGCCGCGCTTGCCCGATGTCACGCATCGCGCTACCCGCGGCTCCTAGCGGTTCGGCTCGCCGCAGCGCAACGCAGGCGGCTCGACCTAATCACATCATGCTCTAATGGTCGCTCAGGACTGCCGCAAGGCGGCGCGCTCAGCTGCCGCAGACCTCGCTGACCAGATAGTCGAGCGTGTCGAGCAGCGCTTCGATATCGGCACGATAGTAAATCGAGCGACCAAAGCGCGACTGGCTGAGCAGGCCCTTATAGGTCATCTCCTTGAGGTGAAAGGACAGGGTGGCCGGCGGGATGCCGAGCGCGCGGCCAATGTCGCCGGCGGGAAGCCCATGGGAATCCTGACCGCGGGAATGCGGCGCGACGACCCGCAAAATGTCGAATCGCGTGGTCTGCCCGAGCGCCGAAAGGAGCTTGGCGGCAACGTTGGTGTCCATTCTTCCATGTTTACGGAAGTGTTGATTCGAGCAAGCGCAAATTGCTGATATTCAACAGTCTTTCGGACTTGGGGTACCGGGCACCCAACAATAGCCGTCATCGTCGATAATGATGCATTCGCGCAGGCCATGCGGCTTGTCCATGGCGCCGGCGAGCACCGTATAGCCGCCGTGTCGGGCGGCCGCCTCCGCCGCATCGGGGTCGACGCCATAGAGCCTGAGCTCGATGCCGGCACCGCGCCCGGTGACGCCTTCGACGAGGCCGATCACCGGATTGCCACGATAGGTGTGATCGGCATGGAGCATCCAGTCGGCGCCAACAGCGCGAAGAACGGCGAAATCATCATCGGCGTAGGTGACCGTGGCGCCGAGCACGGCGGTGGCAAATCGCACCGAGCGCGCCACATCCTCGACGAGCAGATTGACGCCGATGCCCGGCCTGATCGATCGTCCAAAGGTCGGCGCGGGCATCCAGGGAGATTGATCGGAGGGGCGTTTTTTCATGGTTTTCACAGGCTTCGAAGGGCAGGCCACCCGGCTCGACTGGTGGGAAATCCGCAAGTCCCACCTTGCGCCACCGCGGGATGTCGACTTTATAGGACTGAAAGACAGTCAGCGAGAGCCTGCGATGAACGACATCGCCCTTTCTGCCGGACGGACTGACGGCAGGGTGTGAGGCGCAGTCCCGTGGTCCAGAGCGTGATCCGCCGTCCCGCGCCGTCTCAGGCGAAGATCGATCCCGACGTCGTCGTCAGGCCGACCGGCCAGAAGGCGGGAGAGGCCCAAGTCACCGGCGCGGTGGTGGCGGCGGCAGCCGGGCTGCAGGAGGTTGTCGGGCAGCCCAATGAGGCGGCGCTCGCCAAGCCGGTGGCGCATCCGGGAGCGCAGGGGTTGGTTGCGCTGTTCCGGGTGGCGGTGTTCCGGCTGTTCGCCGACGAGGCGCTGCCGCTCGCCGGCAATATCGCCTATCGAACGCTGCTGTCGACATTCCCCTTTCTGATCTTCCTGACCACGCTCGGGGCGATCTTCGGCGATACCAAGCTCGCCCAGCGCACGGTCGATTTTCTCCTGTCGGTCTCGCCGACCTATGTGGTCGAGCCGATCCAGCGGGAGATCCACAATGTGCTGTCGATCCCGCAGCGCGGCCTGTTCACGGTATCGGTGCTGATCACGATCTGGTCGGCAATGGGCGGTGTCGACAGCGTGCGGGTCTGCCTGAACCGCGCCTATGACATCAAGGAGACCCGCAATCCGGGGCAGATCTGGCTCCTGTCGCTGGTGATGGTGTTCGCCGCCGCCATCGGGCTCTTGGCCGTTGCGGTGCTGCTCGTTGCGGCACCGGTCGCGCTCGATCTCCTGCGGGAGCTCGCGCCGGACTCCGCCGGGCTGACGCGGCGGCTCGACCTGATCCGCTATCCGGTCGCGGTGTTCCTGCTGGGCACCATGCTCTTTGCGTTTCACCTGGTGCTGCCGGCGGGGCGACGGCGGGTACGGGAGGTCTGGCCCGGCGTTCTGTTCACGCTGACGGCGTGGGGCGCGATGGCCGGCACCTATGGCTATTATCTGCGTTGGTTCCCCAACTTCACCACGACCTATGCCGGTCTATCGGGAATCGTCGCAGCGCTGTTCTTCCTCTATCTCGCCGCGATCGTTCTGATCTTCGGCGGCGAGCTCAACCGGGTGCTGATGCTCCGGCGCGAGGCGCGCGCCATCAAGGCGATGATTCGCAAGGGCGCGACGCCGCCGTCGTGAGTCGTCGATCAGCGTGCGACCGCTTCGATGACATCGTCGAATGTGCGCAGGCCGATGCGCGGGGCGCTGACCAGCACCGCCATGTTGCCCGGCCGGTGCTCGTTCTTCCACATCTTCATGTGGGCCTTGGGGATGTCGCGCCAGGAATAGACTTCCGACATGCAGGGGTCGATGCGCTGGGCGATCACCAGCTTGTTGGCGTTGGAGGCCTGCATCAGATTGGCGAAGTGGGAGCCCTGCAGGCGCTTCTGGTGCATCCAGAGATAACGCGCATCGACAGTGAGATTGTAGCCGGTGGTGCCGGCGCAGATGACCACCATGCCGCCGCGCTTCACAATCAGGCTCGACACCGGGAAGGTGGTCTCGCCGGGGTGCTCGAAGACGATGTCGACATTGTTGCCCTTGCCGGTGAAGGCCCAGATCGCCTTACCGAACTCGCGCGCCTCCTTCAGCCAGGCGGCATATTCCGGGCTGCCGACCTTGGGCATCTGACCCCAGCAGTTGAAGCTCTTGCGGTTGATGACGCCGCGGGCGCCGAGGCCCATGACGAAGTCGCGCTTGTCATCGTCGGAGATGACGCCGATCGGGTTGCCGCCGGCGGTGGCGATGAGCTGCACGGCCATCGAGCCCAAGCCCCCTGAAGCGCCCCACACCAACACGTTCTGGCCGGGCTTCAATGTGTGCGGACGGTGGCCGAACAGCATGCGATAGGCGGTGGCGAGGGTGAGGGTGTAGCAGGCCGATTCCTCCCAGGTCAGATGCCGCGGGCGCGGCAGCAGCTGGCGCGCCTGGACACGGCAGAATTGAGCGAAGGAGCCGTCCGGCGTCTCATAGCCCCAGATGCGCTGGCTCGGCGAGAACATCGGATCGCCGCCATTGCACTCCTCGTCGTCGCCGTCATCCTGATTGCAGTGGATGACCACCTCGTCGCCGACCTTCCAGCGCTTCACCTTGCTGCCGGTCGCCCAGACGATGCCCGAGGCATCGGAGCCGGCAACGTGGAACGGGTTCTTGTGGCCGTCGATCGGTGAGATCGGCTGGCCGAGGGAGGCCCAGATGCCGTTGTAGTTGACGCCGGCGGCCATCACGAGCACCAGCACCTCGTCCTCGCCGATCGGCCAGGTGGGCACGACCTCGACCTGCATGGCGGTCTCGGGTGGGCCGTGGCGATCCTGGCGGATCGCCCAGGCATGCATGCGAGCCGGCACGTGACCCAGCGGCGGGATTTCACCAACCTCATAGAGGTCCTTGGGGGGAGGATCGGAGGTGCGAGGCGGCTCCGATTTCGCCCTTTGGGTCACGGCCATGCCTGCTCTTTCCTCGGCTCGAGCGACAGTTCTGCGGGGGATTCTATTTTGCGCTGCAGCATTTGTCGATGGCTCGTCCTCGATCTCTCCCATTGCACTGCAGCACGCCTTTTGCTTCGATCGCCCGATGAGCGAGGCCACCCGCGACAAGCCATGGATATTCCGGACCTATGCCGGCCATTCGACCGCAGCCGAGAGCAACCGGCTGTTCCGCGGCAATCTCGCCAAGGGACAGACCGGGCTCTCCATCGCCTTCGATCTGCCGACCCAAACGGGCTATGACAGCGACCACGAGCTTGCGCGCGGCGAGGTCGGCCGGGTCGGTGTGCCGATCTCGCATATCGGCGACATGAGAACGCTGTTCGACGGCATCCCGCTTGCCAGGATGAACACCTCGATGACGATCAATGCGACGGCGGCGTGGCTCTATGCGCTCTATGTCGCGGTCGCCGACGAGCAGGGGGCGGAGCGCGTCGCCCTGTCGGGGACGACGCAGAACGACATCATCAAGGAATATCTGTCGCGCGGCACCTATATCTTTCCGCCCGAGCCGTCGCTCAAGCTCACCGCCGACATGGTGACCTGGTCATGCCGGGAAACCCCGCGGTGGAACCCGATCAACATCTGCTCCTATCACCTGCAGGAGGCGGGAGCGACGGCGGTGCAGGAGGTGGCGTTCGCGCTGGCGACGGCGATCGCCGTGCTCGATCATGTCCGGCTGTCGGGCGGTGTCGCGGTGGAAGATTTCGCGGGAGTCGTCGGACGCATCAGCTTCCTCGTCAATGCCGGCATGAAGCTCGTCACCGAGATTGCCAAGCTGACCGCGTTCGGCGAGCTGTGGGACGAGATCACGGCAGAACGTTACGGCATCACGGAAGAGCAGCACCGGCGCTTCCGCTACGGTGTCCAGGTGAATTCTCTGGGGCTGACCGAGCAGCAGCCGGAGAACAACATTCACCGCATCCTGATCGAGCTGATGGCGGTGGTGCTGTCGCGCAAGGCGCGGGCGCGGGCGGTGCAGCTGCCCGCCTGGAACGAGGCGCTGGGGCTGCCGCGGCCATGGGACCAGCAATGGTCGCTGCGCATGCAGCAGATCATCGCCTATGAGACGGACCTCCTCGAGCATGGCGATCTGTTCGAGGGCTCGCGCACGCTGGAGGCCAAGGTCGAAGCGCTGAAGGTGGAGGTGCGGCGGGAGCTCGAGGCCATCGAGGCGGTCGGCGGGGCGGTTGCCGGCGTCACATCGGGGCGGATGAAGCGGGCGCTGGTGACCTCCAATGCAGAACGGATTGCAGCCATCGAATCGGGTCGGGAAGTGGTGGTGGGCGTCAATGCCTATGTCGAGGGCGAGCCGTCACCACTGGTGACGGCGCTCGACCAGATGGTGGTGACCGTGTCGCCGGAGCGCGAGTTCGAGCAGGTCGAGCGGCTGAAGGCATGGCGGGCGGCACGCGCGGAGGGACCGGCACTCGTCGCGCTCAACAAATTGCAGGCAGCAGCGCGGGAGGGCTCCAATATCATGGAGCCGTCGATCGCCTGCGCCAAGGCGGGGGTGACGACAGGCGAATGGGCGAGCGCGCTGCGCGAGGTGTTCGGCGAATACCGCCCGCCGACCGGGATCGGCGAGGTCAGCATCATCGCGGCGGGCGAGGAGGCCGACCTGCGCAAGGCCGTCGAGGCGCTGGCGGCACGGCTCGGCGTCAAGCCGCGGTTCCTGGTCGGCAAGCCGGGGCTCGATGGCCATTCCAACGGAGCAGAGCAGATTGCGGTCAGGGCGCTCGATGCCGGATTCGAGGTGTTCTATGACGGCATCCGGTTGACGCCGGCGGAGATCGTGAGGGAGGCACAGGCCCATCGGGTGCATGTGGTCGGCCTGTCGATTCTGTCGGGCAGCCATGTGCCGCTGGTTCAGGAAGTCATGCGGGGCCTCCGGGCAGCGGGCCTCGAAAAGGTCCCGGTGGTGGTCGGCGGAATCATCCCGGAGGAGGACCGGCACGTGCTGCGCCAGCTCGGCGTCAAGCGGGTGTTCACGCCGAAGGACTATCGGCTGAACGCTCTGATGACCGACATTGCCGGGCTGGTGGCGGAGAGCTCTAGCTGATTTGAAACACCAGCATGCGGCCTTCCGGCGCGCCGCCATCGCGGATCGGCTCGAGCGTGTCGTGGAGAATGCACCAGCGCTGCACGGCGACAAACTCAGTGATGGCATCGGCAAAGCCGCCGGCGTCATAGAAGGACCGGGCGATGACGCAGGCCAGCAGGCCACCCGGCCGGATGAGCCGATGGATGGCGGGGAGCGCGGCAGCGCCGACATGGCCGGTGGTGAAGGTGCCGGCCGAGATGGCGGCATCGTAGCGATGGTCGCGCAAGGGGAGGGGCGCCAGGAGATCGGCGGCAATCAACAAGCGATAGGCGCCGCTGGCGGCGGCGATGAGGAGCATCTCGGGCGAGAGATCGAGACCGTCGATCGCGGTTGCGCCATGGTTCTTCAGAACAACGCCGGCCGCCCCGGTGCCGCAACCGAGATCGATGATGCGCGCGCCGGGTGCTTGCGGCAGATGCTGGATCAGCAGCTCGGCGATGCGGCGGGTGCCGGTCACCTTGAGGCGGCCGAACACGTCCGTGTCATAGTCCTTGGCCCAGTCGCGATAGAGCGTGCGCGCCTCGCCGGTCGAGCCGAGCGCCCTGGCGCGTTCGAGCCTTGCCGCTGCCTCCTGGTCATTCTTGTCGCCGGTCATGCTTTCGAGAGTATAGAGCATGCTGCTCCGGAAGGAGGCAAGGGAGAGGAACCGCCTGATGAATGAAGTGCTGGCCACGGTGATGCCGTTGTTCGGCTTGATCGCGCTCGGCTTCATTGCGGCACGGCTCAAGATGTTCCCAGCCGAGGGAGCGAGCGGTCTGTCGCGCTTTGCCTTCGACTTTGCCATACCAGCGCTGCTGTTCCGCAATCTTGTCCATGTCGACCAACCGCAAGCGTCGCCCGTGCTGTTGTGGGTGACCTATTATGGAGCGCTCGCCATCAATTGGGTGCTGGCAAGCGTGATCGCCTCGCAGCTTTCGGGCTTTGGCCGGAAGAGCGCTGCCGTCGCGGCGATGGCGTCGTGCTTCAGCAATCTGGTGTTTCTCGGCCTGCCGCTGTCGGTCAGTGCGTTCGGACCCGATGCGGCACTGCCGGCGGCGCTGATCGTTGCCGTCAACACGCCGCTGCTGTGGTTTTGCGCCATGCTGCAGATGGAGTGGGGCAATCGCGAGAGCGGCGCGCCGTTCGGCCGGCTGCTTGGCGATCTTGCCCGGTCGCTGCTCAAGAATCCGATCATCCTGGCACTGATCATCGGCGCCGGATGGCGGGCGAGCGGGCTCGAGCTGCCGGCGATCCCCGATCTGTTCCTCAAGCTCCTTGGCGACTGCGCGGTGCCGGTCGCGCTGTTTGCGCTCGGGTTGTCGCTGTCGACCTATGGTCTCGGCGAAGGCTGGCACGAGGCAGCGCTGCTGGTCGGGCTGAAGCTCGTGCTGTTCCCGGCGATCGTCTGGCTGATCGGCTCGAGCATGCCGGGAATGCCGCCGACATGGCTGCGGGTCGCGGTGCTGATGGCGGCGTGCCCGGCCGGGGTGAACGCCTTTCTCCTCGCGATGCGCTATCAGCGGTCGGTCGCGACGGTTGCCGCAGCGATCGCCATGGGCACCGCCGCTTCGGCATTCACCCTGACGGTGCTGCTCTATTGGCTGAAGAACTGACGTATATGGTGCGGCGTGACCCCGGCCTGGCGCAGCGAGCGCAAGGAGCGGTCGCCGGCGCTCTTGGAGAGCTTGCGTCCGGTGTCGTCGCCTATCAGGCGATGATGGTGATAGAGCGGCTCCGGCAGGCCGAACAATTGTTGCAGCAGGCGATGGACACCAGTGGCGTGGAACAGGTCGTGGCCGCGGGTGATCGTCGTGACCTCCTGCCACGCATCGTCGAGGACCACGGCGAGGTGATAGCTGGTGCGGATGTCCTTGCGGGCGAGGACGACGTCGCCCCAGCGCTCGGGGGCAGCGGGAAGACGGCCATGCTCGCCGCCGGGACCGATTCCTTCCTCCCAGAAGCTGAGCGGCGGCGCCGTCGCGAGGGCCGCCGTCATGTCGAGGCGCAGCGCGTAGGGCTCGCGGTTGGCGATGCGCGCCTGTCGGACGTCCGCCGACAGGCTGCGGCAGGTTCCGGGATAGAGCGGCGCACCTTCGGGATCGCGCGGATGCGCCCCGGTGACCGCCGTGGCAATTTCGGCGCGCGAGCAGAAGCAGGGATAAACGAGACCCCGCGCTTCAAGTGCCGCCAGGGCCTGGCGATGCCGGGCCAGGTGCTCGCTCTGCCGCAGCACCGGACCGTCAAAGACGATGCCGAGCCAGGCGAGGTCCTCGACCATGCGCTCGGCATAGACCGGTCGGCAGCGAATGGTATCGATGTCCTCGATGCGCAGAAGCAGCTTGCCGCGGGCATTGCGGGCCTCACGCTCGCTGAAGATGGCCGAGAAGGCATGACCAAGATGCAGCTCGCCATTGGGGCTCGGGGCGAAACGGAACACCGGCGGGCGTGATGGGGCGCTGGTCACGGCTCGGCTATAGTCCGCCGGGCGGGCAAGGGTCAAATTTGGCGAGAAAGGACTGATTCGCACCATCCTGCACAAAATGGCATTGCGGCGGCAGCTGTGGCAGCAACTTGTCCATAGGTCCGAACGTGGCGGATTCGCGCGATTCCTGGGGGCGAATACTGTGGCGCGAAATCGTCCTTCACAGGGATGTCGCACCAGATATAGTAGGTTGCATCTGCCGGGTCAGAGCCGGTCGTGCCATCGAAAGGAGGTTCGGTGCACCACGCCGCGATGTCACCGGAAAACTGTCCCGCCCTGGTGCTCAATGCCGATTATCGGCCCTTGAGCTATTACCCTCTCTCGCTGTGGTGCTGGCAGGACGCGGTGAAGGCGGTGTTTCTCGATCGCGTCGACATCGTGTCGGAATATGACCGTGTGGTGCGGAGTCCGTCCTTCGAGTTCCGGCTGCCGAGCGTCGTGTCGCTCAAGACCTATGTCAAGCCGGCGCGCCATCCTGCCTTCACCCGGTTCAACGTGTTCCTGCGCGACCGCTTCACCTGCCAATATTGCGGGGCGGACGAGGACCTGACATTCGATCATCTGGTGCCGCGGTCCAAAGGCGGGATCACCACCTGGGAAAACGTGGTCACCGCCTGCAGCCCGTGCAATCTGACCAAGGGCGGGCATCTGCCGGGCGAGGTCGACATGTGGCCGGAGCATCGGCCGGTGCGGCCGACCGTGCAGCAGCTCCATGCCAATGGCCGCCTGTTCCCGCCCAACTATCTGCATGAGAGCTGGGCCGACTTCCTCTATTGGGACACCGTGCTCGAGCCTTGATGCTCAGACCGGGGCGCCCCCCGGATGCCCCACAGGCAGAGCGCGACGAGCGCCAGCGACACCACGACATTCCAGCCGGCAAAGGACAGGCCGAGAAAGCGCCATTGCGCCTCGTCGCAGCGGATCACCCGGGCGGTGTCGAGATTGGGCAGGCCGCCCGACAGGCCGCCGCCGGTGCTGCAGACCTGGGGCCCGGCCCACCAGTGCCACTCCACGCCTGAATGATAGATGCCGAGGAGCGCATTGGCAGCCATGGCGGCGGCGAGGACGACAAGGCCAAAGCGGGCGAGCCTGAGCCCGTCGGCGGCAGGCCGCAGCAACAGGGCAGACAGCGGCACCGCGAAATAATAGGCCCAGCGCTGCTTGAGGCAGAGGTCGCATGGGACGTAGCCGCCGAGGCGCTCGAATCCCCAGGCGGCAGCGATGGTGACGAGCGCCACCAGGAAGAACAGGAGGACAGCGGTGAACAGGCGGTTGTCGAGGGGGCCCGCCAGCCTGGCCGTGCCACCTTTCAGCATGGGTAACCTCCACCACCGCCGAGACCGTAGCGCAACGCCAGATAGAGAAGGACGAGCAGCCCTGCCGCCAATGCGGCGATCAGTCCCAGGCGCTGCTCGATCCAGACGCGGATGGGATCGCCATAGCGCCGGATGAGCAGGGCGAGCGCCAGGAAGCGGGCGCCGCGCGCCAGGAGGCAGGAGATGATGAAGAAGGCGAGGCCGACATCGATGACGCCGGCGAGAATGGTCACGACCTTGATCGGCGGCAGATGGGCGAGGCCGGAAGTGACGAGCATGACCATGGTGGTCTCGCGGCCGGCGCAACTTCGGAGGTGCTCGAAGGAATCGAGCTTGCCGTAGAATTCGAGGATGGGGCGCGCCACCGCCTCATAGCCATAGAGACCGATGAAATAGCCGGCGATGCCGCCGAGGGTCGAGGCGACAGTGGCGATGAGGGCGTAGCGCACCGCCCGGTCCGGCCGGGCCAGCGCCATCGGCACGAACAGCACATCGGCGGGCACGAGGAACACCGAGCTTTCGACGAAGGCGATCACCGCGAGCCAGGCTTCGGCGCTCTTGCGGGCGGCGAGAGACAGCGTCCAGTCATAGAGCCGCTTCAGCATGGCCGTCGTCAGGCCGGGCGACCGGTCAGGCCAGCGATCAGGCGAACGAGAAGGGCGCCGAGACCGAAGCGGATGGCCCTCGCGATCGCGACATAGAGAATGAAGAGCGGCACCGGGACGCCGATGACGCCGCTCGCGACGGCGACTGCCTTCATCGGCATGAACAGGCCGGCAGCCAGCAGGACGGCGATCGCCCCCTGCTGCGCCTGGCTCTGGGTGAAGGCGACGAAGGCGTCCTCGAGACCGTAGAATTCGAGGATCATCTGGCCGAAGGTCTCGAACATCAGGAGGCCGATGTAATAGGCGGCGACGGCGCCGAGCACCGAGCCGGCGGTGGCGACGAAAGCGAGAAAGGCGGCCTGGGCGGGGCGGGCATAGACGGCGGGATAGAGCAGGAACTCCGGGGGAAAGACGATGGCGAAGCCATCGAGGAAGGCGAGGACGGCGAGGGCGACCTCGGTCACCGGCCGGGCGAGGATCTCGAGGAGGCGCGCGATGATCGGATGGGGCATCGCCCACCCGTAGCAGGATGGTCTCGGCCTTGTCCATGCGGCGGGCGGAGGAGACTGTTGACGACTTGTCGAAGGCTTCTATGATCGCGCCTTCGTGGCTGGCGACCGGGCTTTAGCCCCTGTGGCGGAATGGTAGACGCGGCAGACTCAAAATCTGTTGTCCGCAAGGACGTGCCGGTTCGAGTCCGGCTTGGGGCACCAAAACATGGCTGACGATACGAATCTTTACGGGGTCTATGCCCCGGTGCTGACGCCGTTCACCGCTGAGGGCGCGGTCGATCCGCGGCTGTTCAGCGGCTTCTGCCGATGGCTGAACGGCGAGGGCGTGGGGCTCGCCGTGTTCGGCACCAATTCGGAAGCCAATTCCCTGACGGTCGAGGAGAAGATCACGCTTCTCAACGCCTTGCGGAGCGCCGGAATTCGCGGCTCGGCGCTGATGCCGGGCACCGGGGCGCTGGCGATCGGCGATGCGGTGCGGCTGACCAAGGTGGCGCTCGATGTCGAAGCGGCGGCGGTGCTGGTGCTGCCGCCCTTCTATTACAAGCCGGTGGGGGAGGACGGGCTCTTTGCCTATTACAGCGAGCTGGTGCAGCGGGTCGGCAGCACCGCGCTCAAAATCGTGCTCTATCACATCCCGCGGCTGACCGGCGTGCCGATCACCCCAGGGCTCGTCGAGCAGCTGCTCAAGGCCTACCCGGCGACATTCGTCGGCATCAAGGACTCCTCCAACGATATCGCCAACACGGCAACGATGATTCGCAGCTTCCCGGAATTGCGCATTTTTGCGGGCAGCGACGAATGGCTGCTCGAGGCGATGCGGCTCGGCGGACAGGGTTGCATTTCGGCAACGGCCAATGTCAATCCGGCCGCCATCGTCGCGCTCCGGCAGAACTGGCGCTCGGACAAGGCGGAGACCGAGCAAGGCCGCCTCACCAAGGCCAGACGGATTTTCGAAGCCTATCCGATGATTGCCGCGCTCAAGGCGGCGGCTGCCCATCATGGCCGGGCGCCGAATTTTTCCCTGACGCGGGTGCCGCTCCTGTCGCTCAAGCCCGATGCTCGCGAAAAGCTCATTGGCGAGCTCGACGGCCATGGTTTCGCCATGCCCGGGCTTGCCCAATCGCTCGAGGCCGCGATAAGCGGTTGAAACGGGCGCCTGCCGGATGCTACTCAGTCGGCGGGGCGGCGGGCTCAAGTCCGCAGAGCAATGGTCGGAAGCGTCAATATGCGATTGATGACACCCCTTGCCTTGGTTCTGCTCGTGCTTGTCGGGTCAGTGCGTCCGGTGTCCGCCAATCCGCTGCTCCTGTTCGATGCGACGACAGGCGAGGTCCTGCTGTCGCGCGATGCGGGTGCCAAATGGCATCCCGCGTCGCTGACCAAGCTGATGACGGCCTATCTCACTTTCCAGGCGCTGAAGGCCGGCCAGCTCACGCTCGATGCCAAGCTGACGGTGCCGCCGGAGGCGCTGGACGTCTCGCCGAGCAAGATCGGGCTGAAGCCGGGAAGCACCATCACCACCGATCTGGCGCTCAAGGCGCTGCTCATCTATTCGGCGAACGACATGGCGTTGACGCTGGCAGCGGCGCAGGGCGGCATCCCGGCCTTCGTCCAGCGGATGAACGACACGGCGCGGGCGCTCAACATGGGCTCCACCCATTTCGTCAATCCGCATGGCCTGCATGATCCGGAGCAGACGACGAGCGCCCGGGACATCGGCCTCCTGGCATTCACCATCGCAAACCGCTTCCCGGAATATCGGCATTATTTCTCGGAGCCCTATGTCACCTTCGGCAAGCGCAAGCTTCTCAACCGCAACATGCTGTTGCGCCTGATGCCGACGGCGGACGGGATGAAGACAGGTTTCGTCTGTCCGTCGGGGTTCAATCTGGTGGCGAGCGCGACGCAGAACGGACGGCGGCTGATCGCCGTGGTGATGGGGGCGATGACCGCCTATTCGCGGGCTGACATCGCTCAATCGCTGCTCGAGGCCGGCTTCGTGGCAGGGCAACGGCAGACCAAGCAGCTGGTCAGCCAGATTGCCGACGAGCCGACCCCGCCGCCCAATCTCAAGCCGATGGTCTGCGGTTCCGGCATTCCGGTCGCCAAGGCCGACCAGGTCAATGGCTGGGGGGTATCGCTCGGCCGCTACAAGGGGGTCGCCAAGGCCGATTCGGTGCTGGCCAGCAATGTGGCGCTCGCCAGCGGCACGCTGCTCGACACCATGCCGCGCGGCGTGCTCAAGGTGCCGTTCGTGAAAAACGAATATCTGGCATTGGCCTGGGGCATGCCGGAGCAGCAGACGACCGAGACCGTGTGCAACCGCCTGAGAATGCTCAATCACCCTTGCGAGGTGATGTCGCCGCAGGCGGTCGAGCAGTTCCAGCGGCAGGCGCTGCAGGATCGGACGTCGAAGCCCGAGCCGGCGGCGGCAAAGCCGACGAAACGCAAGTCGCGCATCGCCAAGGCCAAGGCGAACAGCGCGAAGGTCAATAGCGCCAAGGCCAATAACGCCAAGGCCAATGCAGCGAAGGGCATTGCGGCGAAAGCCAAGAGCGCTGCCAGCGAGATTGTGAAGGGCGACCGCTAGAGTCGTGGTGCTTTCACCATGCCCCGGCCTCAGGAGGCATGAGTTTTTTGAATGACGAAGATCAGCACATCGCCTTGACGGTCGGTCGTGAGAAGAGTGTGGCCCGATTCGGCGCAGTAATGCGGGAAGTCGATCGCAGCGGCCGGGTCGGTCGCCAGTATTCTCAAGATTTCCCCAGGCTTCATAGCGGAAAGACGTTTGCGCGCCCGCAACACGGGCAGCGGGCAGAGCAATCCTCGGACGTCGAGCTCGGTGTCGTGGTATACCAATTCGCTGGACACGCTGGCCTATTCCAATTAATTGTGATGATGCCTATCTCAGCGCAATGATGTGAGGAGCATCGGGCTCCCGCGTCAGGATAGCACCGGCAAGCGACCATGAACAAACCGCCGCAACCTGACGGATTCCGCCCCGTTCGTCCGGGCGGAAGAGGGGGCAAGGCCCGGGCTTTCGCCAAGGGAAGGCAGGTCGACGTCCGGGCGCTGGAGGAGATGGCGCAGCTCATGGAGGGCCGGGCGCTGCGGCGCGACCTGCTGATCGAGCATCTGCATGTGATCCAGGATACCTATGGCCATATTTCCGCAGCGCATCTGGCGGCGTTGGCCGAGCTCATGCGCCTGCCGCAGGCCGAGGCCTTCGAGGTTGCCACCTTCTACCATCATTTCGACGTGGTGAAGGAAGGCGAGACGCCGCCGCCCGAGATCACGGTCCGGGTCTGCGACTCGCTGAGTTGCGCGCTTGCCGGGGCCGAAGCGCTGATCGCCGATCTCGCGCAGTCCCGGCCGGCCAATGTGCGGGTGGTGCATGCTCCCTGCATGGGCCTGTGCGACCAGGCGCCGGCGGCGGCAGTGGGCAAGAACTATGTCGGAGCCGTCACCGCAGCGCAGCTCGTCAAGCTGGCTGAGGCCCATGAAACGGCACCGGTGGTGCCGGAGCATCAAAGCTACGACGCCTATTGTCATGGCGGCGGCTATGAGGCGCTGAAGTCGCTCAGGGCGGGTGCCAGGACACCGGACCAGGTAATCGAGACGTTGCTCGAGGCCGGTCTCAGGGGCCTGGGCGGCGCCGGTTTTCCGTCAGGCCAGAAATGGAAGTTCGTCAGGGCCGGCAAGGGGCCGCGCTATCTGTGCATCAATGCCGACGAGGGCGAGCCCGGGACGTTCAAGGATCGCCACTATCTGCAGACCCGGCCGCATCAGTTCCTCGAAGGCATGCTGATCGCCGCCTGGGGAGTCGAGGCGGAGAAGGCCTTCATCTATCTGCGCGACGAATATCCGGCGGCGCATCAGATCCTGAAGGCCGAGATCGCGCTCATCGAGGGTGAGGGCATCGTCGCTCCCGGCTATATCGATCTCAGGCGCGGCGCCGGCGCCTATATATGCGGCGAGGAGTCGGCGATGATCGAGTCGGTGGAGGGCAAGCGCGGTCTGCCGCGACATCGCCCGCCCTATGTGGCGCAGATCGGGATCTTCGGTCGTCCGACGCTCGTTCACAATGTCGAGACGGTCTATTGGATGCCGGAGATCCTGGCGAAGGGTGCTGCCGCCTTTGCGGCGCTCGGCAAGGAGGGACACAAGGGCATCCGCTCCTATTCAGTGTCCGGGCGGGTCAAGGCACCGGGGGTCGTGCTGGCGCCTGCCGGGACCACCGCCAACGAGCTGATCGAACGCGCCGGCGGCATGCTGGATGGCCATGTGTTCAAGGGCTATCTGCCGGGCGGCGCCTCGGGCGGCATCCTGCCGGCGAGCATGGCGGACCTGCCGCTCGATTTCGGCCAGCTGGAAAAATATGGCTGCTTCGTCGGCAGCCATGCGGTCGTGATCCTGTCGGACAAGGACAGCATGCGCGATGTCGCAGTCAACCTCCTGCGCTTCTTCGAGGATGAATCCTGCGGCCAGTGCACGCCATGCCGCGTCGGCTGCGAGAAAGCCGTCAAGCTCATGAGCAAGGAGGTGTGGGATCAGCCGCTGCTCGACGAATTGGCCCAGGCGATGGCCGACGCCTCGATCTGCGGCCTCGGCCAGGCGGCGCCCAACCCGATCCGCTCGGTGATGAGCCATTTCAAGGGGGATGTTGCCTGATGACGGACAAGATCGTCTTCACCCTCGACGGCCAAGAGGTCGAAGCCGGCCCGAACGAGACCATCTGGCAGGTGGCGAAACGGCTCGGCACCACGATCCCGCATCTGTGCTGGAAGGATGCGCCGGGCTATCGGGCGGACGGCAATTGCCGGGCCTGCGTGGTCGAGGTCGAAGGCGAAAGGGTGCTGGCGGCATCGTGCATCCGCAAGCCGGCAGCGGGCATGAAGGTCAAGACCCAAACCGATCGGGCCAAGGCGGCGCGGCACATGGTGTTCGAGCTTCTGATGGCGGACCAGCCGCAGCCGCAGGATGCGCATGACCGGCAATCGGATTTCCTGGCCTGGGCCAAGGCAATGGATGTCGGCCTGTCGCGCTTCCCGGCCGACGAGAGCCCGCGGGCGGACCTGTCGCATCCGGCCATGGCGGTCAATCTCGATGCCTGCATCCATTGCAATCTGTGCGTCCGCGCCTGCCGCGAGGTGCAGGTGAACGACGTCATCGGCATGGCGTTTCGCGGGCCCGACTCCAAGATCGTGTTCGACTTCGACGATCCGATGGGCGGATCGACCTGCGTCGCCTGCGGCGAGTGCGTGCAGGCCTGCCCGACCGGTGCGCTGATGCCGAAATCGATCGTCGACGACGCTGGCAAGGGTGGGCGCGAGGCGGACCGCCAGGTCGATTCGGTCTGTCCCTATTGCGGCGTCGGCTGCCAGATCACCTACAATATCCGCCGCGACGAGACCGGGCGGGAGATGATCGCGTGGGTCGATGGGACCGGCGGCCCGGCAAACGAGAACCGGCTGTGCGTCAAGGGCCGGTTCGGCTTCGACTATGTCACCAATCCGGAGAGGCTGACCAAGCCGCTGATCCGCAAGCCGGGCCTGCCCAAGGGGCTCAACATGAACCCGGCCGATCCGCTCACGCATTTCCGCGAGGCGAGCTGGGAGGAGGCGCTGGATCTGGCGGCCAAGGGACTGAAGTCGTTGCGCGAGCGCGATGGTGCCAAAGCGCTGGCCGGCTTCGGCTCGGCGAAATGCTCGAATGAAGAAGCCTATCTGTTCCAGAAGCTGGTGCGGGTCGGTTTCGGGTCGAACAATGTCGATCACTGCACGAGGCTGTGCCATGCCTCGTCGGTCGCAGCGCTGATGGAGACGATCGGCTCCGGCGCGGTGACGGCACCCTTCACCGCGGTCAAGGACTCCGACGTCATCATCGTGATCGGCGCCAATCCGACGGAGAACCATCCGGTCGCGGCAACCTATTTCAAGCAGGCGGCGAAGCGCGGGGCCGAGCTCATCGTGATGGACCCGCGCGGCACGGCGCTCAAGCGCCACGCCACGCACATGATGCAGTTCAAGAACGGCAGTGACGTCGCATTGCTCAATGCGATGATGAACGTGATCGTCACCGAGAAGCTTTACGACGAGCAATATGTCCAGGCGCACACCGAAGGCTTCGAGCGGCTGAAGGCGCATCTCATGCCGTTCACTCCGGAAGCGATGGAGCCGGAATGCGGCATCGATGCCGGGCTGATCCGCACCGTCGCGCGTAAATACGCCAAGGCCAAGGCGGCGATCATCTTCTGGGGCATGGGCGTGTCGCAGCACACCCACGGGACCGACAATGCGCGCTGCCTGATCTCGCTCGCGCTGATGTGCGGCCAGGTGGGGCGGGCCGGGACCGGCCTCCATCCGCTGCGCGGCCAGAACAATGTCCAGGGCGCGTCCGACGCCGGGCTCATTCCGATGATGTTTCCGGATTATGTGCGGGTCGGGATCAAGCCGAAGCGCGAGATGCTGGAAGGGCTGTGGGGTGCCAAGCTCGATCCCGATCCCGGCCTGACGGTCGTCGAGGTGATGGATGCGATCCATGCCGGGGTGGTCAAGGGCATGTATATCCAGGGCGAGAACCCGGCGATGTCGGACCCCGATGTCGGCCATGCCCGCGAGGCGCTCGCCAGGCTCGAGCATCTGGTGGTGCAGGACATCTTCCTGACCGAGACGGCGATGTATGCCGACATCATTCTCCCCGCCACCGCCTGGCCGGAGAAGGACGGCACGGTGTCGAACACCAACCGTCAGGTGCAGATGGGACGCAAGGCGATCGAGGCGCCAGGCGATGCCAGGCCGGATTGGTGGATCATCATCGAGATCGCCAGGCGCATGGGCCTGCCATGGACCTACCGTCACCCATCCGAGGTGTTCGCCGAGATGAAGCTGGCGATGCCGTCGCTCGACAATATCAGCTGGGATCGGCTGGCGCGCGAGAGCTCGGTGACCTATCCCTGCTCGGCCCCGGACAAGCCGGGCGACGAGATCGTGTTCGGCGATCGCTTCCCGACCCAAAGCGGGCTCGGCAAGATGGTGCCGGCGGCGCTCCTGCCGCCTGACGAGATGCCGGATCGCGAATTCCCCTTCGTGCTGTCGACGGGTAGGCAGCTCGAACATTGGCACACCGGCGCGATGACGCGGCGGGCGAGCGTGCTCGATGCCGTCGAGCCCGAGCCGACGGTGCAGATGAACCCGCTCGACATAGCACGGTTCGGCCTGTCGCCGGGCGACATGGTGCGGGTGGCGTCGCGGCGCGGCACGATCGACATCAAGGTCCGCTCCGATGGCGGGGTCGCGCAGGGAGTGGTGTTCATCCCCTTCGCCTATGTCGAGGCGGCTGCCAATCTCCTGACCAATCCCAAGCTTGATCCGTTCGGCAAAATTCCCGAGTTCAAATATTGTGCGGTTAAGGTCGAGGCGCTCCGACAATCAGGACGCCAGGCCGCCGAATAGGCGCGAAGTCCATGAGCGTCCTCAGCAAATCGTCGATCGTCGGCCAGGTGGTGGCGGTGCTGCGCAGCCCCGACCGGGATAGCGGGCTCGAGAAAAAGGCGGCGGATCAACTCCAGCTCAGCTTCGACGGCATCGAGGGCGACTGCCATGGCGGCCGGGTTCGGACCTCGGACAGCCGCATGGTCACGCAATATCCCCGCGGCACGCCGGTCGCCAATACGCGCCAGGTGTCGATTCTGTCGTCCGAGGAGCTCGATCAGATCGCGGCAACGCTCGGCATCCCGAGCCTGCCGCCCGAATGGGTCGGCGCCAATCTGGTGACCGCCGGAATTCCCGATCTCACATTGCTGCCGCCGGCGACGCGCCTTCACTTCTCGTCAGGCGCCACCCTGATCGTCGATATCGAGAATGCGCCGTGCCGCTATGTCGGCGAGGTGATCGACAAGCATCATCCCGGGCGGGGCGCCCAGTTCGTGGCGAGCGCCAAACACAAGCGCGGCGTGGTGGCGTGGGTCGAGCGCGAGGGCGCGATCGCCGTCAATGACGCGATCACGCTTCATCTGCCGCCACAAAGACTGTGGCATCACGGACGGGCGGAGGTCGAGAGGGGGGTCAGGCCGGTTCAGGCCGCTGAACCATCATGATTGCCGTCAGCCATGACCCTCATATTTGAACGACAACTTCATCTTGGTGCGATAGGCCTCGACCTTGCCGTCAGTGACGACGAGGTCCTGCTGGACGACCTCGGCGATCCTGAGGTCGCGAAGCGTCTGAGCGGCCCGCTCGATCGCCACGCGCGCGGCATCCTCCCAGGATTTGCTGCTGGTTCCCACGAGCTCGATCACCTTGTAGACGCTGTCGGTCATGACGTTCACTCCATTCATCGCTCCCGGCGGCAAGCTTATTTGATCTCGGCAGTGAGGCCAACCGCGCATGGATAAAAGCCTGAGGGGGGAATTCATCGTTGCGCCCGATCCCGAGGATCGAAGGCTTGCGAAACTCGTCACCGGCGTCGACCAGGACGGACGCGAGGCGGAGCAGCGGGTCGTCACCGAGCGGCCGCTGACGATCTTCCTCAATGGCCAGGAGATCGTGACGGCGATGACCATCGGCGATCATCCGGAATGGCTGGCGGTGGGCTATCTGCTCAACCAAGGGATGCTCAGGCCTCAGGACGTGATCACCGGCATCGATCATGACGAGGAGCTCGACGTGGTGGTGGTGCGCACCGCTGAGGTCACCAATTTCGAGGAGAAGCTCAAGAAGAAGATCCGAACGTCGGGCTGTGCCCAGGGAACGATCTTCGGCGATCTCGTTGAATCGATTGCCGATATCGAGCTCGCGAAGGATGCGAGGATCCGCACGTCCTGGCTTTATGCGTTGACCCGCAAGATCAATACGCGACCCTCGCTCTATCTGGCGGCGGGGGCGATCCATGGCTCGGTGCTGTGCCAGGAGGACCGGCCGCTCGTCTATATCGAGGATGTCGGGCGGCACAATGCGGTCGACAAGGTCGCCGGCTACATGATGCTCGAAGGGATCGCGCCGGATGACAAGATCTTCTACACGACCGGTCGGCTGACTTCGGAAATGATCCTGAAATGCGTCACCATGCGGATTCCGATCCTGGTGTCGCGCTCGGGCTTCACCGCCTGGGGCGTCGAGCTGGCGCGACAGGCCGGGCTCACCCTGATCGGGCGGGCGCGCGGCCATCGGTTCCTGGCCTTGTCGGGGGCTGAGCGGATCGTGTTCGATGCCGATCTGTCGAAGGTCGGCGAGGAGGATCGTCGACACCGGCGCAAAGGGGCGGACGATGGCGACTGAGGTGGTCGGTGCGATCCTGGCCGGCGGGCTGGCGCGCCGCATGGGCGGCGGCGACAAGGGACTGATCCGGGTGGGAGGCGAGCCGATCCTCAGGCATGTGATCGAGCGCCTCGGGCCGCAGGTCGATGCGATGATGCTCAATGCCAATGGCGACCCGGCGCGGTTCGCCGACTTCGGCCTGCCGGTCGCGGGCGACTCGCTCGAGGGCCATCCAGGTCCGCTGGCGGGGGTGCTGGCCGGCCTCGAATGGGCGGGGCGGGAACATCGGCAGGCGCGTTTCGTGGTGACGGCAGCCGGCGATACGCCGTTCCTGCCGCGCAATCTGGTGGCCGTGCTGGTGGCGGCGATGGCGGTCGAGCGCGCCGACATGGCGGTAGCGGCGTCCGGCGGGCGGTCGCATCCGGTGTTTGCCCTCTGGCCGGTGACGCTTGCCGGTCCGCTGCGGCAGGCCATCGTCGGGGAGGAGATCCGCAAGGTTGACCGTTTCACCGCCCGCTATCGGGTGGCGACAGCCGTGTTCGACGACCAGCCGATCGATCCGTTCTTCAACATCAACACGCCGGACGAGCTTGCCGAAGCCGGGCGGCTGTGGGAGCGGGGGCGATGGTGAAGAGGCGGGTGCTCGGCGTCGCCGGCTTCAAGAACACGGGCAAGACCACGCTGGTGACGCGCCTCGTCGCGGAGCTGACGCGGCGCGGCTTGCGCATCTCCACGGTGAAGCACGCGCATCATTCGTTCGATATCGATCATGAGGGGCGCGACAGCTATCGCCACCGCGAGGCCGGTGCCAGGGAGGTGGCGGTGGTGTCGCGCTATCGCTGGGCACTGATGCACGAGCTCGATGGCACGGAAAGGGACGAGCCGACGCTCGATGACATTCTCGACAAGCTCGAGCCCTGCGATCTGGTGCTGGTCGAGGGTTATAAGCGCGACCGGAACCATCCCAAGATCGAGATCCACGATGTCCGGCAGGATGCGCCGAGGCTGATCGACGATCCGACGGTGATCGCGGTGGCGGCCAATGGTGCGGTGGAGGATGCCGGGGTGCCGGTGTTCGACCGCGACGACATCGCGGGGCTTGCCGATTTCGTGGTGGCGTGGGCGGAGCTGAAAAGGTGACCCGCCGGCTGAAGGACGACTGCTTCCGGCATGATCACGACCGTCTCAAGCATGACGAGGTGATCGCGCTCATTCGCGAGCGGCTGCGGCCGGTGGCCGAGAGCGAGACAGTGGTGCTCGCCGACGCTCATGGCCGGGTGCTGGCCCAGGATGTGATTGCACCGCGCGATGTGCCGCAATTCACCAATTCGGCGGTCGATGGCTATGCGGTGGCGCATGGCTCTGTTGCCGCAACGGGCGGCACCCTCAGGGTGACGATGCGGGCGGCGGCCGGCCATCCGGCGG
>JBIOYR010000040.1:0-27851 GCA_044870245.1 Aestuariivirgaceae bacterium | reverse complement strand
CGGCCGTCGCTTCGGTTGCAGCACTGATCTATTGACGGCGGAAGCAGCCGAGAAAGTGGCAGTTCGGCGACCGCGACCGGCAGGATCGAAGTGCGGTCGATCTTGCGTCGGGTTTCCACTCGACCGTATCGCCATAGTGCCAGACCGACCCATAGCCATAGGCGCACTGCCATCTGTCAGGTCGGGTGAATCTGAAGCCGGCGGATGCCGGCATCGTCGAGGTTGCAAGCACCACGGCCGCGAGCGCTGCGAGTGTGATCCTCATGGTCATTGGAGGTTCCTTCCGTTAAACATCGTTGGATGCATCCATATGAGCTACGGAGGTCCTGGGCTGTGAGTTTCCCCACTGCCGCAGCAGAATACGAGCGATGACGGAGCGCGCGCATCACGATCATGAGCATGGCAACGAGCGCCGCGTCCTGTGGGCGCTGGTGCTGACCGTCGGCTTCATGGTGGCGGAGGTGGTCGGCGGCCTCCTCTCGGGCTCGCTGGCGCTCCTCGCCGATGCCGGCCACATGCTCACCGACACGGCGGCGCTGGGTCTCGCCTGGCACGCCTTCCGGGTCAGCCGACGTCCGGCAACACCGGCCCGTTCCTACGGCCATGCCCGCTTTCAGGTGCTGGCCGCCCTGATCAACGGCGCGGCGCTGTTCGTGGTCGCCGTCTGGATCATCACCGAGGCGATCGCCCGGCTGCGCAGCCCGATCGAGGTGCTGGGCGGACCAATGCTGCTGGTCGCGTCTCTCGGCCTCGCCGTCAACATTGCCGCCTATCTCATCCTGCATGGCGCCAGCCGCGACAATCTCAACATCAAGGGCGCATTGTTGCATGTGCTGGGAGACCTTCTCGGCTCGGCAGCAGCGATCCTGGCAGCGATCGTCATCCTGCTCACCGGCTGGACGCCGATCGATCCCATCCTGTCGGTGCTGGTCGCCCTCCTGATCCTCCGAGGCGCCTGGCTGCTGGTCGGACAGTCATGGCATGTGCTGATGGAAGGGGCGCCGGAAGATCTCGACGTCGCCGCGCTCCGCCGCGAATTGCCGGCGCGCATTCCGGGCGTGCTCGACATCCATCATGTTCATGCCTGGTCGTTGACACCGCAGCGACGTCTCGTCACCCTTCATGCCGCCATTGCCGAAACTGCCGATCATGACGACGTGCTCCATCGCATGCAGACCGTGCTGGCGACCCAGTTCTCGGTCGACCACGCCACCATCCAGATCGAGCGAAACCACTGCACCGATGTGCCGCACAAGCATGATCGCGAGTGAACGAATGACCAGGCAGCGACCGAGGCGAATCCAGCTCAAGCGAACCAAGGGCTGGCGCCTGCCGGACAATGCGGTGATCGTCTCGCGACCCACCAAATGGGGCAACCCG
Organism: Aestuariivirgaceae bacterium; assembly: GCA_044870245.1. GTDB lineage: Bacteria > Pseudomonadota > Alphaproteobacteria > Rhizobiales > Aestuariivirgaceae > DATAFF01. The sequence continues at coordinate 26,471 of JBIOYR010000040.1, read as the reverse complement.
TTCCGGATCGGCGTCGATGGAACGCGCGAGGACTGCGTTCGCCAGTTCGGTGCGTGGATCGTCGGCGGTGACCCGAAGGCGCGGGCTCTGTGCCATGCCCTCGGCGAGCTGCGCGGCAAGGACCTCGCCTGCTGGTGCCCGCCCGGTCCCTGTCACGGTGACATATTGATCGCGATGGCGAATGGCAGCCAATCGAAGGAGTGACCCCGCATGGCGCATGACGAAGCAACCGATGAGGCCCAGCTCGGTCTCCTCTATTGGTGGGGCATCCCGACCTTGTTCCGTGCCCCCTTCGATCCCGATCCGAGCCATTGCGACATCGCCCTTGTCGGCGTGCCGCATGCCGCCGGCAACAACTCGACCGAGCGCGACCAGCATCTCGGCCCGCGCGCCGTGCGCAATGTCTCGGCCACGGCGCGGCGCTATCACGCCGCCTTCGACTTCGATCCCTGGACTTGCTGCCGCATCAACGATCTCGGCGACGTCCCCCTGCCCGAGGCCGGCGACAATGAGCGCTGCGTCGAGCGGATCTCGGCATTTTTCCGCAATGTCGACCAGGCCGGGGCGCGCCCGGTGTCGATCGGCGGCGACCATGGCATCACCGGCGCGATCGTCCAGGCAATCGCCGGCCGCGACGCCCGGCTGACCGGGGGTGCCAAGGCGGCGCTTCTCCATCTCGACGCCCATACCGACGCCTATGAAAATCTCGATCACTGGATGGGTGCCCGAAAGTCAGCGGCCAACTGGGCCGCCTATCTCGTGCGCCAGGGCAATGTCGACCCGAGCCGCAGTGTCCAGATCGGCATGCGCGGCAACCCGCGCGGACGCGACTGGCTCAAGCTCTCCTACGATCTCGGTTATGAGGTGATCACCATGGAGCGCTACCGCACCATCGGCGCCGACGAGGCCATCGCGATCATCAAGAAGCGGATCGGCGACGGCCCGCTCTACATCACTTTCGATCTCGACTGCCTCGACCCTTCGGTGGCGCCCGGCGTCTCCAATCTGGAGCCGGCGGTCACCGGCTGGACCATGGACGACGTCACCCGCATCCTCCGCGCCATGCGCGGCAAGGACGTGATCGGCGCCGACGTCGTCTGTCTCATGCCCACCAAGGATCAGCCCAATCACATCACTGCGATGGTGGCGGCGGCCATCATGTACGAAATGGTCGGCCTGATCGCCGACAGGCAAACGGGAGATGTCCGTCGATGACCTTTTCCGAGGCGGTCAATTCGGTCCTCTCCAAATACGCCACCTTCACCGGGCGAGCCACGCGCGCCGAGTTCTGGCGCTGGGTCGTGGTCTTCGTCCTGCTCACCATCGTCTCCCGCATCATCGACGGTGCTTTGTTCGGATCATCGATCCATGATGCCTTTTACGTCCGCGACGCTCACCAGCCGGTGACCTCGATCCTGATCCTCGCGCTCCTCCTCCCCAACATCGCGCTTGCCGTGCGCCGCCTGCACGACATCGGCCGCAGCGGCTGGTGGCTGCTGCTCATGCTGATCCCGCTCATCGGGCCGCTCGTCCTGCTCTATTGGTATGTCCAGCCGAGCGAGGACGGACCCAATCAATTCGGCTAGCGCACCAAATTCGGGAAGAGACCGAGGACTCCGAGCAGGATCAAATAGATCGCGACCACGTAGTTGAGGATGCGCGGCGCCACCAGAATGAGGACTCCGGCGATCAGGGCGATCAGCGGCTGGAGTTGAAGGTTGATGTTCATGTCGGTGTGTCCTTCTTGCAATGAAGTCGAATTCGCCTGACCGGCGAAATGCTCGCCAAGACGAAAGCGTCAGACTTCTCAGCACCTTACGCTTCTGCCACTCCGGCACGCACATCAACGCTTGACAAAACCACAGGTTACATTTTTTCTTATTTTATTCTCGCGGAGGATGCATTTGTCATGCTTTCGAGAAGGAAATGTCACGCCGACCTCTTAATTTTCATTGCAGGCCAGTGGCTTACGGCAGTCATATAGCCGGCGCGGAGGGCGTTAGTAGCGTTGAGTCAATACACCTCCGTAAGTGAAGGCGGGGCGGCTGCGTATTTGGCCGCCCCGCTTCGCGTTTGAACGTCCATGATTCTTCTCCTTGCTGCAACAAGGCTTTGATCGTTCTCCGCGACGGAACTCGCGATGCGTGCCCGTCTTTCATTCAGGAGCCTTAAACAAGGAGATCGAGTCGATGACTCTTCGCACAGCGTTGATCGCTGGAACCATTCTCGGGCTGGGGGCGATCTCGGCCTTCAGTGTTCCTGCAACGGCAGCAACAATCGGAACTGCTAATCCCGTCCTTAGCGCCATGAGTGGCAGCGATGGTGTCGTGACCAAGGTTCAGAACCGCAAATGGGATCGCCGGCGTGACGGCGATCGTCGGCGGCATCGCGAAGGCAGGTACCGCTATTTCTATGGCGGCTACTACTATGCGACGCCGTGGTGGCAGGTTGGCGTCGGTCTGCCAGGCGTGCCAGGCGTGGTGGTCGGCATCCCCACACCCTGGACCCCCGCATGGTTCAGCTATTGCGAGCGCAAATATGGCCGCTTCGATCGTCGGACCGGCCGTTACTATCGGGGTGGCCGCTGGATCGACTGCCGATAGGGCATGATCAAACCTACGCGACGCGCCACTCCAAGGAGTGGCGCGTTTCGTTCAACAGAAGATTGCTACTGAACCGCAGTGGCAGAGTCGGCGCTCTCCTGCGGGTTCGTGATCACCCGGCGGTTCTGAGACTTGCAGGAGATGTCGGTGCAGTCGGCGACCAGCCTGTCGCGGCCATAGCCTTTCGCCAGCATGCGGTCCGGCGCGACCCCGCGTGATGCGAGATAATCGCGGACCGCCTCGGCCCGGCGCTGCGACAGCGACTTCTGCGCCGCCGGCGTGCCGGGATCGTCGGCAAAGCCCTGCAGCTTGATCTTCCAATTGGGATATTGCGCCAGCCATTGCGCCTGCTTGTCCAAGGTGACGCGGGCGGTATCGTCGAGATCTGCCGACCCTTGCGCAAAGAAGGTGCGGCGGCCGACATTGACCATGAAGTCTTCCTCGCTCCCCGGCGCGACATTGACCCCGCCCTGAACCGGGGCGCCGGTGCCATCCGGCGCCGGCGAATAGGCCACCCCCCGCGCATTGTAGCCGCCAGTGCTGGCGCACCCCGCCAGGAGGCCCATGACGCACGCCAAGGCGAGGCACAAAGCCCCGCGCCACCCTTTGACACCCATCCTGTCGCCCTCCCCTCCCACTCTCGCCTAACCGGGCGGCTGCTGTGCGTCCACAGGAGCTGCCTCATCGATGACCGCCGCCCCCAGATGCTTGAGCACCAGAACCTTGGTGCCCTTGGGGCAGCGCTGATAGAGATCGATCACATCTTCGGAGAACATCCGGATGCACCCGCTCGACACGTTCTTGCCGATGCTCCAGGGCTCGAGCGTGCCGTGCAGGCGATAGCCAAGGTCGCGGCCATCGCGGAACAGATACATCGCACGCGGCCCAAGCGGATTTTCCGGCCCCGGATCGACATAGTCCGGCAGATCCGGCTGGCGCTTCCGCATTTCCGGCGGCGGCACCCAGCGCGGCCAGAGGGACTTCCGGTCGATCCGAGCCCTTCCGAACCACCGGAAGCCGTCACGTCCCACCCCGACGCCATAGCGCAGCGCCGTCTGGTTCTCGAAGATCACATAAAGGAAATGATTGGAGGTATCGATGACGACCGTGCCCTGCGGCTCCGGGCTGAAATATTTGACCAGCTGCCGCTTCCACTTCGGATCGATCTTGCTCCAGTTCGTCGCCCGGTAGAGATAGCCACCGTCCTGCGCCTCGCCGGAGAAATAAGCGAGCATCGCCTTGCTGAACGGCTTCCCATAGGCCCAGGCGGCGCTGCTGCTGCCGCCGACGAACGCCGCCGCTGCGGCGCCCATGATGAACTCTCTGCGCGTTGCCACCTGTACCCTCCCCTCGACCGCCGTCGGCGGACCGCTGAAGCAGCCTTATGCGACTTCTGCCCGGGTCCACATGCCGTTTTCGACCACCACACCAGGTACGCGAAGACCCTTGGGCGGCGCTCCAGCATCAGCGCCGCTCATTGACCACCTTTCGACATAGCTCAGGACCGACAAGATTGTCGCCTGGGTGAAAGGCTTGTCCACAGCTCCTATGGCGCCATGATAGCTCGGCGCCAGCCGCCCAGCATTCGCGGTGACGAAGACGATGGCGACGTTGGAGCGGTCCTTGATCCTGCGGGCGACCTCGGTGCCGGTCGCCCCGTCACGCAGATTGACGTCCAGCAGGACCACATCCGGCTGAAGTTCATCCGCCATGCGGCAGGCTGCCCGGCTGTCCAGCGCATGACCGACCACCTGATGTCCTGCCTCCTCTATGATCTCTTGAAGTTCCATCGCCAGCAGAACTTCGTCTTCCACGATGAGCACACGAAATACACTGCCCAGGGTCATAACGCCGCCCTCGAACTCGACTGACTGACCATTTTTACGCGTTCTGTTGCGAAAACGCCGCAACGGAACGTCCGGCAGGGTGGCGGCGATTTGTGCATCAAGTACGGCGAGAATGCGGCGTGCAACGTCTGGCAGGATCAAAACGAGAGCGGGAGCATGGGCTCCCGCTCGGGACAGGCGGCTAAACTTGCTGGTCAAACGGCTGGCGGCTCCATTCGTTCCGCCTCGGGGGAATTTCGCCGCCCGAGACCCAGCCTTTCGGCCAGGTCAGGATAGCGGCGGCGGAACCACTCGGAATGGTGGACGAGAAACCGCCGGCGCCAGCGGCGGACCTGCGGCAGGTCATAGGATAGGACCAGCAATCCGAGCGGCACCATCCAGAAGCCGAGAACCGGGAGGAAGCCCAGGATCCCGCCGATGATGAGCAACAGCCCGACGGCCAACCGGGCGAAGCGGTTGGCCGGCAGGGGGACGCTCTGCTGGCCGATGCGAATGCGAGGCATGGTCTCACGAAATAGGAAGCGGTTTTCGCCCTTTCAATCGTGGTTGCGGTTTGCTAAGACAGCCGCGCAATTCCCCGGTAGCTCAGTCGGTAGAGCAAGCGGCTGTTAACCGCTGGGTCGCTGGTTCGAGTCCGGCCCGGGGAGCCACCTTTCCAAGCGTGAAATGCCCCGCGCGTCCCCGTCTGATGGGGGAGATCACCTCATGGTTGTCGCCAGCTGTCGCAGCTTGGTGCAAGACGATCGATCGTTTTCCGATCGTGTTCCCGACCGCCGGTTACAGCCTTCCACCCTTTGGCGCCGAGGAGCAAACCCGCTGACTGGTTCTTGCTCTCACTCGCCGGCGCAATCACTCCTCGCAGTCCCACCGTTCGGGCCGCTTCAAGCCCTGCGGCAACACGGTCGTGTCATCGCCGCAGGCGATGTCGATCTGCTCCTGTGACAGATTCTTCACGCCCGACAGGTCGGTGTGCTCGAAATTCGCGTTATAGGTGAAGGCATTCTGGAAATCGGCGCCGCGCAGATTGGCGCCGGCGAACGTCGTGCGGGAGATGTTCGCCAGAACGAAGGGCACCCCCTCCAGATTGGTGCTTTGGAACGAGCCGCGGCCGACATCTGCCTTGGTCATGTTCGCGCCGGCAAGATTGGCCTTGTTGAAGCTCGAGCGGTTGAACTCGGACTTCTGGAAATTGGCGCCCTGCGCATTGGCGCCGTCGAAATTGGTCCTGAGGCCAGTGGCTTTCTCGAAATTCGCGCCGTTGAGGCTGCTGCCGCGGAACGACACCCGCGAGATGTCGGACTTGTAGAAGCCCGAGCCATCAAGGGTCGATCCCTTGAAATCGGTCCCTGTGAGGTTGGCGCCTTCGAAATTTGACGCAGCGAAATCGATGCCGGTCAGCATCAGGCGCGACTTGGAGCAGCCCGACCAATCGATCCGCGGGCCGGCATCGCTACCGCACGAACCGGCAACTGCGGGTCCAACCGCCGCGGCGATGACCACAGCCGCGATCAGTGCGCCGCGTTTCAGCATGTTCTGCTCCTCCATCCTAAGCCCTTTGATCCTACACCAGCAGCTCCGAGCACGAAAACTCACCTGAATGCCGCCATCCCGCTCTTGAAGTTTTCTCTTTCCCGGGGGTCGGCGCTCCGCCAAACTGGCGCGTCAGACCTGAAGCCTCGGCAAGGAGACCACCTATGGGAGTGAGGGAAGCAATCGCCTGCGTCGAAGGGCGGCTGCATCCGTTCAGTGCCCAGGTGCTCGATTTCTATCTTGCCGGTCACCTGTCCACCGGCGAATTCCTGCGCTGGTTCCACATGCCGAATTCGAGCTATCTTCCGCTCGGCATCTGCATCGTTTCCCATTTGACCCCGGGCTACGTTCCAGGCACCAACCAGCCTGATATCCTCAACGCGCCCATCCGCTGCCCCCAGCCCGGGCCCGACTGCCTGATCTGATCGGAGCGCAGTGACCACATGCAAATCAAAGAGGACGTCCTCGCCGCCATCGGCAACACACCGCTGATCAAGCTGCGCCGCGCCTCGGAAGCGACCGGCTGCACCATCCTGGGCAAGGCCGAATTCATGAATCCCGGGCAGTCGGTGAAGGACCGCGCCGCCCTCTTCATCATCGAGGACGCGATCCGCAAGGGAACGCTGCGTCCCGGCGGGACCATTGTCGAAGGCACCGCCGGCAACACCGGCATTGGCCTCGCCATGGTGGCCAACGCCATGGGCTTTAAGACGGTGATCGTCATCCCTGAGACCCAGAGCCAGGAGAAGAAGGATACGCTGCGCCTTCTCGGCGCCGAGCTGGTCGAGGTGCCGGCGGTGCCCTACCGGAACCCCAACAACTATGTGAAATATTCCGCCCGCCTTGCCGAGCGGCTCAATGCCGAGCTTCCCGGCGGTGCCATCTGGGCCAACCAGTTCGACAACGTCGCCAACCGTCGCGGCCATTACGAGACCACCGGCGCCGAGATCTGGGACCAGACGGATGGCAGGGTCAGCGGTTTTGTCTGCGCCGTCGGCTCGGGCGGGACCCTGGGCGGCGTCTCCGACGCGCTCAAGGAGCGCAACAGCAATGTGATGATCGGCATTGCCGACCCCCACGGCGCCGCCCTCTATAGCTGGTATACGACAGGAGAGCTCGTGGCCGAAGGCACCTCGATCACCGAAGGCATTGGACAGGGCCGGGTCACCCGCAATCTCGAGGGTGCGCTGGTCGACACCGCCTACCGGATCTCGGACCGCGAAGCCGTCGAGATCGTCTTCGAGCTGCTGGAGCATGAGGGCCTGTGCCTCGGGGGCTCTTCCGGCATCAATGTCGCGGGTGCCATCCGGCTGGCCAGGGAGCTCGGACCCGGTCACACCATCGTGACCGTGCTTTGCGATTACGGGACGCGCTATCAGTCCCGCCTGTTCGATCCCTCATTCCTGCGCTCGAAGAACCTCCCCGTTCCGCCCTGGCTGGAGCGGCGGCGCAGCAGCCTGCCGGTGGTCTTCGAGGAGGTCCAGAGCTGACATGACCGAGCTCCTGTTTCGCGCCGATCCTTATCTCCGCGACTGCGACGCCCATGTCGTCGCGGTCAATGACCGGGGCGGCATCATTCTCGACCGCACCGTGTTCTATGCCACGGCCGGTGGCCAGCCTGGCGACGCCGGCACGCTCGAGGTGGGAGGCCTCGGCGCGCTCCCGATCGCCACCACCGTCTATGATGATGGCAAGGCGATCGTCCATGTCGTCGCGCCTGGCGGCGCATCCGCCCTGCCGGAGCCCGGTGCTGCGGCCCATGCCGCGCTCGATTGGGAGCGGCGCTACCGGCACATGCGCGCCCATACCGCCCTGCACCTGCTGTGTGCGCTGGTCAAGTTCCCGGTGACCGGCGGGCAGATCGCCGCCGATGGCGGTCGGCTCGATTTCGACATCGCCGATCCCTCGGCGGTGTCGCGGGAGATGCTGGAAAGCGAGATCAACCGCCTGATCACCGAGGACCATCCGGTCGCCGAGCAGTGGATCAGCGAGGAGGATCTCGCCGCCAATCCCGGCCTTGTTCGAACCATGTCGGTCAAGCCGCCCACCGGCTCCGGCCGGGTCCGGCTGGTAGCGATCGGCGAAGACGGCGGCATCGATCTCCAGCCCTGTGGCGGCACCCATGTGCGCCGCACCGGCGAGATCGGCCGGGTCACGGTCGCCAAGCCCGAGAGCAAGGGCAAGCAGAACCGGCGCATTCGGCTCAATCTCGCATAGATCATGCTCTTACGGAGGACCAGGTGAGCGAGTATCTGGTGACGACCGACTGGCTGGCATCCCATCTCGAGGCGCCGGACATCATCGTCCTCGATGCCTCCTGGCATCTCCCCACCGAACGGCGGAACGCTCATGCCGAGTTTCTGGCAGGGCACATACCTGGCGCGCTGTTCTTCGACATCGACGCCATCAGCGACACCGGCAATTCCCTGCCTCATATGTTGCCGCCGCCTGAAAAATTCTCCTCGGCCGTTCGCAAGATGGGGATTGGCGACGGCAAGCGGATCATTGTCTACGACACGGCCGGCCTGTTCTCGGCGGCGCGCGCCTGGTGGATGTTCCGGGTCTTCGGCCACGACGATGTCGCGGTTCTCGATGGCGGGCTTCCGAAATGGAAGTCGGAGGGCAGACCGCTCGAGGAAGGTGAGCCGGATGCACGCCAGGAACGGCACTTCACGCCCCGCTTCAAGGCCATGCTGGTTCGCGACAAGCAGGAGATGGCAGCGATATCCCGTGATCGCTCGGCCGAGATTGCCGATGCCCGGGGTGCTGCGCGTTTCAATGCCGAGGAACCCGAGCCGCGGCCAGGCGTCCGCGGCGGCCACATTCCCGGCGCCCGCAATGTGCACTATGCCACGCTGCTCAATCCCGACGGCACGCTCAAGTCGAAGGAGGACATCCGTGCCGCCTTCGGCCGCGCCGGCATCGATCTTGCGCAACCGATCGTGACGAGCTGCGGCTCCGGCATCACCGCCGCCATATTGTCGCTGGGTTTGTCGCTCATCGGTCACAACGACCATGCGCTCTATGACGGCTCATGGGCCGAGTGGGGCAGCGATCACGACCTGCCGGTCGAAACCAAGAGCTAGAGCACGCTTGGCACCACGCAAGCCGAAGCTCCGGACGATATCGACCGTCGTGACCTTCCTCGAAATGACGGCGGACGCGCAGATCCGTGCCATGCCGCCGGTCAATCTGCCGAAGCTGGCGCTGATGCGCGCCGAGGCGCCGCCCCTCCATTTCTATCGCTACCTCTATGACGCCATCGGCAGGCAATATTACTGGATCGACCGCAGGGACATCACCGATGAGGCGCTGGCGGAGCTGATCCAGCACCCCGATGTCCATATTCATGTCGCCTATGTTGCGGGCGTGCCGGCCGGCTTTTTCGAGCTCGACCGTCGCCGCGGCGGGCTGGTCGAGATCATGTATCTGGGCCTTGTGCCCGAATTCCAGGGACGCGGTCTTGGCAAGTGGCTGCTGTCGGAAGCCATTGCGACGGTGTGGAGCGAGCCGACCGAGCGCCTGATCGTCGAGACCTGCACCCTCGACGCCCCGAAGGCGCTGGCGCTCTACCAGCGTTTCGGCTTCGTGCCTTATGCGCGCGAGAACAAGGTCATCGAGGTGCAAGAATAGGCAGTAGGCGCTAGGCAATAGGCAGTGAGTTCGCCCTTCCCGACTGCCGACTGCCTACTGCCGACTGCCCTCTATCGCCTCACTCCACCTCGCCGGAACCCTCCGAGGTGAGGACGCGGTCGACCTTCTCCTTGTAGGCAGGATCATCGATCAGTGCCTTGGCGACGGCGATGTTGTTCTCCGACGGCCGCATCTGGCGCAGCATGGCGATGGTTGCATCCTTCATCGCCTGCGGCACCGCCTCGTCCTTCTCGAGATCGGCAATCTGGCGATCGACCGAGCCTGCATCCTGGCCCTCGCGCACGAAGGACGCCGCCAGACCGACACTGGTGAAGGTCTTCGCCCAGTCCTCGATGCCGCTGAAGCCGTGATGCGTCACATCGGCATTGACCTTGTCGTAAATGCCTGCGGTCTTCATCGTGTCGGCGATGGCCTTGGGATCGGACGGGTCATCGAGCGCACTCTCGCCATATTTCCCCTGGACCTCGAGAAATGTATCGATGGCGCGCCGCGCCGCGTCGGCCGTCAGCTCGACCTGGGTTGCCGGTGGTGCGGATTGCTCCTGTTGCTGAGGAACCGTTTCCTCGCTGGTCTGCGCCTTGAGCTCGCCAAGCCACGGCAGCGCCAGCAAAATCATTGTTGAAAGCAACAAGGCTCCGCATCGGATTGCCATCGGCAGATCTCCGGAAATGAGGTTCGCGGGACGTTCAGCTCGTCAATTGTAGGAAGCGAAAATGGCAAGACAAGGCAGTGGCCGCCTGCCTCAATGCAGGATCTGGCTGAGGAACAGCTTGGTCCGCTCGCTCTTGGGGTTGGAGAAGAACAGCTGCGGGCTGTTCTGCTCGACGATCTGCCCCTGGTCCATGAAGATCACCCGGTTGGCGACCTGCCGGGCAAAGCCCATCTCATGGGTGACGCACAGCATCGTCATGCCGCTCTGTGCCAGGTCGACCATGACCTCGAGCACTTCCTTGATCATCTCCGGATCGAGCGCCGAGGTCGGCTCGTCGAACAGCATGATCTTGGGATTCATGCAGAGCGAGCGGGCGATCGCCACCCGCTGCTGCTGACCACCCGACAGCTGCCCTGGATATTTCGCCGCCTGCTCGGGGATCTTTACGCGCTGGAGATATTTCATTGCCGCCCGCTCGGCTTCCGCCTTCGGCATCTTGCGCACCCAGATCGGCGCCAGCGTGCAGTTCTCGAGCACCGTCAAATGCGGGAACAGGTTGAAATGCTGGAACACCATCCCGACCTCGCGCCGGATCTCGTCGATCTTCTTGACGTCGTCGGTGAGCTCGATCCCATCGACCACGATCCGCCCCGACTGGTGCTGCTCGAGGCGGTTGATGCAGCGGATCAGCGTCGACTTGCCCGATCCCGAGGGTCCGCATATGACGATGCGCTCGCCGCGAAAGACCGACAGATTGATGTCGCGCAGGACGTGGAAGTCGCCATACCATTTGTTCATGCCGGCGATTTCGATGGCCGGCTCGTTCGAGACCGCGGGATCCTGTTTGACGTCGATATTGGCCATGGTCATCGCCTGTGCGTGGTGGTGAGTCGCCGCTCCATGAACTGCGAGTAGCGCGACATCAGGAAGCAGAACATCCAGAAGATGACCGCCGCCGCAAAATAGCCGGACGTGCCGGTCTGCGGCGAGGCCCATTTCGGGTCCTGGAAGCCCGACTGCACGATGCCGAGCAGATCGAACAGCCCGATGATCGATACGAGCGTCGTGTCCTTGAAGAGACTGATGAAGTTGTTGACGATCCCCGGGATCACGATCTTGAGCGCCTGCGGCAGGATGATCAGCCCCATCGACTGCCAATAGGTGAGACCGAGAGCATTGGCCGCCTCATACTGCCCTTTCGGAATCGCCTGCAGGCCGCCGCGCACCACCTCGGCCATATAGGCGGAGGAGAACAGCGCGACCCCGATCAGGCAGCGCAGCAGCTTGTCGAAATTGACCCCGGCCGGCAGGAACAGCGGCAGCATCACCGATGCCATGAACAGCACGCTGATCAGCGGCACGCCGCGCCACACCTCGATGAACACCACCGAGAAAACCCGCACCGCAGGCATCTTCGAGCGTCGCCCCAGCGCGAGCAGGATGCCGAGCGGCAGCGACGCCACGATGCCGGTGACAGCCACGACCAACGTCACCAATAGCCCGCCCCATTGCGATGTCTCGACCGGGGTCAGCCCGAAATCGATCGACAGGACCAGCATGATCGCGATGACAACGGCCGCGACGCCACCGGCGATCTTCAGCGCCGCGGCGCGTGCCAGCAAGCCGGCGCCGAATGAGAGCGCCAGCACGATGCCGGCAAAGATCAGGAGGCTGACCAGCACCGAGATCCAGGTGGTGCCCGCGAATCTGAAATTGCCGCCGGTGAGCAGGATCAAGGTGGCGATCGGAAAGATGAAGAGCAGATAGAGCGCCGTCTCCCGCTTGTATGGGATCGAAGGGATGAGCATCGGGATGAGCCCGCCGGCCCCGAGCAGGAACGCCAGATTGACCCTCCAGCGCTCATCGATCGGGTAGAAACCATAGATCCATTGCGCGAATTTGGCGCGCACATAGGCCCAGCAGGCACCGTCCGGGCTGGCAACGCAGGCCGTCCGGTCGTCAGCGACGAACACCGCCTTGAGCAATGCCCAGTCGACCAGGTGGCCGACCACCATGGCGACGAACAGCAGGAAGAGCATGCTGAGGATGCCATTGTACCAGTTCGGGAACATGTTGGCCCCGATCCAGCCGGCGATCCCGGTCATGTTCGGCGGCGGCGGCAGCCGCGGCGCCTCCTCGTCCCGCACCCAGCCGACGGATGGAGAAAGCGTGCTCATCTCAGCGCTCCACCAGCCGCATGCGGGAATTGAACCAGTTCATGAAGCCGGAGGTCATGAGCGACAGCGAGAGATACACCACCATCCATATGGCAATGACCTCGATCGCCTGGCCGGTCTGGTTCAGCACCGTGCCGCCCATCGCCACGAGGTCCGGATAGCCGATGGCGACGGCGAGCGAGGAATTCTTGGTGAGGTTCAGATACTGGCTGGCGAGCGGCGGGATGATCACCCGCATCGCCTGGGGGATGACCACGAGCCTCAGCGTCACGCCCGGCCGGACGCCCAGCGCATGCGCCGCCTCGGTCTGGCCGTGGCTCACCGCCTGGATGCCGGCCCGCACGATCTCGGCGATGAACGCCGCCGTATAGATCGACAGTGCCACCACCAATGCGAGGAACTCCGGAATGAGGGTCAGCCCGCCGCGGAAGTTGAACCCCTTGAGCTCGGGAAACTCGAACGTCGCCCCCGCCCCTGCCGCGAGGAAAACGAAGAGCGGCAGGCCGAGGATCAACCCGAGCGACACCCACATTGTGGGAAATTGCTGGCCCGTCTGCTCCTGGCGACGGCGTGCCCATCGCGCAATCGCCACGGCGAGCACGATGCCGACCACCAGGGCCGCAAGCTCGATCCACATGCTCTCGCCGAAGATCGGCCGCGGGAACATGATGCCGCGATTGGAGAGGAAGATGCCGAGCGGCACGAAATTGATCGTCGACAGGCCAAGCTCGCGCACCACCCCGATCGCGGTCCACGCGGCAAAGAACAGAAGGAGCGTCGCGATGACCCGCATCACCACCGACGGGGTGCGTTGATAGACGCCGCGCAGCAGCCAGACACCGCCGCCCAGCACCGCCGCCATGATGATGAATCCGCCGCCGGGCCAGGGCAGCCCGATCTGCGGCGCCCGCGCCGGCGCCGGCAGCGGCTTCAGCACCGTCGCGTACCAGACGAAGATCTGGAGCAGCAGCGGAATGTTGCGGACGATCTCGATATAGGTTTCCGCCACCTTGGCGACCAGCCAATTGCGCGACAGCCGCATGATGCCGATCATGAAACCCAGAATGGTGGCGCAGATGATGCCGACGGCAGCCACCAGCAGCGTGTTCAGGAAGCCGACCAGCAGCGCCCGGCCATAGCTTGAAGCTTCGCTGTAGCTGATCAGCGCCTGATTGACGCCGAACCCCGCGGTCGACCACAGGAACTGGAATCCCGAGGAGATATTGCGGCTCTGCAGGTTGATCTGCGTATTGTGGACGATCCGCCAGACGAACCAGCCGATTGCCAGGACCAGCAGAAACTGAATCGCGGTCGAGCGAAATTTCGGATCGTTGAAGATCGAGCTTCTGGGAGCTGCCTGCCCCTGGGTGACTGCGCTCATTCGGATAGCCACTCGAGAGAAGGGCCCCCGGTTCTACTTCCGGAGGCCCTCGAAGACATCATGCGTCAGCGGACTGGCGGAGCATATTGCAGCCCGCCCTTGCTCCACAGGGCGTTCTTGCCCCGGGCGATCTTGAGATTGCTGCTCTCACCGACATTGCGCTCGAAGATCTCGCCGTAATTGCCGGTGCCCTTGACGATGCGCACCACCCAGTCATTCTCGAGCCCGATGCCCTTGCCGAAATCGCCCTCGCCCCCGAGAAGCCGCTTGATTTCGGGATTGGTGCTGGACTTCTGCTCCTCGACATTGGCCTGGGTGATCCCGAGCTCCTCGGCATTGAGCAGCGCGTAATAGGTCCACTTGACGATGTTGAACCAGCCGTCGTCGCCCTGCCGCACCGCCGGGCCGAGCGGTTCCTTCGAGATGATCTCGGGCAGGACCACATGGGCAGCCGGATCCGGCAACTTCAACTTTTCGGCATAGAGGCCCGACTGGTCGGTGGTATAGGCATCGCACCGGCCCTCCTGATAGGCCTTCAGCACCTCCTCGTTCTTCTCGAACGCCACCACCTCATAGGTCATGTTCTTCGACCGGAAGTAATCGGCGAGATTGAGCTCCGTGGTGGTGCCGGTCTGGGTGCACACGGAGGCGCCGTTGAGGTCGGCGGCTGATTTGACATCGACGCCCGTCTTCTGCTTCAGCGCCGCCGGGTTCACCATGAAGCCCTGACCATCATAATAAGTGACGCCGGCGAATTTGAGCCCAAGCGATGTATCGCGGCTCATCGTCCATGTGGTGTTGCGCGACAGCACGTCGATCTCGCCGGACTGCAGCGCCGTGAACCGCTCCTTGGCGGACAAGGGGGTGAATTTCACGGCCTTGGGATCATTGAAGATGGCCGAGGCGATGGCCCGGCAGAAGTCGACATCCAATCCTGTCCAATTGTTCTGCTCGTCGGGATTCGAGAAGCCGATCAGGCCCTGGCTCACCCCGCATTGCAGGAAGCCCTTCTTCTTGACGTCATCGAGTGTGCCCGCGACGGCCGACGAGGCCACGAGGAGGCTGGCTGCGGCGCCAATGGCCACTGACAGCAGTTCGCGTTTCATCACTTGTCCCTTTTCGATTTGCGCCGCTTCCCATCCTGGACCATGTCCGCCACGAAGTTCAGGATTTCCCGGATTTTTCCGGCGTCGCCTTACGGCGGCTTTGTTGGTTAATGTTGCTCCCATGGAGGCACGTTCGTGCCCAACTGCATCCGAACTGAAAACGCGTGCTGGGTCAAGCCAATATCGGTGCCTCGCGGATGCGGCCGGGCTTGCTCGCAGGTGCATCATTTGCGACACCTTACGGTATGGCAAGATCCCCGATCGATCCCAGGAAGCTCAAGCCCGCCACCCGGCTCGTCGCGGCAAGCCGCCGCTTCAACGAGCATGGCATGGTCAACCCGCCTGTCTATCACGCCTCGACGGTGCTGTTCGACAGCGTCGAGGCGCTGCACGATGACAAGCAGGAATATAGATACGGCCGGCGAGGCACCCCGACGGTGCGGGCGCTCGAGCTCGCCATCGCCGAGCTCGAAGGCGGCTTCGCCTGCAAGCTCCACCCCTCCGGCCTGTCCGCTGCCACCACCACGCTCCTCAGCTTTCTCAAGCCCGGCGATCACCTGCTGATGACCGACGCGGTCTATCGTCCTGTGCGCACCTTCTGCGAGGGCACCCTGCAACGGCTCGGCGTCGTCACCACCTATTATGATCCCAGGATCGGCGGTGCCATCGCCTCCCTGATTCGTCCCGAGACTCGCCTCCTCTATCTCGAGAGCCCCGGCTCGCAGACCATGGAGGTGCAGGACGTTCCCGCCATGGCGGCGGCGGCGCGCCGGCATGGGCTTGTCACCGCCATCGACAACACCTGGAGCGCCGGCCATTTCTTCAAGGCATTCGCGGCCGGCTGCGATGTCTCGATCCAGGCCGCCACCAAATATATCAGCGGCCATTCCGACGTGATGCTTGGCGCCGTCACCTGCAGCGCCGAGCACTGGGAGGCCTTCAAGGCAACCTATGAGGAGATGGGGCTGTTCGTCGGGCCTGACGACGTCTATCTCGGCTTGCGCGGTCTGCGCACCCTCGACGTCCGCCTCAAGCGCCACATGGCGAGCGCGCTCAAGCTCGCCGAATGGCTCGAGACCCGGCCCGAGGTCGCGGGCGTCCTTTATCCGGCGCTGCCCGGCGCCCCCGGGCACGACCTTTGGGCACGCGACTTCACCGGCGCCTGCGGCCTTTTTTCCATCCTGCTCGCGCCTGTTCCGCAAGCCGCGGTTGCAGCAATGCTGGACGGGCTTGAGCTGTTTGGTATGGGTTACAGCTGGGGCGGCTTCGAGAGTCTCGCCCTGCCCTTTGTTCCTCTGCGCACGGCCAGCACGTTCGAGCACCAGGGACCGGCGATCAGGCTCCATATCGGTCTGGAGGATCCAGACGACCTGATCGCCGATCTCGAAGCAGGATTCGCGCGGCTGAATAGTGATACGGGATGACAGACCATGAAATTTCCTCTCGCCTTCCTTGCCCTGCTCATCGGCATCGCGCTGGCGCCGCAAGTGATGGCCCAAAGCGACGACCCGCAGCTGATCTTCAAGAAATCGACGGTGTTCCGCCTGCTGTCGCCCGACGCAAAGCTCGCCGTCTACGCCATCGATGATCCGGGGGTTGAAGGGGTCGCCTGCCATTTCACCGTGCCGGAAATCGGCGGCTGGAAAGGTTGGGCAGGTCTTGCCGAGGAACGTTCCGAGATCTCGCTTGCCTGTCGTCAGGTCGGGCCGGTCACCATCAAGGAGAAGTTCGAGCAGGGCCATGAGATCTACCGGCAGCGCCGCTCGCTGTTCTTCAAGAAGATGCAGATCGTCCGCGGCTGCGATCCGGAGCGCAACGTGCTGGTCTATCTCGTCTATTCGGACAGGCTGATCGAGGGCTCGCCGCAGAACTCGACCTCGACGGTGCCGATTATGCCATGGGGCAACAACGCCGCACCCCGTTGCGGCGACTATCTCACCAAGTGAACGAGGCAGTCGGCAGATGGGCAGTAGGCAGTGATTTGTGTCTTCTCCTGCCTACTGCCTACTGCCTAATGCCTACTGCCCAAATTGAAACCCTTGCCAAACCACCGACGTATATGGGTCAGCCCAAGGCGTCGGGACGTTGCGCTCGAAATGGGAAGATCGAGCAAAACTCCCTGCCCGGCGCCTTGGGTCACATCTTCCACCGCAATGCCGCCGTGTGCACCGGCTCGTCCCACAGCGCCAGCATATCGTCGTCGAGCATGGTCAACGTGATCGAGCAACCCGCCATGTCGAGCGAGGTGACATAGGAGCCGGTCAGCGACCGGGCGATCGTGATGCCGCGCTTGTCGATGAGCCGCCGCGCCGCGTTGTACATCAGGTAGAGCTCCATCAGCGGCGTCGCGCCGAAGCCGTTGACCAGCAGCAGTGCCTTGCCCTGCGCCTTGCCCTGCGCCTTGTCCGCGAGGTCGCTCACGATCGCCGTCACCATCTCGTCGGCAATCGCATCTGCCTGTTTCAGATCGACCCGCCGGCGGCCCGGCTCGCCATGAATGCCGACGCCCATCTCCATCTGGCTGTCGTCGATATCGAAGGTCGGCTTGCCGGCCGACGGCACGGTGCAGGAGGTCAGCGCCACGCCCATCGAGCGGGTCGCCGCATTGACCTTGCGTCCGATGCTGGCCACCGACTTGAGGTCGGCACCGCGCTCGGCCGCCGCCCCGGCGATCTTCTCGACGATCAGCGTTCCCGCCACGCCGCGCCGGCCGGTAGTGTAGAGCGAATTCTCGACCGCGACGTCGTCATCGGTCAGCACCGTCTCGATATTGCCGCCGAGCATCTCGCCCGCCATGTCGAAATTCATCACGTCGCCTTCGTAGTTCTTGACGATGAACACCGTCCCCTCGCCCCCCGCCACCGCCTCGCAGGCGGCCACCATCTGATCGGGGGTCGGCGAGGTGAAGACCTGCCCCGGGCAGGCGGCATCGAGCATGCCGTGCCCGACGAGCCCGGCATGCAGCGGCTCATGGCCTGACCCGCCGCCCGAGATCAAGACGACCTTGCCGGATCTCGGCCGCCGGCGCCGCACGAAGCGATGTTCCTCGTCGAGCGCCAAGATGTCGGAATGCGCCGCCACCAGCCCGTCGAGGCTTTCCGTGAGCACGGTCTCGATGCTGTTGATCAACTTCTTCATGGGGGCCTCTCCTGGTATCTAATCCGATCCAGCCAGCACGCGGGAAAACTTGCGGGCGAACTCCATGATCAAGGCATCGAAGCGGGCATTGCGCTGCGCGTCGCCGAGGTCCGGCAAGGCGAGAACCTGGCGCCGCATCTTGTGTCCGGCGCGGTCATTCACATGCCTGACGGGATGGGCCTTGGCATAGGCATCGAGAAACCGCCGGCGGGCGGCTTGCGGGAAATGACAGAGCTCGAAGATGGTGTCGAGATGCCGGATCGGGATCGGTGTCGCATATTGCGGGTTGGCGATCTGCGACACGAAGCTGCGATTCTTGCCAAGCGCCATTGCCAGCCTGAGCCGCGTCCCCGCGGGGCGCGCATCGAGGATCTCGCGAAGGATGGTCTTGTACTCGCGGACCGCATCGGCCGACTGCGACGAGGATGTTTCCTCAAACTCGCTCAACTGCCACCTCCGACCCGTGACCGGCAGACGGCTGCCTTGACCCGCCCCAGTGCCGCCGGCGCCACCGACAGCGACCTCAGGCCCAGCGTCAGGAGGTCCGGCACCTTCGCGACATCGGAGGCGAGGTCGCCGCAGATCGACAGCTCGATCCCGCGTGCGGCGGCGAATTCCGCAAGCCTCCCGATCAGCAGCGCAACCGCCGGATAGGCGTCGTCGGCGAGGCCGGACACCGCCGGATTGTCGCGCGCCGCCGCCGCCAAATACTGGGTGAGATCGTTGGACCCGATCGAGAAGAACTCCGCCATCGGAAAGAACTCCGGCAGAAGCGCGGGATATGGTACCTCCACCATCATGCCGAGCGGTGGCCGGGCGCAGGCGATCCCCTGCCCGCGCATCGCGGCGAGTTCGTCGTCGAGCAGCGCCGCGGCGGCGGTGAACTCCTCCGGCACCGTCACCATCGGCCACATCACCTTGAGATTGCCGTGCACCGCCGCCCGACCGAGAGCACGCAACTGCGCGCGGAAAACCTCAGGCCGCGCCAGCGACAGGCGCAAGCCCCGCACCCCGAGGAAGCTGTTGGTCTCGTCCTCCGGCGTCAGCCCGTCGATCGGCTTGTCGCCGCCGGCATCGAGGGTGCGCACCGTCACCGGCTTGTCGCCGGCCCATTCGAGCAGCCGGCGATAGGCGCGATATTGCTCCTCCTCGTCCGGCAGGCGACGCCCGTTGCGGAACAGGAACTCGGTGCGCATCAGCCCGATGCCGTCGCAATGCGCGTTGTCGATCTTTTCGGTCTCGGCCGGATCGGCGACATTGACCAAGATCTTGACGACAACCCCATCGGCGGTGACGGCCGGCCTGGCAAGATGGCGTGCCGCCTCCTTTTCCTCCGCCGCAAATGCCTGTGCCGCCTCCTTCATCGATGATCGCGACGTCGCATCGGGCGACAGCACGACGCGGCCGGTCGTGCCGTCGACGATCGCTTGCGAATGCCCGATGGCCGGTACCTCGCCGAGGCCGGTCACCATTGGCACGCCGCGCGCCCGCGCCAGGATGGCGACATGACTGAGCGGGCTGCCGCGCGCCAGCACGATCGCGCCTCCTTTGCTCCAGTCGATCGCCAGAAACCGGCTCGGCGGCAGATCCTCGCCCATCAGGATCGCGCCGGCCGGCAGCACGGCATCCGCATCGCCGGCGAGAAGGCGCAGCACGCGGTCCTTGAGATCGGCGAGATCGCCAGCCCTGGCGCGGAAATAATCATCATCCGCCGCCTCATAATCGGCAATCTGCACCGACAGAACACCCTGCCAGGCATTGGCCGCCGACCGCCCGGTCATGATGCGCTCCATCACCGGCTCGAGCAGGCTCGTATCCTCGAGCATGGCGAGCTGGAACTCGACAATGCCCTTGGCATCATCCGGTGCGCTGTCGTAAAGGGCCCTGAGCTCGACGGTCGCGATCTCGAGCGCGTCTCTCAGGGCATCGCCCTCCGCCAACGCGTCGCAATCGACCCCTTCGGCCGGCACCTCGGGCCGGCGCAGCTGTACGATCGGCCCCGCGAAGATCCCGGGCGATGCCGGCCGCCCGACCCGTTCAACTGGTTGCGGCATCGGCATGATCCTCGTCGAAGTCGCGCGCGACGAGCGCGCTCAGCGCATTCACCGCCTCTGCCGCACCTTCCCCTTCGGCGCGGAAATAGAGCGTCGTGTCGCGCGGCGCCTTCAGCGCCATGACCTTGACGATGCTCTTGGCATCGATCCACGGTCCGGACGCGTTTTGCGCCACCTCGATGCGACAGCGAAAGCTCTTCGCGAGCTTGGTGAGCTTGACCGACGGCCGGGCATGCAGCCCGACGGGATGTTTCATCAACACCGATCTGGCCGCGCTCGTTACGCTCATGTGACGATCGCCCCGGCATAGAGTTCCTCGGCCGTGCTGCGCACCGCGGCGAGGCTCGACCCGGCCGACGACTCGGTCGCCGCCATGACCGCGCCCTCGACGATCGGCGCGTTGCAGATCACCACCCGCTCGCGCCGGTCGGCCGGCAGCATCTCGATCGCCATCTCGCTGTTGGTCTCGGCCCCGCCGAGATCGACGAGCACGGCGACTCCCTTCTCCGACCACGCTTCCGCGATCGCCGCCATGATGCTTTCGACGCTGGTTCCGAGCCCGCCCCCCGGATCGCCGCCGCAATGGGCAAGCGGCACCTCCGGCCCCACCATCTGACGCACCATCTCCGCCGCTCCCCGCGCCACATCCTTCGAATGCGAGACAATGACGATGCCGACATTGCTGCTGGTCATGACCGTTGCTCCAGGGCATCGAGGATCGCACCCACCATGATCTCGCTGGAGCGGGCACCGGGGTCCATATGGCCGATCGAGCGCTCGCCGAGGAACGACGCCCGACCGCGCGTCGCCTTGAGCGGGATGGTGGCCTTGGCCGCCTCCCGGGCCGCCGACCGGAGGCCTTCCGCATCGGCGCCAGCGGCGAGCGTCCGGTGAACCGGATCGAGCACGTCGAGCAGCGTCTTCTGCCCGACCTCCGATTTGCCACGCGCCTTGACGGCGGCGATGGCGCTCGCCAGCGCGCTCGCCAGCTGGGCGCGGTCGGGATCGGGGGGCATGGCCTTGGCCAGCGCCATGAACAGCGTGCCATAGAGCGGCCCCGAGGCGCCGCCGACCTTCATCACCAGCATCATGCCGAGCTTGTGGAGCGCCGCCGGCAGGTCGCCCGCCGCCATCGCTTGCGCATCGGCCTTCACCGCCTCGAAGCCGCGCTTCATGTTGATCCCGTGATCGCCATCGCCGATCGCCTGGTCGAGCGCCGTCAGCTCGTCGCTCGCGGCGATGATCCGGTCCGACAGCGTGTCGATGAGAAGCCTGATGTCCTTGGCGTCCATGGGCTCCTATCCTCGCAGCCGGTTGCCGGCAGCATCGAAGAACAGCGGCCTGACCACCGACAGCTTGACCCGGTCGCCGGGACCGAGATCGCTGTCGGGCGACGCCAGGGTGACGATCCGCTGCTCGCCGACCGACAGATGGAGGTGGTTCTGGTCGCCGAGATGCTCGACCCACTCGACGGTTCCGGTGGCACCGCTGCCATTGGCCTTCTCGATCCGGATATTCTCGGTCCGCAAGCCCACGGTCCTGGTGCCGGCGGGCTGGCCACCGGCCGGCAGCAGCCCCTCGGGAACGAGATTGATCGACGGCTGGCCGAGCCGCGTCGCCACATAGATGCTGTCGGGATCCTCGTAAATGCGCCGCGGCGGCCCAAGCTGCACCAGCCTGCCATGATTGAGGACGCCGATCCGGTCGGCCATGGTCAGCGCCTCGATCTGGTCATGGGTGACGAACAGCACCGTCGAGCCGAGATCGGCCTGGATGCGCTTCAGCTCGAGCCTGAGCTCGCTCCTGAGCTTGGCGTCGAGCGACGACAGCGGCTCGTCCATCAGATAGATGGCGGGACGCCGCACCAGCGCCCGCCCGATCGCCACCCGCTGCATCTCGCCGCCGGACAGCTGCGTTGCCCGATTGTCGAGCTTGGCGGTGATGTGCAGCAGTGCCGCCACCTCATTGACCCGGCTGCGGATGTGCTCGGCAGTCATCCGCCGCACTGGCGAGCGCAGCGGGAAGGCCAGATTGTCGAACACCGACAGATGCGGATAGAGCGAGAACTGCTGGAACACGAAGGCGACGTCGCGTTCCGCCGGCGCGATATTGGTGACATCGCGGCCGCCGATCCTGACCGTCCCGCCATCCGCCTTCTCGAGTCCGGCGGCGAGGCGCAGCGTCGTCGTCTTGCCCGCCCCGGTCGGGCCGAGAAGGATCACGAACTCGCCGTCGCCGATGTCGAACGTGAGCTCGGACACGGCAGTGACCTTGCCGAACCGCTTGGTGACGCCGATGAGCTGAACATCAGCCACGGGCCGCCCCCTCATGCAGCATCGAGCGCACGGCCTTGCCGCTCGCCTTGTCGAACACCGACAGCCGCTCCGGCCGGAATGTCAGCCCGATCGGCTCCCCGGGCTGGAGCAGCCGGTCGGCCGGCAGCCGGGCCTTGACCTTTCCGACCGCTGTATCGACGGTCACGATCTGGGTCGAGCCGAGATATTCCGCACCGAACACCTGGCCGCGCAGTCCGCCCTCGGAGGTGAAGCGGATATGCTCGGGGCGCACCCCCAGCACCAGCTCGGGGCCGGCCGCCGGCTCGCGCAGCCGTGGAATGACAACCTCCGCGCCATCGAGCGCCAGCCGGTCGGCGCCCGGATCGAGCGAGCCGCTGAACGCCAGCAGGTTCATCGCCGGCGAGCCGATGAAGTCGGCGACGAACAGGCTGGCTGGCCGGTCATAAACCTGCTGCGGCGGACCGAGCTGCTCGACCACGCCGCCATTCATGATGGCGATCGTGTCGGCCATCGACATCGCCTCGAGCTGGTCGTGGGTGACATAGACCGTGGTGGCGCCGATGCGGTTGTGCAGCGCCCGGAGCTCGGCGCACATCAGCGTCCGGAACTCGGCATCGAGCGTGCCGAGCGGCTCGTCCATCAGGAACGCCTTGGGCCGCCGGATGATGGCCCGCCCGAGCGCCACCCGCTGCCGGTCGCCGCCGGCCAGCCCCGACACCGGGCTGTCGAGCAGATGATCGATCCGCAAGAGCCGCGCCGTCTCCTCGACGCGCTGGCGGGTCTCCTGCCGGCTCGCCCCCTGGCATAGCAACGGAAACCCGATGTTCCGCCGCACATTCATATGGGGATAGAGCGCGAACAGCTGGAAAACGAAGGCGATGTCGCGCTCCGAGGCGCGCCGGAACGCCACGTCCTCGCCATCGAGGAAGATCTGGCCCGAGGTCGGCAGCTCGAGCCCGGCGATCATGCGCAGCGTCGTCGTCTTGCCGCAGCCCGAGGGCCCGAGCAGGCAGAAGAACGAGCCCTCGGCAATGGTGAAGCTAGACTCCTTCACCGCGGCGAACTCGCCGAACATCTTGCGCAGTTTCTCGACCCGGATCTCGGCCATCGGTCTATTCCGGGAATTTCGACACGATGATGAACATCGCCGTGCCGGCGAGCGTCGTCAGGAACGACCAGGTGTAGAGATCGACGCTGAATGGCTGCATCAGCATGATGACGCCTGCGGCGATCACCAATGTGGCGAGGTTCTCCCACGGGCCGCGGCGAAAAGTCAGGAACCGCCTGAGGAACGGCTCCTTGGCCGGCGGCCGGGACATGGCGGTCGGCTCGGTCATTTGCGCACCGCCCCGAAGGTGATGCCTCTGAGGAGATGCCGCCTCAGCAGCACGGTGAACACCAGGATCGGCACCAGGAACAGCGTCGTGCCGGCGCCGACGGCGGGCCAGTCCATGCCGCCCTCGCCGATGATCGTCGGGATGAAGGGCGGTGCCGTCTGGGCGCTGCCCGAGGTCAAGAGCACCGCGAAGGCATATTCGTTCCAGGCGAAGATCAGGCAGAAAATCGCGGTGGCAGCAATGCCCGTCGCCGCCTGCGGCAGCACCACCTTCCAGAAGGCCTGGAGCCGCGTGTAGCCGTCGATCATCGCCGCTTCCTCATATTCGCGCGGGATCTCGTCGATGAAGCCCTTGAGCAGCCACACCGCCAGCGACACGTTCACCGCCGTGTAGAGCAGGATCATCCCGAGCGCCGTGTCGGAGAGGCCAAGATGGCGGTACATGAGATAGATCGGGATCGCCACAGCGATCGGCGGCATCATTCGCGTCGACAGGATGAAGAACAGGAGATCGTCCTTGAGCGGCACCCGGAAGCGCGAGAACCCATAGGCCGCAAGCACCCCCAGCACCACCGCGCAGAAGGTCGAGCCGAAGGCGATCACCACCGAGTTGACGAACCGCGGCAGATAGTTGGACGGACCGGCGATCACCATGTCGCGGCTGCGGGTGATGCGATCGCACTCCGACCGCGGAGGGCCGAGCGCATCGATATATTCCTGGGTCTGGCGCGTCCGCGTGGTGAAGAGATTGCAATATCCTTCGAGCGACGGGGTGAACACCACCTTCGGCGGATAG
Organism: Aestuariivirgaceae bacterium; assembly: GCA_044870245.1. Classification (GTDB taxonomy): domain Bacteria; phylum Pseudomonadota; class Alphaproteobacteria; order Rhizobiales; family Aestuariivirgaceae; genus DATAFF01. Next base: position 1,900 of record JBIOYR010000040.1, on the reverse strand, counting down.
GAGATCGAATCGGGCGGCGTCTTGAAGCCGGTGATGAAGATCCAGAACAGCGGGATCATCGACACCAGCGCGTAGACGATGACGATCCCCCCGGCGACGCGCCGCGACACTGTTCCCGGCTCGACGACCGAATGGGCGGAGGTGGTGCTCATCGCTGCTTCACCCGGTTCAATGCCTTCACATAGATGTTGGCGAGGCCGAACACCGTGACGAACAGGATGATGGCGAAGGCCGAGGAGAAGCCGGTGCGCCACTTCTCGAAGGCTTCGCGCTTGAGCGTGATCGAGGCGACCTCGGTGGTCGACCCCGGGCCGCCGCCGGTCAGGAGATTGACCATGTCGAACATCTTGAAGTTCTCGATGCCGCGGAACAGCACCGCGAGCATGATGAAAGGCAGCGCCATCGGCAGCGTGATCGACCAGAACTGCCGCCATTTGGAGGCGCGATCGACCTCGGCCGCCTCATAGATGTAGTCGGGGATGGAGCGAAGGCCGGCCAGGCAGATCAGCATGACATAGGGCGTCCACATCCAGGTGTCGACGATAATGATCGACCATGGTGCCAGCGCCACCGTCCCGGTCATCTCGAATGACGAGGGCGGCACCCCGGTGAAGAACGAGACGATATAGTTGAAGAGCCCGATCTGCGGCTGGTAGAGGAACCGCCAGAAATTCCCCACCACCGCCGGCGACAGCATCATCGGGATCAGGATCACCGTGGTCCAGAAGGCGTGGCCGCGGAACTTGCGGTCGATCAGCCAGGCGAGCGTGAAGCCGATGAGCGTCTGCAGCAGGATCGTCCAGAACACGAAATGCGCGGTGGCCTGCATCGCCGCCCAGATGTCGGCGTTGGAGAGGATCGTCGTGTAATTGTCGAGGCCGACGTTCTTGATCGGCGCATTGGGCCGGTTGGCCCGATAGTTCGTGAAGGAAAGCTGGATCGTCCAGATCAGCGGGAAGATGTTGATGGCGAGCAGGAGCACGATGGTCGGGGTGATGAACAGCCAGGCAATCGCCGTGTCGGAGAGCCCGCGCATCCGCCGCGCGAGGTCGGGGGGCGTCGCCCTCGCGGCAGTGTCGGCCATCCTGTCGAATGCGGTTGCCATGGTGACCTGTTAAAGTGTCCCTCATCCGCCCCTCCGGGGCACCTTCTCCCCGTCGGAACGGGGAGAAGGGAAATGAGGCGACTGCCGACTGCCTAATGCCTACTGCCTCACCCGCATAGCCGGATGAGGCAGTCCTTAAAGGCTGAGTCGTTACTGGATTTTGCCCTCTTCCTTGAAGATCGCCGTCCAGTCCTCGATCAGCTTGTCGAGCGCTTCCTTGGCGGTGCCCTTGTCGGCCACGACATAGTCATGCAGCCGCTTCTGCGACGCCTGCATCAGCGAGGCATAGGCCGGCTCCTGCCAGAAGTCCTTGACGCCCGCAATTGCTTTCAGGAAGTCGCCGGCGAAGGGCTGCGACTTCGGGAAGCTCGGGTCGTTGAGCACCGCATTGTGGCAGGAATAGCCGCCGAGCGACCACCACTTCTTCTGCACCTCCGGCTGGGCGAACCATTTGATGTAGGCCAGCGCGCCTTCCATGTTGTCGGTGTTGGCGACCACCGAGATGCCCTGGCCGCCGAGCGTGGAGGCGGCGACCTTCTGGCCGGGATTGACGAAGAAGCCGGTCTTCGAGCCGACCTGTTCGTCCTTCGCCATACCGGGCATGAAGGCGAACCAGTTCATCATCATAGCGACCTGGCCGGATTTGAAGGCGTCGAGGCCCTCACCCATGTAGCTGTCGGTGTAGCCCGGAGGGGTGCAGCACTTGTAGAGTTCCTTGTAGAACTCCAGCCCTGCGACTGCATCGGCGGAGTTGACCACGCCTTCCATGTGGTAGGGATTGGCCGGGTCCTCGTA
>JBIOYR010000039.1:0-6617 GCA_044870245.1 Aestuariivirgaceae bacterium | reverse complement strand
TAGCCTCGCGTGGTCTCGACGCCGACGGCGCGGCCATTTTCGATGCGGATGCCGGTGACCTCGCAATTCTGAATGATGTCCACACCGTTGCCGTCGGCGCCGCGGGCATAGCCCCAGGCCACCGCGTCGTGCCGGACGGTGCCGCCGCGGCGCTGCATCAGGCCGCCCATGATCGGGAAGCGGCCATTGTCGAAATTGAGGAATGGCAGGATGCGGCGCACGCCGTCGCGGTCGAGCAGCTCGCCATCGACGCCGTGCAGCCGCATGGCATTGCCGCGGCGGGCGGCGGCGTCGCGCTGGGCGTCGGAATGGAAGAGATTGACGATGCCGCGCTGCGACACCATGGCGTTGAAGTTGAACTCCTGCTCCAGCCCCTCCCAGAGCTTCAGCGAGAACTCGTAGAAGGGGTTGTTGCCGGCAAGCAGGTAGTTCGAGCGGATGATGGTGGTGTTGCGGCCGATATTGCCGGAGCCGAGCCAGCTCTTCTCCAGCACGGCGACGTTGCGGATATCGTGCTCGCGGGCGAGGTAATAGGCGGTGGCGAGGCCATGGCCGCCGCCGCCGATGATCACGACATCATAGTCGGGCTTGGGTTCGGGCTCGCGCCAGGCCGGCGGCCAGTGGCGATGACCGCTCAGCGCATTGCGGAGGAGCGAGGCGATGGAATAGTGCATGGAGGTTCGTTCTAGCAGTCGAGCGTGGTGTCGCGCTCCCACTGGGTGAGGTGGCGGCAGTAGCTGTTCCACTCATTGGTCTTGAGCTTGACATAGGCGGCCGAGAATTCCGGTCCAAGCGCCTCGGTGAGGTAGGTGTCGCGCTCGAAGTTGCGCAGCGCGTCGATCAGGTTGAGCGGCAGCTTCTTGGCATCGGTGACCTTGTGGCCCTCGGCATACATGTCGATGTCGAGCCGCTTGCCGGGGCTCATCCTCTCGTCGATGCCATGGAGGCCGGCGGCGAAGATCGCCGCCATCATGAGATAGGGATTGGCGGCACCGTCGGGGAGGCGCAGCTCGAAGCGCCCGACATCGGGGACCCGGACCATGTGGGTGCGGTTGTTGCCAGCATAGGTCACGGTGTTGGGCGACCAAGTGGCACCCGACAGGGTGCGCGGCGCATTGATGCGCTTGTAGCTGTTGACGGTGGGATTGGTGATCGCCGCCAGGCTTTCGGCATGGTGCATCAGCCCGCCGAGGAAGTGATAGGCCTCGGGCGACAGGCCAAGCTCGTCGCCGTCGCCCTGGAAGCGGTTCTGCTTGCGGTCGCCGTCCCACAGCGACATGTGGACGTGGCAGCCATTGCCGGTGAGGTTGGCGAAGGGCTTGGGCATGAAGGTGGCCCTGAGACCATGCTGCTCGGCGATCGACTTCACCATGAATTTGAAGAAGCAGAGCTGGTCGGCGGTGGTCAGGGCGTCGTTGAAGTTCCAGTTGATCTCGAACTGGCCGTTGGCGTCCTCATGGTCGTTCTGATAGGGCGACCAGCCGAGCCCGACCATGGTCGAGCAGATGTCGGCGATCACCTCGTAGCGGCGCATGATGGCGGCCTGGTCGTAGCAGGGCTTCTCCTGGGTGTCGCGGGTGTCGGAGATCGAGGAGCCGTCGGGATTGATGAGGTGGAACTCGGGCTCGACGCCGGCCATGAAGGTCATGCCGCGGCTCGCCGCCTTGTCCATCAGGCCCTTGAGCACGAGGCGCGGCGCCTGCGACACCGGCTTGCCGTCCATCCAGGGGTCGCCGGCCACCCAGGCGACGCCCGGCTTCCACGGCAATGGAATCACCGATTGCGGATCGGGGATCACGAAGAGGTCGGGATGGGCCGGCGTCATGTCGAGCCAGGTGGCGAAACCGGCAAAGCCGGCGCCCGATTTCTGCATGGCGGCGACGGCCTCGGCCGGCACCAGCTTGGCGCGCTGCGTGCCGAACAGGTCGGTGAAGTTGAACAGGAAGAATTTGATGCTGTGGTCGCTGGCGTATTTGGCGAGGTCGGCGGACATCCTCGAGACTTTCCTGGGCTGAAATTATTATTCCCCCCGATCTGCCAATGCAGTAGCCGCTCGGCTGATCGGCGTCAATCGAGGTGGTTGCCTTGACACGCCATCGGGCGGTCGATAAGGGCCGCCGAGCAGCTCATACGAGGCATCATGGCTGAAACCGAAGTCCTCGTGGTCGGCGCCGGCCCGACCGGTCTTGCCCTCGCCTTGTGGCTCAAGGCCTTCGGCGTCCAGTTCCGCCTGATCGACAAGGCGCCCGAGCCCGGGATGACCTCGCGGGCGCTGGCGGTTCATGCCCGGACCCTCGAATTCTATCACCAGCTCGGCGTCGCGGAGGCGGCGATCGAGGCCGGGCTCAAGATGATCGCGGCCAATCTGTGGGTGCGCGGCCGCAAGGCCGGGCGCATCCAGCTCGGCGATATCGGCGAGGGGCTGTCGCCCTACCCGTTCGTGCTGATCCTGCCGCAGGACGCTCATGAGCGGCTGCTGATCGACCGGCTGGCGCAATCAGGCGTTTCGGTCGAGCGACCGGTCGAGCTTCTGTCGATCGAGGAGAGCGAGGCGCGGGTGCTGGCGCGACTGCGGCATGGCGACGGGCGCGAGGAGACGGTCGAGGCGCAATATGTCGCGGGCTGCGATGGAGCGCATTCGGCCTTGCGCGACTCGATGGATGTCGGTTTCCCTGGCGGCACCTATTCGCATCTCTTCTATGTGGCGGATGTGACGGCGAGCGGCCCGGTGACCGACGGCGAGCTCCATGTGGCGCTCGACGATGCGGATTTCCTGGCGGTGTTCCCGCTGAAGGGCCAGGGGCGGGTGCGCCTCGTCGGCACGATCGACGGCGCGGCGGAGGGGCGGCAGAACACGCTGTCGTTCCAGGATGTCAGCAAGACGGCGATCGAGCATTTGCGCATCTCGGTCGGCACGGTGAACTGGTTCTCGACCTATCGGGTGCACCACCGGGTGGCGCATCGTTTCCGGCGGGGCCGCACCTTTCTCGCCGGCGATGCCGCCCATATCCACAGCCCGGTCGGCGGCCAGGGGATGAACACCGGGATCGGCGATGCCACCAATCTTGCCTGGAAGCTCGCGGATGTGCTCAGGGGTGCCGGCAAGTCACTGCTCGACAGCTACGAGCAGGAGCGGATCCCCTTTGCGCGGCAATTGGTACAGACGACGGACCGGGCCTTCACCATCGTGGCGAGCGACGGGCCGATTGCCCGGTTCGTCAGGACCAAGGTGGTGCCGCGGCTGCTGCCGGCGCTGTTCGAGCTCGCAGCGGTGCGCCGCGCGATGTTCCGGAGGATCTCGCAGATCGGCATCAACTATCGCGGCTCGGCGCTGAGCGCCGGCACCGCCGGGACGGTGGCGGGGGGCGACCGGCTGCCCTATGTGCCGGCGCCTTCGGGGCGCGACAATTTCGCAGCACTCGCCAGCTGCAGCTGGCAGGTCCATGTCTATGGCGGCAACCCGGTGTCGTTGAGCGAGATGTGCACGCGCCACCAGCTGCCGCTCCATGTCTTCGCCTGGTCGGATGCGGCGGGGCAAGCCGGGCTCAAGGAGGGAGCAGCCTATCTGATCCGGCCGGACGGCTATGTCGGCTTTGCCGAGGCGGAGGCGGAGCGCCAGAAGATCGCCGCCTATTGGGCGCGGCTTCACCTCGTCTCGCGGGTGTAGCAGATCACCGAGAGGAAGCGGATCGGCAGGCGGCGGAGCTCCTCCGGACCGTGCGGCGCCTCAGCGTCGAAGAACAGGGAATCCCCGGGGGTGAGGACATAGGTCTTGGTGCCGTGGCGGTAGGCGACCTCGCCCTCCAGCATATAGAGGAACTCGAGACCCGAATGCTGGAAGATCGGGAAGACGTCGGACTCGTCGGTCAAGGTGATGAGGTAGGGCTCGACGACCAGCGCGCCATGGGGGGTATGGCCGAGCAGCTGATATTGGTGACCGGCGCGGGTGCCACGGCGCTCGATGGTGAGGCCCTGGCCGGCCTTGACGAAGGTCGCCTCGTTGGTCTCCTCGAAGGAGCGGAAAAGCGCGGTCACCGGCACATGGAGGGCGCGCGACAGTGCCTGGAGGGTCGAGAGCGAGGGCGATGTGGTGCCGTTCTCGATCTTCGACAGCATACCGGCCGAGATGCTCGAGGACTTGGCCAGCTCGGCGATGGTCAAGCCAAGTTTTTCCCGGAAATTCCGGACCTCGCGGCCGATCGCCTGCTCGAGATGGCGGCCCTCGGCGTGGGCAATCCTATGGGGGTCCTGGTTCACTTGCTGTCGCTACCGTCAACGGCCGTCACCCGCCGACTATTGCCTATTTTGATCCAGCCCTCTACCTAGCCGCAATGCCATCCGAGACCCTTTCCCATCTCGACCAGCTCGAGGCCGAATCGATCCACATCATCCGCGAGGTCGCGGCCGAGTGCGCCAAGCCGGTCATGCTCTATTCGATCGGCAAGGACTCGGCGGTAATGCTCCATCTGGCGCGCAAGGCGTTCTTCCCCGGCCGCCTGCCCTTCCCGCTGCTCCATGTCGACACGACCTGGAAATTCCGCGACATGATCGCCTTTCGCGACCGCACGGCGCGCGAGCTCGGGCTCGATCTCCTCGTCCATGTCAATGAGGACGGGCTTGCCCGCGGCATCGGCCCGATCAGCCACGGCTCGGCGCTCCACACCGACGTCATGAAGACCGAGGGGCTGAAGCAGGCGCTCGACAAATGGGGGTTCGATGCGGCCTTTGGCGGGGCCCGGCGCGACGAGGAGAAGTCGCGGGCCAAGGAGCGGATCTTCTCGTTCCGCAGCGCCAAGCATCGCTGGGACCCGAAGAACCAGCGCCCCGAGCTGTGGCGGCTCTACAATGCCCGCAAGAACCCGGGCGAGACCATCCGGGTGTTCCCGCTGTCCAACTGGACCGAACTCGATGTGTGGCAATATATCCACCGCGAGGGAATCCCGATCGTGCCGCTCTATTTCGCGGCGATGCGGCCGGTGGTGCGGCGCGACGGCCAGCTGATCATGGTCGATGACGAGCGCCTGCCGCTCAATCCGGGGGAGGCGCCGGAGCTCAAGATGATCCGCTTCCGCACGCTTGGCTGCTACCCGCTCACCGGGGCGGTGGAGAGCGATGCCGCCGACCTCCTCGCCATCGTCGGGGAGATGCTCACGGCGACGTCGTCTGAGCGCCAGGGGCGGGTGATCGATCACGACCAGTCCGCCTCGATGGAGAAGAAGAAGCAGGAAGGTTATTTCTGATGCGCCGGCTCGACCCCGCAACGACCTCCATCGCCGACTATCTCTCCCAGCAGGAGAGCAAGGATCTGCTGCGCTTCATCACCTGCGGCAGCGTCGATGACGGCAAGTCGACGCTGATCGGTCGACTGCTCTATGAATCGAAACTGATCTTCGAGGATCATCTGCAGGCGCTCGAGGTCGATTCGAAGCGGGTCGGCACGCAGGGCGGGGCGCTCGATTTCGCGCTGCTGGTCGACGGGCTGGCGGCCGAGCGCGAGCAGGGCATCACCATCGATGTCGCCTATCGCGCCTTCACCACCGACCGACGCAAATTCATCGTCGCCGACACGCCGGGTCATGAGCAATATACCCGCAACATGGCGACCGGCGCCTCGACGGCGGAGCTTGCCGTCATCCTGGTCGATGCCCGCAAGGGGGTGCTCACCCAGACGCGGCGGCACAGCTACATCGTGTCGCTGATCGGCATCAAGACGGTGGTGCTGGCGGTCAACAAGATGGACCTGGTCGGCTATGAGGAGGCAGTGTTCCGCCGGATCGAGGGCGAGTACCGGCAGTTCGCCGAGAGCCTCGGCATCACGCAGGTCACGGCGATCCCGCTGTCGGCGCTGCGCGGCGACAATGTGGTGGAACGAAGCGCGCTCATGCCGTGGTATGCGGGCCCGAGCCTCCTCGCCTTTCTCGAGGAGGTGCCGGTCGATCGCAGCGGGGCGGACGGACCGTTCCGCATGCCGGTGCAATGGGTCAACCGGCCGGACCAGTCGTTCCGCGGATTCTCCGGGATGATCGTTGCCGGGTCGGCCAGCCCCGGCGACCGCGTCAGGGTGATGCCGGGCGGTCGCGAGACCACCATCGCGCGGATCGCCACCTTCGATGGGGATCTCGACCGGGCGATCGTCGGACAGTCGGTGACGGTGACCTTCGCCGATGAGGTCGATGCCAGCCGCGGCATGGTGATCGCCGCCGTCAGGGAGCCGCTGCCGGTCGCCGATCAGTTCGAGACGGCGATCCTGTGGATGGGCGACGAGCCGATGCTGCCGGGCCGGCATTACCTGGTCAAATGCGCGACGAGGACGGTGCAGGGAGCGGTGGCGCAGCCGAAATACAAGGTCAATGTCAACACGCTCGAGCACACGGCGGCGCGCACCCTCGAGCTCAACGAGATCGGGGTGTGCAACCTGGCGCTCGATCAAGAGATCGCTTTCGCACCCTATGACGAGAACCGCGATCTTGGCGGGTTCATCCTGATCGACCGGTTCACCAACAACACGGTCGGCATGGGGCTCATCAATTTCGCCTTGCGCCGCGCCGCCAACATCCATTGGCAGGCGATGGATGTGAACAAGGCCTCGCGCGCCGCGAAGGCCGGACAGAAGCCGA
>JBIOYR010000038.1:0-23586 GCA_044870245.1 Aestuariivirgaceae bacterium | reverse complement strand
GTCAGGCGTCAAGCGTTACCACTGGAAACGTCGATCTCGACCCGAAGTCGATCGCTAGCTCTTCCTTAAGGTCGCGCATCACCGATCTTTCAAGTGCCCCTTTCATGTCTTCATCAAGCCTATGGATATCGTGTCCCGCATTGTGAAGAATGGTTATCTCCCTCATCGTCATTTTCAAAATCTCGTCTTCGTATTTGCGACGTTCGACCTCTTTGAATTCTCGTCGCTTTTTGCCGTCAGGCACCACGCGAAATGCATGCATCTCCTTGCGATGCTCCACATTCGAAGAACGCAAGTCGTAACTCAGGCATTGCCCGTCATACATACGCCTCACGCAATGAAGGTGTATTGTTTGGACCACATCTGCAACCGACGAGTCGGGCGGAACATTGATCAGCTCGATGAATTCCTGCCCTTTATGCATGGTTCTCTTTATTTTTATCCGATCATCCGGGTCCCAAGGAGCGGTCTCAGCAACGACCGGCGACTCCATCAACCGTTCTGCTCTTTGAATGGCCTGCTGCAGACGTGTCTGGTCGACCGGAAAACCACTACCACGAAACCGCCGACTGAAATCGACCTGAACAGTCCCATTCACGCTCTTCAGCGAGACGTCGAAATAACTTCGAATGTCCTCCTTGATCATTTCCGACTTTATCCAGAACCCATATTCCTTCAGTCCTTGGGAAGGAATCTCCGATGATCGTCGATAGCTTTCGAGCAGTCCAGAAATTCGCTTGATCTCGGGCAGACTTGCCGGGTCCTCTATCTCTGGCACGTACAAATAGCTCTTCTCTTCCAGCGGAAGGTCCTTGGCCGACGGGTCGTCCTCCTCGAAGAGAGACTCCAAAGCCACAGGCTGTTCCATTCGCGGCGGGGACGAGTTCGCCGTCAGCTGCGACTTTTTCGGCTTCTCCCCAGAACGCGCATAGTCCTCGAAATCGATTTTCGAATGCCCACCCAGTCCGACGACTGCTGATCCTCCACCCGTCAGTGCCGGTTTCAACAGCGGCTGCCTTTCTCCGGGCGACGATGACACCGGTCGCGGCCTCGGGGTTTGTGATTTGTCCGTCGAACCTACATTGCCCATGTCTTTCTCCCTCCATTGCTGAACACGGTATGCACCCGCGTTCTACACAGGGAATGCACAAAGGCTTGTGCCAAACGTCACAGGCCACGTGCGATTGGCGTCATGCGGGCTGGCGCAAATCGACTCCGGTCAGCGAGAACAGCCTAATTCTGACATTGCGCTCGATCGCCCGTGCGGTGTCCGGAACGGTGGCGGATATCCAGCTTGTAATAGGGAGCCGTGCCCCAGATCTTGACTTCTGCAGACGCGCTATGGCGAGCGCTTCGGGGCGAGCATCTGCTGGGAGGCCCTGATGCCGCAGTGAGCGGCACCAGGGCTTCTAGCGTGTCACTTTTCGATAAGCTCGAACATCGGACCGTTCGGGACTTCGATCTTCAGAGTCTTGGCGAGATCATCCTTCACATTGGCCGCGATCTGGTCAAGCAGCGGCAGGTCTCGGTACAGTTTACAGATGTCATATCCTTCATTCTGCAGATCGGTGATTTCTGTCATGATCAATCGCACTATCTTCTTATCCAACTGTCGCGCGTCGAGTTTCTCGAAGCCAGGCCGAGCATTGCCCCGAAGATCGAAGCTATAGGCGGGAAACCAGCTTGCTCTCAACGGCGGACAGTCGTCATAGAGCACTTGCAAGACTCTTCGGGTTATCGCGATCATCGCCCACTCAAATCGGGAGCTACGAGGAACATTGAACAGTGCCACGTACCGCTTCTCTCCGATCATGCACGTTTTCGCGACAATCGCCTTCATCGGCTCGCGCGGGCGGGATTGAGCAATGGTTCGAGTCTGCATGAGACGCTCGGCCAGTGCGACAATTTCTTGCAAATCTTTCGTTGCGCTGTCGGGACGTACACCTATTTGCATCTTCGGGCGGTGGAGCCGATCCCCTACGTGCCTGCGTGGATCTGTCAGTCGAACCTACATTGCCCATGTTTTTCTCCCTCCAATGCTGAACACGGTTTGCGCCCGCGTTCTACAGAGGGAAGGGACAAAGGCCTGTGCCGAACGGCACAGGCCGCGTGCGATCCGGCATCAGCCGCTCACCCGGCTCGCATGGACCGGCGGCAGGCGGTCGCGCCAGGGCATCGCCTCCTCGAGCGCGGCACCGAGCGCGATCAGGATGTGGTCCTCCGACGGGCGGGCACCGAGCTGGACGCCGATCGGGAGACCGGTCGAATGCTGCGCCAGCGGCAGCGACAGAGCGGGAGCGCCGGCGACATTGTACATGAAGCAATATTGCACCGGCCGCTCGGAATGGATCATCCATTCCATCAGGCTCATATTCTTGATGTTCATGCCATAGGGGCCGAGCGGCGGCGCCGTCTCGGCGCAAGTCGGGGTCACCAGCACGTCGTGGCGGGTGAAGAACTGGCCGAGCGCGCGGCGATTGGCGTTGAGCCAGTCGAGACCATCGAGGAATCGATAAGGGTCCATGCTCTTGGCGAGCTTGTAGGTCTCCCAGGTGATCGGCTCGAGCGTGTCGGGGCCGGGCGTGCGGCCGGTCTTCGAGCCCAGCGTGTCGAGCCAGCGGTCGAAGCCGAAGAACCAGACCGAGATCATGTTCTCCAGGGCCTCCGCCTCGTCAAAGGGAATGTCGGCCTGCTCGACGTGATGGCCCATCTCTTCGAGGAGCCTGGCGGTGCGGCGCACCGCGGCGGCAATCTCGGGATCGATCGGCGTGTCGAGAAAAGGCTTGACCGACCAGGCGATGCGGAGCGGCTCGAGCGGACGGTCGAGCCATTGGCGATAGGTGCCGGGAGGTTTGGCGACGACGAAGGGATCGCCGGGCTGCGGAATTGCCAGGCAGTCGAGGAGCGCGGCGGTGTCGCGCATGGTCGTGGTCTGGGCGAAGGTCATGGACAGGCCATGGCCGCCCTCGGAGAATTTCGGCCCGGCCGAGATCCGCCCGCGCGACGGCTTCAGGCCGACGCCGCCGCACCAGGCGGCAGGAATTCTGATCGAGCCGGCGATATCGGAGCCATGGGCGAGCGGGACGAGACCGGCGCTCACCGCGGCAGCGCCGCCGCCGGTCGAGCCGCCCGCCGAGCGGCCGGCCATCCAGGGCGTATGCGTCGCCCCGTAGAGCAGGTTCTCGGAGGAAGACGCCATGGAATATTCCGGCGTGTTGGTGCGGCCGATGATGTTGAGCCCGGCGGCCCGCAGCAGCTTCGCATAATTGCTGTCGACCTCGCCGAGGAGGCCGGCGCAGAGGCGCGAGCCGAACTCGATCTTGCGACCCTTCTCGTGGCCGCCGACATCCTTGATGAGGAACGGCACGCCGCGAAACGGCCCCTTGCCGAGCTGCCCTTCATCGAGGGCGTCGATGCGGTCGTGATAGATCTCGATGACGGCGTTGATCGATGGGTTGATGGCGGCGATGGCGTCGGCCGCCACGGTCGCAAGCTCGCGCGGGGTCACCTCGCCCCGCTTCACCAGCTCGGCCAGCGCGAGTCCGTCATGGCGGGAATATTCGTCGATTCTCATCTCGTGGCCATCGCCTCTCAAGTTGCGAGCAAGACCATCTAATCAAAAAGGGGAATTGAAGGCGAGGGCCATGGGCCTTACGGCTCGGCCGTCAAATGGTTTCGGGGGTGCGTGCTGTCGTGAGCTGGGGGATGAAGCGGATTGCTGGGGTCACCTATGATCTCCGACACTTGAATCCATTCATGATTAGTGTCACGCCGGCCGAGGGTTCACTCACCTATTTGGTGGCCGTGCGTTTTGGCTGTCATGCGTTCACTCGTGAATGGAAAGGAGATGAAACTCCGGACTTTCGATTTAACAATGGAAGCGAGGTCAGGTGCTTCTGTCCCGTCCGTCATCAGCTTTCTCGCCATCTGCCAGATATCGTCCGACGGACGGCAAGCACCGGCGGAAGGGCCTATTTCGATGCCAAGCACAATTATCTCCTGATCGACCGTCTTCCCGAGCTTGAAGGACCGTACGCGGTGTTCTTCACGATGGAGCGATCAAAACATCCGACGGCCGATGTCGCAATGTTCGTCATCAGTGCTTATGAGAAGAAACGCCTACCTCGCAACATTCCCAAGATAACCTTTACTACTCTCGTCGCAAAACATGCCAGAGGCGAGCGCGTCCGGAAACCACCGCGGTAAAGGAAAATAGCCCCCGCAGGGGCTATTCTCGAGCTTTCGCTCGTGCGAAAACCCGTTTCCTCTGCGCGCCGCAGAACCCTCACGGGCGGGGCCACTGTCTTTCACTCGCCTGCTGTGACGTTCATATAATTATAGAACTCGAAGCATGGTTGCAAGCCGACAACCACCATCTCAGCGCAACACGAATGGATCGGCGAGCGGTGCGTCGGAGGTGTTGATCCACACTGCCTTGGTACGGGTGTAATCCAAGATCGTGTCGAGGCCGCCCTCGCGCCCATGACCGGTCAGCCGGTTGCCGCCGAATGGAACGATGGGCGACACGGCGCGATAGGTGTTGACCCAGACGATGCCGGAGCGCAGGCGGGCGATCATCCGATGGGCGCGCGCCAGATTGGTGGTGAAGACACCGGCGGCAAAGGCGTAGTGGCTGTCATTGGCGAGCCGCACCGCCTCGGCCTCGTCGCGGAAGGTCAGAACCGACAGCACCGGTCCGAACAGCTCCTGGCGCACGCAGGCGATATCGGGATTGGGCGCGGCAATCACGGTCGGCTCAAAATAGAACCCGTCGGGATAGGCCGCCGGTGGCCGGCCGCCGGTCATCAGCCTGCCGCCCTGCTCGATGCTCTCCGCGACCAGCGCGGTGATGCGCTCGCGCTGGCGGCGGGTGGCGAGCGGACCCATCTCGGTTGAGGGATCAAGCGGCGGGCCGATGCGGATGGCGCGGGCCCGTTCGCTCAGCCGATCGATGAACGCATCGGCGATCCCCTCCTCCACCAGAAGACGCGAGCCGGCAACGCAGGACTGGCCGGTGGCGCCGAAGATCCCGGCCACCACGCCATTGGTCGCCGAGTCGATATCGGCATCGCCGAAGATGATGATCGGCGATTTGCCGCCGAGCTCCAGCGTCGTCACGGCAAAATTCTCGGCGGTGTTGCGCACGACGTGGCGGGCGGTCTCGGGTCCGCCGGTGAAGGCGACGCGGGCCACCAGCGGGTGCGACGTCAAGGTGGCGCCGCAGTCATTGCCGAAGCCGGTGACGACGTTGACGACACCCTTGGGGAAACCGGCCTCCTCGATCAGCCTGGCGAAATGGAGCAGCGGCGCCGGGCCGTCCTCGGACGCCTTGAGCACGACGGTGTTGCCGGCGGCAAGCGCCGGCCCGACCTTGGCAGCCGACAGGAAGAGCTGGTTGTTCCAGGGCACGATCGCCGCCACCACGCCCAGCGGCTCCCGCCTCGTGTAGACCTCGAGATCGGGCTTGTCGATCGGCAGGACCGATCCCTCGATCTTGTCGGCCATGCCGGCGAAGTAGCGATAATATTCGGCGACATAGGCAATGACGGCGCGGGTCTCGCGAATGACCTTGCCGGTGTCGCGGGTCTCGAGCTCGGCCATCAGGCCGGCATCGCGGGCGATGAGGTCGGCGAGACGGTAGAGCAGCTTGCCGCGGGCCGATGCGGTCATCGCCGGCCAGGGACCTTCGGCGAAGGCAAGCCACGCCGCCATGACGGCGCGGTCGGTGTCGCCGGCCGAGGCGGCCGGCATCAGGGCCCAGGGCTCGCCGGTCGAGGGATCGAGGCTTTCGAAGACCGAGCCCCTGGTCGCATCGACGAACTCTCCATCGATATAGAGCCTGAATTTGTCCATGGCGGTTTCTAGACCTCGTATGACATGTGAATGAGAAAATGCTGCAGGAGATCGTTGAGCTTGCTGGCATGCTCCTGCGGCAGCATGTGACGGGCGGCGGGGATGATGGCGAGCTGGGAGCCCGGGATCAGCGCCGCGAGACGCCGGGCCATTGCGGGCGTGGCGCCGCTGTCGCGCTCGCCGGCGACGATCAGTGTGGGAGCGGCGATCGCGCCGAGGCATCCGGCAAGATCCTGGTCGGCCTCGGCAAAGATGCGATAGGCGGCGAGGAACGATCGCGGATCATTGCGGCGGAGCATTGCCGCCACCGCCTCGACGACCGCCGGATGGCTGGAACGGAACTGTGGGCTGTACCAGCGATCGAGCGCCGCGTCGATCAGCACCTGCGGACCGTCGCGCCTTGCCAGTCGCAACCGATCCGAGACACCGGCCTGCTCCTCCGCGGAGCGGTCGAACACGCTGGCGATGATGGCGAGCCGGGCGATTCGCGCCGGCGCCTTCAGGGCGAAAGCTTCGGCGATCAGGCCGCCGAAGGAGAAGCCGACGAGCGCAAAGGACTGCTGCTGCGGCACCAGCGCCGCAATCAACCTTGCCAGCTGGTTGACGAAATCGTCGAGGCTCACATCCTCGGTGATGGATGGGCTCGCACCATGGCCGATCAAATCAAAGGCAACGACGCGGTGACTCTTGGAGAGCACGGCCAATTGCGCCTGCCAGATCGAATGATCGAGACCGACACCATGCAGGAGGATGACCGGCGGCCCTGCCCCGGCCTCGCAATAGCGCGTGCCGTCGGCAAGGGAGCGAAGCGGGCGATCCACCGGGGAGCCCTCCCGTCAGCGCCTGGCGGCGTCGCGCTCCTTGGCCATCTCCTCCATGTCGAGATAGCGATTGCCGATCCGCGGATGGGCCCGTCCGGTGGTGGCACCGCCAAGCGCCACGATGATCTCGTCCGGACCCGGCGCATCGGCAATCGCAAACTCGGCCGTGAGATAATGCGAGCGGAAGCCCTCGTCGGTCTTGTGCATCAACGGGATCTGGATCGAGCACCCGGCAGGTCCGCGCTTGTTGGTGAAGGCAAGATAGGAGGTGCCGCCGACCGCCTCGCGAAAGCGGTTGCCGAAGCGCAAGGTGTGGATGAAGCCGGAGGCGTGCTCGATCTCGCCATTGAGGCCGACGACCGCGGCCTTGCCATAGGCCTCGAGCTTGGTGCCGCCGCCGAGCTCGTCGAGCAGCATGGGAACGAGGACATCGGCGAGGCCGGGCGCCGCCTCCAGAATGACCGGCCGCAGATCCTCGACGAAGCCCTTGCCGGCCCATGGATTGGCGATCACCGCCGCCACCCCCACCATCAAGACGGGAGGCGAGGCTTGCTTGCCACCCTCGATGAAGGTGGTCTCGGTGAACTTCACGGTCTTGCGAATGATGGCGGGCATGGCGGGGTCCCTTCATTGTCGCCAGTGATCCGAGAGCCGAAACGGCCGGCTGTCAACGGCTAAGCTTTGACGATCGCGTGCTCTCCCCTATGGTTCTGGCATGAGCAACACATCGATCTTCCATCCCGATTTCAAAGCACGCCCCTTCTGGTGGGAGGCCTATGAGCCCAAGAAAGCGGAGCTGACCGAGGTCCCGAAAGAGGCGCGGGTCGCCATCATCGGCGGCGGCTATGCCGGGCTTGCGGCGGCGCTGCAGCTCGCCAAGGACGGCATCGATGCGGTGGTGCTCGAGGCGGCGCAGCCGGGCTTCGGGGCGTCGACCCGCAATGGCGGGATGGTGTCCGGCGGGGTGACGGTCGGCAAGCGCTACTCCGGCAAGGACGACCCCCAGCGGCTGGCGCAGCTCTTGAGCGCCGCCGCCGACAGCTTCAGCCTGATCGAGCGGCTGATCGAGGATGAGCGGATCGACTGCGAATGGACCAAGAGCGGGCGGTTCGCCGGCGCTTGGTGCCAGGCGCATTTCCGGGCGCTCGCCGGCAAGGTCGATCTCCTCAACCGCCACGCCCGGGCCGGCGCCTCGATGCTCGAGCGACACCGCCAGCGCGAGGAGATCGGCTCCGACTATTATCATGGCGGCATGGTGGTCGAGCGCTCGGCCCATCTCCACCCGGCCAAGTATTTTGCCGGCCTCTATCGCGCAGCCCTTGCCCGCGGCGCGGTGGTGTGCGCCGAGGCGCCGGTGATCAAGCTCGGCTGCAACGGCGCAGGCTTCATGGTCGAGACGGCGCGCGGCACGGTCCGCGCCGGCGATGTGATCGTGGCGACCAATGGCTATACCGGTGCGGTCACTCCGGCGCTGCGCCGCCGGGTCATCCCGGTCAACTCCTACATCATCGCCACCGAGGAGCTGCCGGCCGACCTCGCCATGAGCCTGATGCCGCGCAACAAGTCGATCTACGACACCCGGCGCCTCCTCACCTACTACCGGATGTCGGGCGACCGCCGCCGGCTGATCTTCGGCGGGCGGGCGAGCTTCCGGGAGAGCGATCCGGTGGAGACGGCACCGAGGCTCCATCGCTACATGACCGACCGCTTCCCGCAGCTTGCCGGCACCCGGATCACCCATGCCTGGACGGGCAATGTCGCCTTCACCTTCGACGAGGTGCCGCATATGGGCTTGATGGACGGCCTGCATTACGCGCTTGGCTGCAACGGCTCGGGCGTGGCGATGATGACCTATCTCGGAACCGAGACGGCGCGCAAGGTGACGGGGCGCAGCAATCTCCGGAACGCTTTCGACAGTGACAGCTTTCCCGACCATTGGGCCTATGACGGCAGGCCGTGGTTCGTGCCGATGATGGGCGAGTATCTGCGGGCCCGCGACTGGCTCGACCGCCACTTCAATTGACAGGCGAGATCAGGCAATGGCCACCGAGATCGAGCGCAAGTTCCTGGTGGTGGGCAATGGCTGGCGTGACCAGGTGAGGTGCGCCAGCCGCATCCGGCAGGGCTATCTGTCGCGCGAGGGACGGGCGAGCGTCCGGGTGCGGGTGGTCGATGGCGCGCGCGCCTATCTCACGATCAAGGCTACCAAGAACCGGATCAGCCGGCATGAGTTCGAATATGAGATTCCGCTCGCCGACGGTATGGCGCTGCTCGAATTCCGTGCGGGTCATCTGATCGACAAGGTGCGCCATCGGGTCGAGACCGGCGGACGGCTGTGGGAGGTCGACGTGTTCGAGGACGAGAATGCCGGCCTCGTCATTGCCGAGGTCGAGCTCGCGGCAGAGAGCGACACGCTCGAGCTGCCGAGCTGGGTCGGACGGGAGATCACCGAAGACCGGCGCTATTACAACGCGGCGCTCGCCCGGGTGCCGTTCAGCCGCTGGCCGTGAATTGCCGCAATCGCGTCAGCCGCAGCGCGCCTGCAATTGCCAGGCCGTGCCATCATGGCGTGTGCTGTTGACCACGATATGGCCCTTCTGCCGCTCGGGGCAGGCGAAATGGCGCACTGCCGAGGCGGCGATGGCCTCGACCGTCCGGCGGTCGCCGGCAGTGCCGCCGAGCGGCCGGCCGTCGCTGCCCGACACCGTCATGTCGTAGACATTGGCGATGGCGTTGAAAGTGAAGGAAACCTCGTAATGCTTGCCGTTGTAGAACACCGGCTCGGTGTGGCGCTGACCGCTCTGATAAGGCGAGGACACCACCATGACCGGGGTTTTCTGGCTGGCGCAGGCGGCCAGCATCATGCCGAGTGAAATCGCCGCCAAGCCCCGCCCCACCATGCCACCGCCCCTCGATCCCCAGTCCCCTCGGTCAGGCGCGAGTTTGCGCTGCATCGCTTCACCGGGCAAGCGGAGCGTGGCATAGAGGCGGGACTCATCCGCAACAGCTGGAAAGAATCTCATGCCATATGACACTGCCCGGGCCGTGTCGCGCCGCACCGCAGAACTCGGGGAAGCGGCAATCCAGCACATGGCACAACGGGCCCGGGCACTCCAGGCGGCCGGCCGCTCGATCATCAACCTGACCATCGGCGAGCCGGATTTCGCAACCCCGGCCCATATTTGCGAGGCGGCGGGCAAGGCAATCGCCGACGGCTTCACCCATTATGCCCCGATCGCCGGCTTCCCCGAGCTGCGCGAGGCGATCACCCGCAAGCTCAGGGAGGAGAACGGGCTCGACTACGAGCCGTCGGAGATCGTGGTGTCCAACGGCGCCAAGCAGGCGATCACCAATGCCGCCTTCGCGACTCTCGATCCGGGTGACGAGGCGATTCTGGTCGCGCCCTATTGGGCCCCCTATGCGCAGATCGTGACGCTGGCGAGCGGCACCCCGGTGGCGCTGCCGACGCAGAGCGGGGACGGCTTCAAGCTTAGGCCGCGGGCGCTGGCCGACGCCCTGACGGAACGGTCCAAGCTGTTGATCCTCAATTGCCCCGGCAATCCGAGCGGGACGGTCTACGAGCCGGCCGAGCTCGCGGCCCTGGCGGCGGTGGTGGCGGAGCATCCGAGGCTCCTCGTGGTATCGGACGAGGTCTATGAATATTTCGCCTTCGAGGGCGAGCCCCGATCCTTTGCGACGCTTGCCGGCATGCGGCAGCGCACGATCACCGTCAACGGCTTCTCCAAGGGCTTCGCAATGACCGGCTGGCGCCTTGGTTATGCGGCGGCGCCGCCCGCCATCGCCAACGCCATGGCGAAGATCCAGGGTGCCTTCACGGCAGGGGCGAACGCCTTCGTGCAGAAGGCCGCGGTGGCGGCCCTTGCCGGCGGGCGAGGCGAGGTCCGCCAGATGCGCGAGGTCTATCGTCGGCGGCGCGACCTGGTGGCGCGGGAGCTCGGGGCGATCGCCGGCCTTCGCTTCGTGCCGCCGCCCGGAAGCTTCTATGCCTTTCCCGATGTGTCGGCCCTCATCCCGGCGCATGTCGGCGGCGGGACGATCGGCGATGTCGATCAGCTTTGCGACTGGCTGCTCGACGAACATGGGGTTGCGGTGGTGCCAGGCTCGGCCTTCGGCGACAAGCGCTGCTTTCGAATTTCTTTTGCGGCAAGCGACGACGCGCTCGCCGAGGGGCTGAAACGGCTCGCCCATGCCATCGCGACACTTGACCGCGGCGTCGCGCGGGCGCGAAATGCCGGCTCATGAAACCGTACTTCATCCAGATCAAATGCGAGCTCGGGCGCGCCTATGAGGTGGCGACGGAAATCGCCGATGCCGAGATCGCGTCCGAGATCTACTCGACTGCCGGCGGCTACGATCTCCTGGTGAAGTTCTACCTGCCGGAGGGTGAGGATGTCGGTCACTTCGTCAACACGCGCATCCACAGCATCCCGGGGGTGAGGGACACCTACACGATCGTGACCTACCGCGCATTCTGACAGGACGATGACGAAAAATCGGCAGGCCGGTGAGAACGGCCTTGTGTTTTCCGCGGCGTGGACTTAGGAGTGGCAGCGCAAGCGCGGGTTGCGGCGTATCTACAATAATAAGGTGCGTGCGGGGGACGTTGCGGCGATGGAGGCGGTGCTCCGGGAGGTCGGTGGCGTGAACTGGGAATATTTCACTCAGCAGCTCATCAATGGCGTCACCCTCGGTTCGATCTACGGCCTGATCGCGATCGGCTACACGATGGTGTACGGCATCATCGGAATGATCAATTTCGCTCACGGCGACATCTTCATGATCGGCGCCTTCATCGCGCTCATCGCGATCATCGCGCTCGGGCTGACGGCGTCGGCGGGGCTGCCGGTGCTGCTGCTCGCGCTGCTGCTCGTGCTCGCCATCGCGATGATCATCACCTCGGTCTACAACTGGACGGTCGAACGGGTGGCGTACCGGCCGCTGCGCGGCTCGTTCCGCCTGGCGCCGCTGATCTCGGCGATCGGCATGTCGATCGTGCTGCAGGAATTCGTCCGCATCAATCAGGGGGCGCGGCCGAAGCCGATGCCGCCGCTGATCGTCGGCAATTTCCAGATCATGGAGCGGTCGGCCGAGCAAGGCGGCTTCGTGGTGTCGCTGTCCTACATCCAGATCATGATCATGGTGACGACAGTTCTGTTGATGGCCGTGTTCAGCGTGATCATTGCGCGCACGCCGCTCGGGCGGGCCCAGCAGGCCTGCGAGCAGGACCGGCGCATGGCGTCGCTGCTCGGCGTCGATGTCGACCGCACCATCTCGATCACCTTCATCATGGGGGCGGCGCTGGCGGCGGTGGCCGGGCTGATGTTCCAGCTCTATTACGGGGTGATCGACTTCTATATCGGCTTCCTGGCGGGCGTGAAGGCGTTCACCGCCGCGGTGCTCGGCGGCATCGGCTCGCTGCCTGGTGCGATGCTCGGCGGCCTGATCATCGGCCTGATCGAGACGCTGTGGGGAGCCTATTTCCCGATCGAGTACAAGGATGTCGCGGCCTTTGCGATGCTCGCGCTGGTCTTGATCTTTCTGCCGCACGGATTGCTCGGCAAGCCGGAAGTGGAGAAGGTCTGAGACATGGCCGAGACCAATGGCGCGCGCAAGAGCCTCGGAGCAATCCTGGTCGATTGCGCAATCGCGGCACTGATCACTTTCGTGATCGCGGCGCCGATCATGGGGCTGCGCACCGTCAACTCGCCCGGCGGCATGACGCTGCAGCAGCATTGGGGCAAGGTGCTCACCGCGGTGGCGGTGGTGTTCTTCGGCCGGCTGGTGCTGCAGCTCTTCGTGTGGAACCGCTCCTCGGAAGGCAGCGGCTTCGGGCAGCTGGCGCTGCGCCTCGTGCTGTCGGCGCTGATCGGCTTCGCAGTGGGGACGGCGGTCTGCTTCCTGACGCTCGGACCGGACAAGGTCCTGCTCGGCGAGGCGATGGAGAACGCGTTGCTGGCGATGCCGTGGAACGTCGCGACGC
Source organism: Aestuariivirgaceae bacterium (assembly GCA_044870245.1). Taxonomy (GTDB): domain Bacteria; phylum Pseudomonadota; class Alphaproteobacteria; order Rhizobiales; family Aestuariivirgaceae; genus DATAFF01. Next base: position 10,911 of record JBIOYR010000038.1, on the reverse strand, counting down.
TGCTCTTCGCGCTTGCCACGTTCTCGCTGTCATACGGCTTCTTTCCGCGCCGGTCGGCGGCCCGCGAGAGCGCCGACACCGCAAGCATGTTCGAGCCGCTGGGCGATCTCCTCAAGCTTGCCCTGCTGGTGGTGGCGCTGGCGCTTCCCTTCCTGCCGTGGAGCGACCGCTACATTCTCGATCTGGCGATCCTCATCCTCACCTACATCATGCTGGGATGGGGGCTCAATGTCGTGGTCGGGCTCGCCGGGCTGCTCGATCTCGGCTATGTCGCCTTCTATGCGGTCGGAGCCTATTCCTATGCGCTGCTGGCGACGATCTATTTCCCGCTGTGGTTCCCCGACTGGCTGATGCCCTATGCCTTCTGGATCGCGCTGCCGATGGCCGGCATGCTGGCGGCGCTGTGGGGCATCATGCTCGGCTTCCCGGTGCTCAGGCTGCGGGGCGACTATCTCGCCATCGTCACGCTGGCCTTCGGCGAGATCATCCGCGTGGTGCTGATCAACTGGGCCGATTTCACCGGCGGGCCGAATGGCATCAGCGGCATTCCGCGGCCGACCTTCTTCGGCATTCCCTTCGATTCGAGCGAGGAGGGCTTCGCGGCGCGGCTCGGCATCCCCTATGCTTCGATCCAGCGCATCATCTTCCTCTATTACCTCATCCTGGGGCTCGCGCTCGTCACCAACATGGTGACGCTCAGGCTGCGCAGCCTGCCGCTCGGCCGCGCCTGGGAAGCGCTGCGCGAGGATGAGATCGCCTGCCGGTCGCTCGGCATCAACACCACCAACACCAAGCTCACCGCCTTTGCCATCGGCGCCATGTTCGGCGGCTTTGCCGGCTCGTTCTTCGCAACCCGGCAGGGCTTCATCAGCCCCGAATCCTTCGTCTTCATGGAGTCGGCGCTGATCCTCGCCATCGTCGTGCTGGGCGGGCTCGGGTCGCAGATCGGCGTGGTGATCTCCGCCATCGTGATGATCGGCGGCTTCGAGGCCTTCCGCAATCTCGACTTCCTGCGCGCGGTGTTCGGCAATGATTTCGACCCGGCGCAATACCGCATGATCGTGTTCGGGCTGGCGATGGTGTCGATCATGATCTGGCGGCCGCGCGGGCTGGTGACGCGGCGCGAGCCGTCGATCTATCTCAAGGAGCGCAAGGCGGTGTCGGGCGAGCTCGTCGCCGAGGGGCGCGGCTGATGGGACAACAGCTGCTCACGGTCGAGCACCTCACCATGCGCTTCGGCGGCCTGACCGCCGTCAGCGATCTGAGCTTTGCGGCAAAAGCGGGCGAGATCACCGCCATCATCGGCCCCAATGGTGCCGGCAAGACCACGCTGTTCAACTGCATCACCGGTTTCTACAAGCCGACCGAGGGGCAGATCACGCTGCAGCATGATGATGGCACGACCTATCTGCTCGAGCGGATGGACGATTTCCGCATCTCGCAGCGCGCCCATGTCGCACGGACGTTCCAGAACATCCGGCTGTTTGCCGGCATGACGGTTCTCGAAAATCTCATCGTCGCCCAGCACAACACGCTAATGCGGGCCTCCGGCTTCACCATCGGGGGAATCCTCGGGCTGCCGGGCTATCGCGATGCCGAGCGCCAGGCGACCGAGAAGGCGGTGCGCTGGCTCGATCGGGTCGGCCTCGTCGACCGGGCCGACGACCCGGCCGCCGACCTGCCCTATGGCGCCCAGCGCCGGCTCGAGATCGCCCGCGCCATGTGCACCGATCCGAAGCTGCTGTGCCTCGACGAGCCGGCGGCCGGGCTCAATCCGCGCGAATCGGACGAGCTCAACAGGCTGCTCCTGTCGATCCGCAACGACACCGGAATCGGCATTCTGCTGATCGAGCACGATATGAGCGTGGTGATGGAGATCTCCGACCACATCGTCGTGCTGGACTATGGCGAGAAGATCGCCGACGGACCGCCGCTCGAGATTCGCAACGATCCGGCGGTGATCCGCGCCTATCTCGGGGTCGACGAGGAAGAGGAAGAGCCGGTGGTCGAAAAGCTGGTGACCGAGGCGGTCTCCGGCAAGGTGGCGCCGGCGGCGGTGGTGGCTGCGGCGGCCGACCCGGTGGTGCCGGAGGCAGGTCCCGAGTCGAATGAGGGCCGGCCATGACGACGCTGCTGAATGTCGAGGGGGTCGATGCCTTCTATGGCAAGATTCAGGCATTGCGCAACGTCAATGTCGAGGTCAATCGCGGCGAGATCGTCACCCTGATCGGCTCCAACGGCGCGGGCAAGTCGACGCTGATGATGACCATTTTCGGTCAGCCGCGGGCCCGGTCAGGACGGGTGGTGTTCGACGGCACCGACGTGACCAACCTGCCGGCGCATCTGATCGCCCGCCGCGGCATTGCGCAGGCGCCGGAGGGGCGGCGGATCTTTCCGCGGATGAGCGTGCTCGAGAACCTGCAGATGGGTGCGGGCCAGGCGCCCGAGCCGCATTTCGAGGAAGATCTCGGCCGGGTGTTCAGGCTGTTCCCGATCCTCGAGAAACGGCAGACGCAGCGCGGCGGCACGCTCTCGGGGGGCGAGCAGCAGATGCTGGCGATCGCCCGGGCATTGATGGCACGGCCGCAGCTTTTGCTGCTGGACGAGCCGTCGCTCGGCCTTGCGCCGCTGATCGTGCGGCAGATCTTCGAGGTGATCCGCGAGTTGAATGCCAAGGAAGGCATGACCGTGTTCCTGGTCGAGCAGAATGCCTTCCACGCGCTCAAGCTCGCGCATCGCGCCTATGTCATGGTCAATGGGCGGATCACCATGACCGGCACCGGTCGCGAGCTCTTGGCCAAGCCCGAGATCCGTGCCGCCTATCTGGAGGGCGGCAAACATTGACCCGCAACGCGCTCATGTGGCTGTTCGTCGAGGACAACTTCTGGATCTTCCTGGTCATGACCGTGGTCATCGGCGGTGGTGCGGCATTCCTCGCCGGCCGGGCGCTGGCGGTCAAATGGCGGCCCATCTGGATGGCGGTTCTCTATATGGTCCCGCTCGGAATGGCGCTGCGCTTTTTCCACTTCGCCTTGTTCCACGGCAAGCTTCTCACCCTCCACTACTTCCTGACCGACACGGCAATCCTCATCGTCATGGCGCTGCTCGGCTACCGGCTGACCAGGGTCAAGCAGATGGTCCGGCAATATGGCTGGCTTTATGAGCGCTCCGGCCTGCTGAGCTGGCGGGAAAAGCCCCGATCACCTTAAAATTGCGAGGTTTTGCCGGCCGGCAAGCCGGATTTCACTTTCCAATCCGCTTCGCCTTGCTAAAAAGCAAAACCAAGGGGAAGCCAAACCCCGAAAGGCCCATCGCGGCCGAAATGTTCAAGGGAGATCCTTCAATGAGGAAACTGATTCTGTCGGGCGTGGCGCTCGGCTTTTCGACGGCGCTCCTGGCCTCAACGGCGCTCGCCGACATCCAGATTGCCACGACCGGTCCGATCACCGGCCAATATGCGGCGTTCGGCGAGCAGATGAAGCGTGGCATCGAGATGGCCGCCAAGGACATCAACGAGGCCGGCGGCGTCAATGGCGAGAAGCTCGCGGTCAGCATCGGCGACGACGCCTGCGATCCCAAGCAGGCGGTGGCGGTGGCCAACCAGATGGCGTCGAAGGGCGTGGTGTTCATGGCCGGGCATTTCTGCTCGTCCTCGTCGATCCCGGCTTCAAAGGTCTATGCCGAGGAAGGCATCATCCAGATCACCCCGGCCTCGACCAACCCGGCGTTCACCGATGCCGGATTGTGGAACACCCACCGCACCTGCGGCCGCGACGACGCGCAGGGCAAGGTCGCGGGCGCCTATCTCGCCAAGGCCTTTGCCGGCAAGAAGGTGGCCATCATCCATGACAAGACGGCATATGGCAAAGGCCTGGCCGACGAGACCAAGAAGGCGATGAATGCCGCGGGCCTGCAGGAGGCCATGTATGAGGCCTACACCGCCGGCGAGAAGGACTATACGGCGCTGGTCTCGAAGCTGAAGGAAGCCGGCATCGATGCGGTCTATGTCGGGGGCTATCACACCGAGGGTGGTCTGATCCTGCGCCAGATGCGCGAGCAGGGTCTCAAGGCCCAGATGGTGTCGGGCGATGCGTTCAACACCGAGGAGTTCTGGTCGATCACCGGGCCGGCAGGCGAAGGCACGATCTTCACCTTCGCGCCGGAGCCGCGCAACTTCCCCACCGCCAAGAAGGTGGTCGAGGAATTCAAGGCGTCGGGCTATGACCCCGAGGGCTACACGCTCTACACCTATGCGGCGGTGCAGATGTGGAAGCAGGCGGCCGAAGCGGTCAAGTCCACCGACGGCAAGAAGATTGCCGAGTGGCTCAGGGCCGGCAATCCGGTGCAGACGGTGCTCGGCGAGATCAAGCTCGACTCGAAGGGCGATATCGTCGACGCCAAATATGTCTTCTACAAATTCCACGACGGAAAATACGCCGAGGATCCGAGCCTCGGCCAGTAAAGGCCGGGCGCCACGACTTCAGGTCTCCCCTCCCCTTTGTCGGGAGGGGAGATCACCTCTTTGGGGGCCATCCTTGGTCAATGTCCATATTCACCAGTTCAGCTCAGGCGGCGCGGTGATCGATGCCGCGGCGCTCGAGCAGTTTCAGCAGCAATGGGCCACCTATCAAAAGCTCGTCGATTCCGATTGCGTGTCGCACCGGGCGGTGGGCGATCTCCTCGGCGCGACGGTGAAGGAATGTTTCAAGCGCCCTTTTCAGATCCTCGACATTGCCTGCGGTGACGCGAGCCTGATGCGGCGGGTGCTGCCCGGCACCACGGTCAGCCATTATCACGGCATCGATCTCGCCGAGCCGGCGCTCGAGCTGGCGGCGAAGAACCTCGCCGACATGCCGTTCACCGTCGATCTCGACCACCGCGATTTCGTCGAGGCGATGAACGACCGGCCGGAGCCCGCCGATGTTTCATGGTGCAGCCTGTCGATCCATCATCTGCCGACGGACGGCAAGCTCAGGCTGCTCGAGGCGATCCGCCGCTCGACCAATTCGTTCGTGATGATCTATGAGCCGACCCGGCTCGACCATGAGGACCGGCCCAGCTATCTCGACCGCTTCACCGCGGTGAACCGGCCGCTCTGGACGATGCTGACGCCTGCCGAATGGGGCCAGATCGAGCATCATGTGCGAGGCTGCGACCTGCCCGAGACGAGCGCGGTGTGGCTGTCGCTCGGTCGCGATGCAGGCTTCACCAAGGCGCGGCAGCTCTTCGTCGATCCGACGAATTTCTACCGGGTGTATCGGTATGACGTTTAGAGGCAATAGGCATTAGGCAATAGGCCGTGATCGGTGCTCTTCCCTACTGCCTATGCCGACTGCCTGAATTCCGGCACCACCTCCTTGATGAACCGCTCGAGCGACTGCTTCTTGCGTTCGAAGGTCATGCCGGAGTCGATCCACAGGCTGAATTCGTCATAGCCGAGCGCCTCGTAGCTCTTGAGGCGGCGGATCACTTCCTCGCTCGTGCCGATCACCTGGTTGCGGCGCATCAGCGGTGCGGCGTAATTCTCCATGAGCTCCATCTCGGCGGCGGTCAGCTCCTGGATCAGGGCCTGGCGGACCGGACGCTCGTTCTTGAACCAGGCGGCGAAGTAGCAATAGAACCGCCTCAGGTCCTCGGCGGCACGCTCGCAATCGGCTTCGTTGCGGCCGACGAAACCATGCATCAGCAGCATGATCCTAGGGCGCTCGATCTCGGGATGGGCGGCGCAGGCGGCCTCGAACCGGCCAATCAGCACCCTGACCTCGTCATCGCCCGAGGCAAGCGGCGTGACCTGGACGTTGCAGCCGTTAGCGACAGCGAAATCGTGCGACATCGGATCGCGGGCCGCCACCCAGATCGGCGGATGGGGCTGCTGCAGCGGCTTGGGGGACGAGGTGGTCGCCGGGAACGACCAGAAGGGACCGTCATAGGCGCAGTCGCCGGCCCACAGGCCCTTCAGCAGCGGCACCATCTCGCGCAGGCGGGCGCCGGCGGTCATGGCGTCCATGCCGCCGACCAGCCGCTCATATTCGAAGCTGTAGGCGCCCCGGGCGATGCCGATGTCGAGTCGGCCGTCGCAGATGATGTCTGTCATCGCCGCCTCGCCGGCGAGCTTGATGGGATGCCAGAAGGGCGCCACCACCGTGCCGGTGCCGAGCCTGACGGAGCTGGTGCGCCGCGCCAGATCGGCGATGGTGATGAACGGATTGGGCGCGATGGTGAAGTCCATGCCATGATGCTCGCCCGTCCAGATGGCTGCGAGGTCGCCTGCCTCGGCCATCTCGCAAAGCGCGATGAAGTCGCGATAGAGCTCGCGGTGGGTCTGGCCGGCGTCGAGCCGTTCCATGTGGACGAAAAGCGAGAGCTTCATGAGGTCCTCTCCTTCGCGAGACTTCACTCGAGCGGCTTGACCTCGCCCTGGCGATGGTCGCCGGAATAGACCTTGAAGCGACCCTGGCGACGCTCCTCGGCATAGCGCTGCAGCATGGATCGCACAGCATCGTCGGGCAGACGGTCATAGGGCAGCGCGTCGAAATCGGCGACCACCACGCCATCGCGGCGGGACAGCACGGCATCGCCGCGATAATAGATCGACTGGATATGGCTCTCCGGGTTCTCGAAGACGGCAAACAGGAATCCGAGATTGGCCTCGATGCCGGCCTTGGAAAGGGCGCTGCGGAGCAGCGAGGCGCTGCCCGAGGGGCCCTCGCGGCCGACCTCCGGCAGGTTGAGGCCGCCGGTCTTCTTGTCCTTCATCAGCAGCAGGCCGCCCTCGGTCTCCAATATGGCACCGACAATGGTGCGGGCGCCCTGGCTCAGGGCGTTCACCGCCGCCTGCTCGAGGCCGAGGGTCACATAGCCGCCACGGGCATAGCCGAGCGGGTTGGCGTCGCTATAGGCAAAGCCCTTTATGCGGCCGATCAGCACGACATGGTCGCCGGCATCGATGACGGCATGGCGGACGCAGTCGAACCAGCTCACGGCGTCGTCGATGATCGGATGACCGCCCGGGCCCGGGCGCCAGGATGTCGCGGCGAATTTGTCCGCCCGCTTGGAGGCGAAGACGCCCGAGGCCTCCTTCTGCGTCTCGGCGAGAATGCTGACCGCGAAGCCGTCGGCCTTGAGGAAGGTGTCGAGGCTTGCCGCCCCCTTGCCGATGCAGACGAGGAGCAGCGGCGGGTCGAGCGAGACCGAGGTGAAGGAATTGGCTGTGAAGCCGCGTGGCGATCCATCGGCGCCGATGGTGGTGATCACCGTGACACCGGTCATGAATGTACCAAATGCCCGTCTCAATTCGAGCGGATCGATCCCCGTCATGACGACTCCCGGGAAGGCAGACCGGCTGCATAGGCAGCGTTTTCCCGATGGTTCGTCAAGCTTTATCGCGCCTGAGCGCAGAGAAAGCACGATCGACCGAAAAGTATCAGGCGGTCAGCGGGGGGCCGACCGCCTGATTTGCGCAAGAGGTGCCCGACGCCGTGGGCAAGAGGGCCGGACACATAGAGCACCACAATCGCAATCACAGGGGGTGTGATGGACTGAGGATAAGGGGAACATAGGGTCAGCACCCATTCCCGAGCAATTAGCGCAAATGCATTAGGGGAGCTGCCCACTGCCTCAGGTGAGCAGGCCGCGGGTCAGCGCGATCGCCACGGCCTCGGCGGTGTTGCGCGCCTTGAGCCGGCGGGGGGCGAGCGTCAGATGAACCCGCACCGAATGCGGCGAGATCCCGAGCTTCAACGCCGTCCGCTTGGCGGAGTAGCCCTGGGCCGCCAACCGCATGACGTCGACCTCGCGCGGCGACAGCCGGGGGAGCTCGACCAGCGGCTCGGAGCCGCGGACCAGCCCACGCATCATCACGTGAAAGACATGGCCGATCACCATGAAGTCGCGCGCGAGCGCGTTGCGCCGCAGCCGCCATTCAGCCTCGCGGCAATCGAGATTGACGTTGAACAGGCTGTCGCCGGTGGTCTCGTCGCGAATCGGAACGGCTATGCCGCGGACCGGAATGTGGTGGGCGTTGGCGGCTTCGAGCACGGCGCGGCTGCCATCGAGACGGTGAATGGCATCCCAGTCGGTCGGCAGGAGGCGGGCAAAGCTCAGGACGAAGGCCGGATCGGTGCGCTGGAGCCCGCGCTCGAGATAGGTGGTGCGATAGGGCTCGGGATAGGTCGAGAGCCAGATCGCCTGGGCGGGTTTGGCGCCGCGCAACCCGATGTGCCAATAGGAGAGATTGGCCACATCGAACTCGCCGCAGAGCCGATGGAGAAATTGACTCGCCTGATCGAGGTCGGCAAAGGGCGAGGAGAAGTGATCCAGAATGTCGAACAGCATCGCTCTCATTTTCAGCGATTTACCACGGAGGCCAGATAAAGGTCAGGGTTGTTTTACCCTGATCACTCTTGTCGGGGTTGCATTTTTTGCGATGCCGGCCCTTGCGCGGCAAGGGGGCCGACGTTAGACGAAGAATTATGATCCCGCGCTACACCCGGCCTGAAATGGCGGCCATCTGGTCGCCCGATACCCGCTTTCGCATCTGGTTCGAAATCGAGGCGCATGCAACCGACGCCATGGCGGAGCTCGGCATCGTGCCCCGATCGGCGGCGCAGGCCCTGCGGGACAAGGCCGGCTCGATTTCGTTCGATGCCGAGCGGATCGACGCTATCGAGCGCGAGGTCAAGCACGACGTTATCGCCTTTTTGACATATCTCGCCGAGATCGTCGGGCCGGAGGCGCGCTTCGTCCATCAGGGCATGACCTCGTCCGACGTGCTCGACACCTGCCTGAACATTCAGCTGATGCGGGCTGCCGATCTCCTGATCGACGATGTCGCAAAGATGCAGGCGGCGCTCAAGGCCCGTGCTTTCGAGCACAAATACACACCGACCATCGGCCGCAGCCATGGCGTCCATGCCGAGCCCACCACCTTCGGCCTCAAGCTGGCCTATGCCCACGCCGAGTTCGAGCGGGCGCGACAGCGGCTCGCGATGGCGCGTCACGAGGTGTCGACCTGCGCCATTTCGGGAGCGGTCGGCACCTTCGCCAATGTCGACCCGCGGGTCGAGGCGATGGTGGCCGAGCGCCTCGGCATGCGCGTCGAGCCGGTGTCGACCCAGATCATCCCGCGCGATCGCCACGCCATGTATTTCGCAGCACTCGGCGTGGTGGCAAGCTCGGTCGAGCGGCTGGCGACCGAGATCCGCCATCTGCAGCGCACCGAGGTGCTGGAGGCGGAGGAAGCGTTCGCCAAGGGCCAGAAAGGCTCCTCGGCGATGCCGCACAAGCGCAATCCGGTGCTCACGGAAAATCTCACCGGGCTCGCCAGGCTGGTGCGGTCGGCGGTGATCCCGGCGCTGGAGAATGTGGCGCTGTGGCATGAGCGCGACATCTCGCATTCGTCGGTCGAGCGCGGCATTGCGCCCGATGCGACGGTTCATCTCGATTTCGCGCTCAGCCGGCTCGCCGACGTGGTGAGCAATCTGGTCATCTACCCGCAAGCCATGCAGCGCAATCTCGACCGGCTTGGCGGGCTCGTCCATTCGCAGCGGGTGATGCTGGCGCTCATCCAGAAGGGCGTGTCACGGGAGGCGGCCTACGCGATCGTCCAGCGCAATGCCATGAAGGTGTGGCAGGGCGAGACCGACTTCCCGGCTGCGCTCAAGGCGGACCCCGAGGTCACCGCCCATCTCGACGGGCCGGAGCTCGAGCAACTGTTCGATCTCGGCTACCACTTCAAGCATGTCGATACGATCTTCGACAGGGTGTTCGGAACGAGCGCGCCATAGATCGCGGCTGCCAGCACCATTGCCGCCACAGCCGCGAACAGCAGATCGCGCCGGTTGATCTCGGGGGCGCCGGCAACAGTACGCTGCCCGACAGCCCCCAAGCCGCGGGCCTCCATGGCGATTGCCATGCGGCTGGCCCTGCGGATGGCGAAGGCGAGAAGCGGCACCACCAGCGAAACGGTCTCCAGCGGACCCGGAATGCGGCGGGGCGGCGATCCGCGCCGCATGGCCCGCGCGAGTCGCATCTCATGCGCCTCGGACGCCAGCTCGCGGGTGAGGTGCAATGCCGAGAACAGCGAATAGCCGATGCGCGGCGACAGGCGCAAGCTCACCATCATCGCCTTGACCAGGGCGCCGGGATCGGTCGTCAGCACGAACAGCGCCGAAATCATTCCGCAGGCGATGGCGCGCAGGAAGAGCACCAGCCCGGCCGAGAAGGCGGCGCCGCCGAATGGCGCTCGCGCGGCCATGCGCAATGCGAAATCGCTCTCCTGCCGGAACAGGACGGAGGTAGTGAGGAAGCCGAAGCCGAACAATGCGAAGGGGACCATGAGGGCGAGCACCAGAAGTGGCGAGCGCCTTTCGAGGAGAATCAGAGCAGCGGCGCTGACGACGATGGTTGCGAGTTGAAAGCCGGCGTCGAAGATCAGCATTGCCGCCGCAAGCCACAGGCAGCACAGGAGAAGCTTGGGCAGCGGATGAAGCCTGCTCAGCATTCCACTGAACGCAGCAACGTCATGACGGGCGGCTCCTCGAGATCGGCGCGAGCGAGCAGTGCCCGATCATCATCAGCGGAATGATCGGGCCGTCGGCAAGCACCCTGCCCTCCCCGACGATGACGGCGCGACGGCAGACAGCGAGCGCGAAATCGAGATCGTGGGTGATGACGGCGATGGCGGAGCTCTGCCCCGCCAGGCTGTCGATGCGCTGTCTCAACAGCGATTTGCCGGCGGCGTCGAGACCGGCCGTCGGCTCGTCGAGCACCAGCAGCGGCGGCTTTCTGCCGGCGGTCATCATTGCGAGCGCCAGGCGCCGCTTCTGGCCTTGCGACTGCTCGAGCGGGTGCCTCTCGCCCAGGCCTGCGAGACCCCACTCGGCGAGATGGCGATCGGCGGGGGCCGTCGTC
>JBIOYR010000037.1:0-7436 GCA_044870245.1 Aestuariivirgaceae bacterium | reverse complement strand
TATGTCACCGCCACCCTCGATCAGCTCCTCTATCTCCAGGGCTTCATGCCGGTGCTGCAATGCGTGCTGACCGCCAAATACAAGATGCCGGGCCTCATGCTCAACACCGGCGCCGGCGTCGTCACGCCCGACACCATCGATGCGCTGACCAAGCTGATCGACGATGGGATCAGGTGAGGCAGTAGGCAGCAGGCAGTAGGCGCCTGCCTGCTGCCTAATAATGGTCCGTCGACTTCACGAAGGCATGGAGCTGCCAGACCTCGTCGGGCGACAGGCGCTCGCCGAAGGCCGGCATCTGGGTGCCTTTTCGGCCGTTGATCACCGTCTCGAGGAACTGCTCGTCGGTGAGCTTGGTGGCGAACAGGTTCGGGCCGCGCGCGCCGGCGCTGTGATGACAAATGTAACACTTGCTTCGGTAGATATCGCGGCCGGCGGCGATCGCCTCGGTTTGCCCACGAACAGGATTGGTCAAGCCTTCCGCGGCACGGCCGGGTGCCGAAAGCGCACAGGCCAAGCCCGCCAGGATGCCGAGCGCCGCACCGATGCGACTGCTGCTCGCAGGTCGCACCGGTGGCGGGCACGTCGTGGTGGTCGGCTGGCCGAGCACTAGGGCTTCAGGGTCGGAAGCATCTTCTCGATGACGACGGGATTGTACGAGTCGCCCTCGTCCACCTTGCCGTCGATGGCAAACACCCAGAGCATTCCGCCCTTTGGAGCCGAATAGTAGAAGCTCGGATCACCGCCGAGGCCGGACAGAATGGCGACATATTGCTTACCGTCGAGCTCGTAGGTCATCGGCGAGGCATTGATGGACGACCCGGTCTGGAACTTCCACAGCTCCTTGCCCGTCTTGGCGTCATAGGCAAGAACACGACCGCGCTGATCGCCGGTGAACAGAACACCTCCCTTGGTCACGAGCATCCCCGAAAACAGCGGCAACGAGCTGGGCACATCCCAGACGACCTTCTCATTGGCAATATCGATCGCCTTCAGATGGCCGATGGTCTCGCCCATGCGATACATCTGATAATCGACACCCATATACATGTCGCCAGGCTTGTATTTGAGCTTGCCCTTCTCCCATGACGTCAAACCCATGCCCCATTGATTGACGGCAACGAAAAAGAGCCCGAGGTCGGGATGATAGGCAGGCGGGAACCAGTTGGTGCCGCCTTCGAGCCCGGGGACGATCGGCTGGACCTGCTTGCCGGTGCTTTTCGGCTTCATCGCCTCGTTGATGGTGGGCCTGCCGGTGGTGGGATCAAGGCCGCTCGTCCAGTTGATGCCCTCGACCAGCGGCATGGCGTAGAGAAACTTTCCGTTGGTGCGATCGATCGCATAGAAATAGCCGTTGCGGTTCGAAACGACGGCGACATTGGTGGGCTTGCCCTTGATGGTCGTGTCGATCAGGATCGGCGTTGCCATCCCGTCGTAATCCCAGGCATCGTTGGGGGTGTATTGGTAGCCCCATTTGATCTTCCCCGTGTCAGGGTCGATCGACAGCATCGAGTCGGTCCACAGATTGTCGCCGGGATGGGCGTCCGCCTGCCAGGATCCCGGATTGCCGGTGCCCCAATAGAGCGTGTTGGTGTCGGCGTCGTAGCTGCCGGTCAGCCAGGTCGGGCCGCCGCCCGTCTTCCAGCTGTCGTCCTTGGGCCAGGTCTCGCTGCCCGGCTCGCCGGGTGCGGGGATGGTGTAGGTCTGCCATTCGAGCGCGCCGGTCTTCGCATTGAACGACTTAAGGTAGCCGCGCACCCCGTACTCGCCGCCCGACACGCCGATGATCACGTGGTCCTTGACGACGAGCGGGGCGGAATTGGTGGTCACGCCGTTCTTCCACTCGTCGATCTTGGCCTCCCACACGACCTTGCCGTCGTCCCGGTCGAGGGCAACGAGCTTGGCGTCGAGGCGGGCGACGATGACGAGGTCGTCCTTCAGCGCGACGCCGCGATGGATGGGCCCGCAGCACAGCACGGCGTTGAAGCCCTGCTCGTATTCGGGCTCGTAGCGCCAGGCGATGTTGCCGGTCTTGGCATTGACCGCGAACACCCTGGCATAGTCGGCGCTGAAATAGAGGACGCCGTCGCGGAACAGCGGCGTCGACTCGAGGCCGCCGAACTGGCCGCCGGTCGACATCGCCCAGACGGGCGTCAGCTTGGCGGCATTGTCAGGGGTGATCTCGGACAGCGGGCTGTAGCGCCAGTTGCGGTAGTCGCGACCATAGGTCAACCATTCGCCGGCGTTGTCCTGCGCCTTGACGAGATCGTCGCTGGTCACCGGCTTGGCGAGGATCGCATGCGGGGCCAGCCCCATTCCGAAGATGGAAGCTGCAAACGCCACGACAGCTGCACGTTTCATTTGAGAGACCTCCCGTTTTTTCGTGCACCCCCCGGCAGGCGCACCATGCTAGATCGGGGGGCGCCGAGCGGCAATACATTGCCGGGTCGCAAGGAGCGAATGGCGAGCTAGTGAGTAGTCAGTAGCGAGTCGTGAGTAGCGAGTAGTGGGTGCTGCGCTCCGTCCCAAGAAGCCCCCCTCATACGCCCCTTCGGGGCACCTTCTCCCACCGCTTTGCGGGGGAGAAGTTTGCGGGGGAGAAGGGAGTAAGGGGACGGCGCGCATGCGACCCTTTCACCGCATCACGATCACATTGCGCACGGCCTCGCCGGCCTTGGCCGAGGCTATTGCCTCATTGATCCGATCGAGTGAGTAACGCGCGCTGATCAGCTCATCGAGCTTGAGCTTGCCGGCCTCATGAAGCGCGACGAGCTTGGGGATGTCGACCTTGATCCGCGAGTCTCCCATCTTCGAGCCGAGGACGCGGAGATTGTCCTGGGCGATGAAGCCCGGATCGATGTCGATGGTCACGCCGTCGGGCGGCATGCCGACCAGGACCAGGCTGCCCGAGCGTGCCACCAGGCCGAGCGACTGGATGAAGGCGGCGCGCGCGCCGACGGTCACGAAAACGTAGTCGGCGCCGCGGCCGTCGGTCAGCGCACGGAGCTGTTGCTTCAGGTCGGGATCGGAGCCGAGGAGGCCATGGGTGGCGCCAAAGCGGCGGGCGGTTTCGAGCTTGGAAGGGACGAGATCGATGGCAATGATCCTGGCAGCCCCCGACAGGGCGGCAGCCTGGATGACATTGAGGCCGACGCCGCCGGTGCCGATGACGGCGGCGGTTGCGCCGGAGCGAAGCGCAGCCGTGTTGAGGACGGCCCCGACGCCGGTGATGACACCGCAGGCGAGGAGCGAGGCGACATCGAGGTTCATGCCTTTGGGGATCGTCACGGCCTGCGAGGCGTCCACCACGATCTTCTCGGCAAAGGCGGCGGTGCGCAGGCCCTGGGTCAGCGGCTTTCCTTCGCCATCGCGCAGCGGCGTGTGGCTGTCGCGATAGAAGGCAGTGCCGCAGGTGACGGGATGACCATCATTGCAGGAGGGGCAGTGGCCGCAAGAACGAATGAGGGTGGCGACGACATGGTCGCCGACCCTGAACCCGTCGACGCCGGGGCCGAGCCGGGTGACGATGCCTGCCGCCTCATGGCCATAGATCGCGGGGAGCGTGCCGCCCCAGCCGCCATCGGCGAAGATGATGTCGCTGTGGCAGATCGCACAGGCCGCGACATCGACGGCGATCTCGCCCTCGCCGGGGTCGTCGATGTCCACGGTCTCGATGCAGAGTGGCTCGCCGAAGGCCCGGGCGACAGCTGCGCGCATTTCTTTTCTCCAAGTGCTGAAGGATCAGCCGCGGCCGCGATAGGGTTGGACCCCCTGATCGGGAAGCCAAAGCTCGGGCGGCGGCGTACCGGTTTGCCAGAAGACGTCGATCGGAATGCCGCCGCGCGGGTACCAATAGCCGCCGATGCGCAGCCAGGTCGGCGCCAGGGTGTCGACGAGCCGCTTGGCAATCCCCATGGTGCAATCCTCATGGAAGGCTCCATGATTGCGGAAGGAGCCGAGAAAGAGCTTCAGGGACTTCGATTCGACGAGCCAGCGATCGGGCACGTAATCGATGACGAGATGGGCGAAATCCGGCTGGCCGGTCATCGGGCAGATGGAGGTGAACTCCGGCACGGCGAAGCGGACGAGATACAGCGTTCCCCGGTTGCTGTTCGCCACCCGCTCGAGGACCGCCTCGTCCGGCGAGGCCGGGAGCCGCGAGTCGGCGCCGAGCTGGGTCAGGTGCGATATGTCGGTCTTGATCATTGGGGTCGTTGGTAAAAAGGCAATAGGCATCAGGCAAATAGGCAGTGAACAGTGCTGTCGCTACTGCCCACTGCCTAATGCCTACTGCCTTTTCGAGTGCTCTCCAAGCTGTCGTGAAGCGTGTAAGTTTTACGACAGTTCGCGCCGCAGCGCGATCAAGGCGATTCCGGTCGGGTGGACCTGGAGCAGACCGATCTCGATGATGCGGCCATCGGCAAGCTCGACCTGCACGCGCCTGGCCAGCTGGGTCGCCCTGAGCACCTCATATGGGGCGCTGAGAAAGCCGTAAACCTGGGGACTGTCGCCCTCCTCGACGTCGATCGCACAAGCGGCGCCCTCGACCCTGCGGCCATCGGCGATCAGCACGCATTTGCCAGCGATTGGATTCAACTCGGCAGGCCTTCCTTGAAGCACCCCCGCCTCCAACTCCGCCTGCCGGCGGAGAGTTCCCGTCCGAAAAGACGGCAACAGGCAATTGGCAATCGGCAGTGCCAGGAGCTCTTCCCCACTGCCCACTGCCTACTGCCTACTCACCTCAAACCTTGGTGAACACCAGCAGGCAGCGGCCGTAGCTCTGTGACGAATAGGCCGCGCGCGCGACCATGCCGCCGCTCCTGATGGTGAGCAGCGCGTTGATGCGGGCACTCTTGCCGAAGGCATTGAGGATGAAGGAAGCGTTCCTGCCGTTCAGCCTCCCCCCGGAGATCGTGCCGCGATCATAGAAGCTGGTGTTGCCGAGCTGACCCGAGAAGCGGTTGACGCTGTGCTGGGCAATGAAGGCGGCGCCGCGATACTGGCCGCGCGGGCAATTGGCGCGCCAGGCCCAGCGCCCGGTCAGGGAGGCCGAATGTTCCCTGCCCTGCTTCCGCGAGGCGGCCTCGGCCAGCTCCGGGCGAAGAGCCATGGCGATGAATGCGAACATCGCGATCGACACAAGGACCTGCAGCCAAACGGTACCAGCAAAACGCATTGCGCGCCCCTTTCAATGGATCAAACGAGCGCCCCCGCTCGTTCGGGACAATGTAGCAAATTTCTGACCATTGGTCACCCGGTGACAGCGTCACAGGCTTAACAGAAACATGCGAATGGGCGCGCTGCGCATCGGCACCTCCGGCTGGCACTACGCCTCATGGTGGGGACCGTTCTTTCCCGAGGGTCTGAGGAAGGCCGAGGCCTTGCGGTTCTATGCCACCCGCTTCGCGGCAGCCGAACTCAATGCACCGTTCTATCGCACGCCGACGATCGAGGCGGTTCAAGGCTGGTTCGAGCAGACGCCGGAGGATTTCCGCTTCGCCTGGAAGGCATCGAAATTCATCACCCATTGGAAGCGGCTTCAGGCGAGCAGCGCGAACTCGCTCGAGCTCACGGAAACGCGGCTCGACGTGCTCCGTCACAAGGTCGGGCCGATCCTGTTCCAGCTGCCGCCCCGCATGACCATCGATGGTGGCCGACTCGCCGCCTTCATTGCGATGCTCGATCCGGCGCGGCAATACAGTTTCGAATTCCGTGATCCAAGCTGGTACGATCCGTCGATCTTCGACCTGCTGCATCGGCACGATATCGCGCTCTGCCTGTCGGACCACGCTGCCGCGCCGGCGCCCCGGGAAGTGACGGCAAGCTTCGTCTATATCCGCAATCATGGGCCCGGCGGCCGCTATCACGGCAACTATTCGGATGCGGCGCTCCAGGAATGGGCGAGCCACATCACTCTCTGGCGGAAACGTGGCACCGCCGTCTGGGCGTTTTTCGACAATGACGTGAAGAGCGCTGCCCCGCAGGACGCCGCGCGGCTCGTCACCGCTCTTTCCATTTGATGGAGCAGCCGATCGAGGGCAGCTGCTCGGCCGAGGGCTGCTCGCCGCGGGCAATTTCGCGCATCGCCTCGACGAGCTCGCGGCGGGCACCGGCAGGCGGCGGGGCGGTGCGCCCCTCATCGAGCCGGCCGCGATATTTGAGCTTGCGATCCTTGTCGAAGCCGAAGAAATCCGGCGTGCAGACGGCGTCATAGGCGCGCGCCGCCCGCTGATCCTCGTCATGGAGATAGGGGAAGGGGAAGCTGTGGGTGCGGGCGAAATGCTTCATATTGTCGAAGGAATCTTCGGGATAGGCCGCGGCATCGTTGGAGCAGATGGCGGCAAAGCCGATCCCTTCGGTCATCAGCGCCTTGGCGTCGCTCACCAGCCGGCCGATCACCGCTTTGACATAGGGGCAGTGATTGCAGATGAAGACGACGACCGTTCCATTGGGGCCGGCAATGTCCGCGAGCGCATAGCTCTTGCCGTCGGTCGCCTTCAGGCGGAAATCGGGGGCCGGCGAATCGAATTCGGTGGAAGAGGCAGAGACGGCCATGGGGCAACTCCTGACTGAGCGGGGTTGGGGGCATTCTAGATGAAAGAGGCAGTCGGCAATAGGCATCAGGCGGTGAGCGGCGCGCTTCCCTACTGCCTACTGCCTTGCGCCTACTGATTTCATCCAACCGAGGCCGGCCTCGGTCAAACCCCGCGGCTTGTACTCGGCGCCGACCCAGCCGTCATAGCCGAGGCGGTCGAGATGCGCGAGAATATGGGCATAGTCGACCTCGCCCTCGTCCGGCTCGGCACGGCTCGGCACGGCGGCGATCTGGACATGGCCGATGATCGGCAGCAAATTCTCGAGCCGGCGGGTCAGGTCGCCCTCGGTGATCTGGAGGTGGTAGCAGTCGAACATCAGCTTGATGTTGGGGCGCCCGGTCCGCTCGATGATGGCGGCGGCCGCGTCACTGCGGGACAGCACATAGCCCGGAGCATCGCGGTGGTTGATCGGCTCGATCAACAGGGTGATGCCGGTTGATTGCGCCTTGTCGGCGGCGATCCGCAGATTGTCGACGAACACGCTCTCGGCAGCGGCACGATCGCCATTGGCGGACTTGCCGGCCATGCAGTGGATGGCGGTCGCGCCGATCCTTGTCGCGTAGTCGAGCGAGAGATCGAAACCGGATTGGAACTCGGCCTCGCGACCGGGCACGGCGCCGAGGCCGAAATCGGCGCTGCCGCCGCGCGGCGTGTTGACCCCGAGCATGGCGAGGCCATGCGCCGCAATCGCCTCGCGCACCGGCTCGGGCGGAATGTCGTAAGGCCAATGCATCTCGATCGCGGCAAAGCCGCATGCCGCGGCGGCGTGGATGCGCTCGATGAGGGGCCGGTCGGCGAAGAGGAAACCGATATTGGCTGATAGTTTCATGGGTTCAAACCAGC
>JBIOYR010000036.1:0-21991 GCA_044870245.1 Aestuariivirgaceae bacterium | reverse complement strand
TCCAGACATTCTCATAGGCCAGGTCCATCTCCTCCAGCACGAAATGCGGGGCCATCGATCCCCAGCCCTTGACGTTGTAGAGCTTGTACATTCCTCGCCTCGCGAAATCGGCCGCTGCCCGGAGGCTAGCAAATCGCCATCATGCTCGTCGATCTGTGCCGAACGGCACAAGCGGGATTGGCAAATGTCGCTATTGAGCCTTCCTCCATCTCTCAAACCAAAGGAAAATGAAAATGGAAATTGGAGGCGCGAATTACCTCCCGAAGGCTTCACAACGACACCCGGACCCGAAGCTGGGCGGCCTGATCTACCGGACGTCGCTCGGCGAGGCATCGAACGAGGTGATCAGCTACGATCAGCGACCGCCGTCGAGCACGGTCTATCCGCACCAAAAGGAACCTTATCAGACAAAGGACGGCTTTGGTCTGTGCTTTCCGGAGCTCGCGCTGACGCCGGAGCTCAAGGATGCCTTGCTGGTTTCGATGAAGCCCGACGTGCCTCCCGGCACCAACATCACGATCGAGCAACGCAACGTCGGAGGGATCGAGATCCGAACTCGGGGCGATGCTGCAACAAAGTGGGATTTGATACCGGTTGGCCGCCGCATCCTCGGCATGCTGCAGACCGGACTCAGCGCCAAGGAGATGGCCGACCTGCTCACCGTCTTCGACGGTCAATACGAAATCATCAACAACAACTGCAACAACAGCGCGCCGGGAAAAGTATTTCTCGCGTATTATGGTAACCGCGCCGACGAGAAGTTTCCGGACCAGATGCACGTGGCAGCATTTCAGATCAGATGCATCCAAAAGCTTCTGAACCTCGGCTGCCGGGATCTGGCCGAGCAAGCTTTGGCCGAGCTGCACAAAGGTTTCGAGTTTCACGGCGTTCTTCGCGGCCGAGATGACGGCAAAGCGCTTGCCTGGCAGCAGATCAAAAGTCAGCCTTGGGCGCATTGGGGTCGCACCATTCTCGACAAGGTTGATCGACGCGAGATTTAGCCTCCTGCATGGCCTCCTTGCTTTTCACCCCGACTTGCTTGCAATGGGAGCGGGGGAACAGGAGGCCATGGCAAATGCCCGGCATGTGCCGCGACTGTCTCGGCGATGTCGACCCCGGCCTGCGGCGGTGCCCGAAATGCCGCAGCCCGCGGCTCTATCGCCATCCCGAGCTCGACAGCCTCGCAATCGCTCATCTCGATTGCGACGCCTTTTATGCCGCGGTGGAGAAGCGCGACAATGAGGCGCTGCGCGACAAGCCGGTGATCGTCGGCGGTGGCCGTCGCGGCGTCGTCGCGACCGCCTGCTACGTCGCACGGATCCATGGCGTGCGCTCGGCCATGCCGATGTTCCAGGCGCTGAAGCTGTGCCCCGAGGCCGTCGTCGTCCCGCCGGACATGGAGAAATATGCGAGCGTCGGTCGCGAGGTGCGCAACCGGATGCTGGCGCTCACCCCGGCAGTCGAGCCGCTGTCGATCGACGAAGCCTTTCTCGATCTCTCCGGCACGGCGCGCCTCCATGGCATGAGCCCGGCCCGGGCGCTCGCGGCGCTGGCGCTCGATGTCGAAAGGGAGATCGGCATCACCGTCTCGATCGGCCTGTCGCACAACAAGTTCCTCGCCAAGCTCGCCTCCGATCTCGACAAGCCGCGCGGCTTCGCGGCGATCGGCCGATCGGAAACCCAATCCTTTCTCGCAGGCCGGTCGGTGAGCGCCATCTACGGCGTCGGCCAGGTCATGCAGCGAGAGCTCGCCCGCGCCGGCATCACCCGTATCGCCGAGCTGCAGCAGCTCGACAAGCGCGATCTGACCCGCCGCTTCGGCGTCCTCGGCACCAGGCTCTATCACCTCGCCCGCGGCGAGGACCTGCGCGTGGTGTCGAGCGAGGAGGACACCAAGAGCATCAGCGCCGAGACCACCTTCGATCATGATATCGGCAAGGTCGAGGAACTGGCGCGGATCCTGTGGCGCCTCGCCGAGCGCGTGTCGAGGCGGGCCAAGGCGCAGAAGCTCGCCGGCCAGACGGTCACCCTCAAGCTCAAGACCAGGGATTTCCGCCTGCGCACCAGGAGCCGCTCGCTGTCGGACGCAACCCAGCTCGCCCATCGCATGTTCGATGCCGCCCTGCCGCTTCTCGAGCGCGAAGCCGACGGCACGCTGTTCCGGCTGATCGGCATCGGCATCTCCGCCCTGGCGCCGGTCGCGAGCGATCCGGCCTTCGAGACGCTCGATCTGCGCCTGCGTTCCAGGGCCAAGGCGGAGCTGGCGATGGATCAGCTGCGGGCTCGCTTCGGGCCGGCAATCGTCGGCAAGGGGCGGGCATTCGGCGACAAACCGCAACCTGGAGACGAAGACTCCGAGGATTGAGACCCGGTAAAACAACCGGAGGTCACGCCTGACATGTAAATGCTAAGACGGATGCTTGGGCCAACGCCAACCGAAAACGGTCTGCCGGGGAACAAAATGGGAAGTGGACACAGTATCGAAGCGAATGGGGACAAAGTCCGAACCCAGAAAACGCGCCATCGCAATCATGGGCGGCGAGAAAATAACGCGGCGCTGATTCAGGGTGGGCAGCAAGTGCAAAACGTCCGTCCGCACCAGGAAGTGCCCACAACGGCGCTGGCGAAACCGACAACGGCGATGCCAAAGCCGACAACAGCGATGCCGAAGTGGACAACGGCGTCACCGAGGCAGGCAAGTGTCAAGACCGCCAACCGGGCCTTGCCAGGCAACCTCACCAAACGCCTGCTCACCGAGAAGATCGAGCGGTACACGCCGACCACGGAATTCACCCAGCTTAGCAGAACGATAAAATGGGAGATTGGATTTCAGATCGACATCGATGGACACGCTCGGGTCGAAATCGACGACAAGTGCGAGCTTGACGAACGCTTGGTCTCGACCATGGTCGGTTGGGCTGACCAGTTTCGCTATATCGGGGAGTATGACGCGATCTTCGCCCTGCTCGACTGTCTCGATATGTCGATGGTCGTGGAGTTCCGTGATCTGGCGGAGGGGGAGCCATCAAGCTGGCAGACACAACTCGTCGACTGCTACGAATTCCTGACCGGGGTGAGGAGTCAGGAGCTGGCGAGGAGGCGCTGGATCAATTTCGACGACCTGCTCGCCGATTTGAAGACCGAGCTGATCATCGGGCTGTGCAATGAAGACTCAGGCTATTACGACCCGGTCATGGCTGCCAAGGTCATGCTGCGCCCGGCCCGTTCCAATCCCTATTTAGGCGAGCTTGCCACCGGCGACCTGGTCATCGAGGCATTGATCGGCACCGGGATTGCGCCCGGCCGCCTGGAGCAAGTGCTCGGCAGGTCCAGGGTCGAGGGCACCTCGGAGGTGCATTGGTGGTGGAAGCTCGAGCGCCGGCTCGAGGATCCGGTTGGTGGGCTGGACCATGCCAAGCCGCCGCGGCTCGGTGCGCCGGAACACGCGTTGCCGCGCTTTTCCCTGCATCGCGCCGATGATTACAATAACAAGCGGGAAATCCGGCTCCACAATGTCACGCCGAAATCGCCCATCAAACGAGTGATGGGCTACATCTTCGAGGGGCTGGTGAAAGCAATCTATCCGGAGAGCTTCACCAAGGTCAGGACTTATGAGCGCGAAGGAAAATTCCTGATCTCGTTCGGCTCAGACAACGTCTTCAAAGCTTCTGTGATGGGGGCCCGGTGTGTCGAGTCCATGTTCAAGTCCTTCGCCAATTTCGGAATCGCCGAGAAGATGGTTGCGGGATTCTTCGCCGGGCATAAGGGGAAAGAGACCAAAAATCTGTTCTCCCACGGCATTGCGAAACTCCTCGCGACGCCTGACAGATCGCGGTTCGGCATCGCTATATTCCCCGACCGGTTCGAGCTCGTCGACTATGGAGTCGAGGACGACGAGCAGCGGCTCGAGCGCGCCGAACATCTGATCGAAACCGTCAGGGATCTCGCGTGGTTCAAGTTGGTTCCCGCCGCCAGAGTGCTTGTCCCGCTGCTCAGATCCGACCTGCAAAGCCTGTGGCAGGGAGAGCCGCTCGACTGGGACAAGCTCCAGTTCACCGATCTTCTCAAAAAGCTGCAAATTCTTCTCGTGTCTCAGTCGCCGCCGCCTCTAGACTTCGGGCTCCCGCACTAACAGCCCGAAGGGAGCGAACCCTTGCCTGAGCGTCCGACAATCCGGATCGAAGTCCGCGCGCTCCAGCGCCTGGCACGCGACCTGCTGGTCGCCGCCGGCGCCGATCCGCGCCATGCCGAAATCGCCGCCGAGCTCTTCGTCGAGGCGGATCTTCACGGGGTCGGCGCCCAGGGCGTCGACTATCTCTATTACGCCATGGATGGCCTGAAGCGCGGGCTGATCGATGGCAGCGCCGTCCCGACCATCGCCCGCGAGACCGCCTCCAGCGTGCTGATCGATGGCCATCGCGGCATCGGCCAGGTGGCGGCCCTGCTCGCCGTCGAGCTCCTCGCCCGCAAGGCGCGCGAGACCGGCACCGCGACGGTCGCGATCGGCAATTCGACCGACATCTTCCGCATCGGCGCCTTCGCCATGCGACTGGCCAAGGCCGGTCTCATCAGCTTCGTCACGACCTCCGGCCCGCCGCTCGTCCACCCCCATGGCGGGCGCGAGCGCCTGCTCAGCACCAATCCGCTCGCCATCGGCATCCCACGCCGCGGCGATCCCTTCGTGCTCGACATGGCGACGAGCGCGCTTGCCAGCTCCAGGGCCCGCCAGGCCGCCTATTATGGCGAGGAGGTGCCGCCGGGGTCGGGCCTCGACAGCAAGGGCAGGCCTACCAACGATGCGCGCGCCATCCGCCAGGGCGGCGCACTGAGTCCGCTCGGCGGCCATAAGGGCTTCGGCCTCGGCCTCGCCATGGGGCTGCTGTGCGGGCCGCTGACCGGCTCCGGCATCGGCCCCGAGCTCGCCGGCTGGCAGGCCGACGGCGAGACCCGCTCGCAGGGTCATTTCTTCTTCGCCGTCGATCCGGCGAGCCTGGTCGACCCGCAGGAATTCCTCGATCGCACCGAGTGGTATATCGACGTCATCAAGCGCTCGGCCCTCGCCGAGGGTCATGACGCGATCCATATTCCCTTCGAGCGATCGGCTGCCGCAGCGCGCCATCAGCGCGAGCATGGGATCGCCATTCTCGATGAGACCTGGCGGGTGCTGCAGCGCCTCGCCGGCGAGAACGGCGTTACTCTCCCTAAGACAGGGTGAACAGCCGACCGCGTTCGGGAAGCGAGTCGCCGACTCCGGCAAGCCGCAAGGCATCCCAGGCCAGCGCCTGGTTCGAGGTCACCACCGGCTTGCCGATTTCCTGCTCCAGGGCGGCGACGACGGGTGCGGTGCGCAATCCCGTGCAGGAGATGAAGACCGCCTCGCTCGTCGGATCATCGATGGCGCGCGCCGCCCTGGCGAGCGCGTCCGGCGAGAGCCGGTTCATCTCCGGATCGCCGCCGAGATCGAAGGTGGCGCGGCGGGTGATGGCGAGCCCCTCGGCCTCGAAATAGCCGGCGACCAGATCGGCGGTTCGGGGCAGATAGGGCACGAGCAGGCTGATGCGGCGCGCCCCGAGCGTCTTCAGGCCCTTGGCGCCCGCCTCGATCGGCGTCGCCACCGCGATCCCGGGCCGGGCCCGCCAGATTGCCGCGCGGACCGCCGCGACCCCGACCGCCACCGTGCCCGAGGTGCAGCTGAAGCCGATGACGTCGAGCCGCGAGCCGGGAACCAGGAGCCGGGTCCCCGCCTCCAGATGCTCGCCAAGCTTGGCGAGGGATTCAGGGGTTGCCACCGGCGAGCTCTGGACCCGGGTGGAGAACATGGCAACGCCCGGTGCGGCAAGAAAGGTCTCGGTGTCGAGCGTGCCGATCCGGTCGGTGGCAAGCGCCAGAAGGCCGATCGAGGCCCGCTCGCCCACCCCTTGATCGAACTCCGGCGACAGCCGTTCCCAACGGTCGGATGCGGTGTCCATCAACGTGCTCCTAGCGCTTGATGACGATCTCGGCGGGAAGAGTCGAAAACCGCCGGCAGCCGGTCTCGGTCACCTCGATCGATTCCGAGAAGCCGATGCCGAACTCGCGGTATTTGAGGCAGAGCAGCGGCATGTGGAAGGTCATGCCGGCGACCATCGGCCGGTGCTCCTCCTGGCGCAGCGAGATGATCTCGCCCTCGCCCCAGTCCGGCGGGTAGTTGATGCCGATCGAATAGCCGAGCCGGTTGCGGTGATAGGTGCCGAAGCCGGCCCGTGTGGTGATGGCGCGCGCCGCGGTGTCGGCCTCATGCGGGGTCACCCCCGGCTTGATCACCTCGAGCGCCACGTTGAGGGCATCGATGCAGGCCTTGGCGGCATCGATCCATTCGGTCTTGGGCGAGCCGAGGAAGATGGTCCGCATCAGCGCCGCGCAATAGCGATGCTGCGAGGCGGAGATCTCGAAATACATCACGTCGTCGCGCTTCAACCGGTTGTTGCCGCCGGTCTGATGCGGCAGGCACGATCGCTCGCCGGCGAGCACGAAGGGCGGCAGACCCATATATTCGCCGCCATTCTCGAACAGCGTCGCATTGACCACCGCATTGATGTGGTCGCCGGTGGCACCGGGCTCGGTCGCCGCGTAGCCTGCCAGCGTCGCCCTGTCGACCAGCGCGGCCGAGCGGCGCATCACCTCGATCTCGTCCGGCGACTTGATCATGCGGGCATCCCACAGAATGTGGGTGGCATCGAGGAACTGGTTCTCCGGCATGTCGGAAACCAGCGTCTCGTGCTCCTCGACCGTATAGAAGAAGCACTGCTTCTCGACGCCGATCCGCTTGCCGCGGTTGAGACCGAGCTGTTTCAAGATGTTGGCGGTGACCGAGGGCGGATGATCCCAGTCATAAACCTTGGCGATCCGCCCCGACCAGGCGAATTCCGGCGTGTTCAGCCATTCGAAGTCGCGCACCAGGAAGATCGGCTCGCCGTTCCGCGGGATCACCACGCAGTGATATTTGTAATAGCCGGGGGTCTCATAGCCGATCACATAGGTGATGTTCTCCGGACCTCTCACCAACAGCGCGTCGAGCTCCATCCGCGCCATCGCATCCTGGATCACGTCGTAGCGCCGGATATACTCCTCCGGCGAGAATGCCAGGCGCTCGTGGACGAGCATCGGCAGGTGGAAGCCGCTCCGGGTACGCCGCGTCGATGGCTGGAACGTCACCTGCTCGGTGTGGCGCGCAACCTCGATGATCTCGCGGTCCTGATCGAGCTTCATGAATCACCTCCCGATTGTCGCTATTTGCACTTCGGCGGTTCGAGCAGATCGAGCTTGGCCAGATGGGCGTTGAGCACGAACTCGCCATAATCGAGCACGAGATCGCCGGAGACCCCGTTCTCGAACAGCTGCATCGAGACCTGATAGTCTGGCGTCTCCTCGGACTTGCCGCCCTTGCGGGGGAAATAGCTGATCGACACCGGCCAGCTGGTCATGTTGCTCAGCACCTTCGCGGCCTCGACCTTCTCGGTCTTGCGGGGCCCGCCGAAGAACGAGATCACCTCCATGCTTTTTTCGCCGTCGGACCCATCGAAGACGATGCTGGCGTCGCGGGTCTCGCCCTTGCGGGCGAGCTCGACGAGCTTGATCTGATGCGCCACTGCGAAGATCGTGCCGGGCGGGATCTCGAATTCCTTCTCGGAAGGCTTCGTCATCTTGCCCTTGCCGGGCTTGCCCTCGTTGCCGACCGCCGCGGTCAAGTTCGACTCGTCCTGCAGCGCATTGTCGACGAACTGCCGCTCGTTGTAGCGCATCTCCTTGCCATCGGGCGACTCCCAGGAGGAGGAGCGAACATCGAGGAGCCGCGAGGTGCCGCTCTCGGTCATGAACTGGTTCACCATGCGGAAATCGACCGTCCAGCCCTCGCAGGACCCGCCTTGGACCTCGATCACCATTCGCCCTTGAGCCGATGTGATGCCGCTGCGGTCCTGGGCCGATTTGAGGCCGATGTCATAGATGCCGCGATGCGGCACGAGGGAGGTTGTGTCGGCGCGGGCTGGCAGGCCGAGGACGGGCGCCAGCAGAATTGCGCCAAGGAGGAGGCTGCGCAGAAGCAAGGCTTTATGCTCCATCAGGTGACCAAAAACTCGTCATCAGGTGACCAGGTTCGTCGGTTGCCCGCGGTGGAAATCGTCGATGTGCTTCACCGTCTGCCTCCAGCATTCCTCCATGGCCTCCTGACTTGCCCAGGCGACATGGGGAGTGATGATGACGTTGGGTCGATCGGCAATTGCCAGCAGCGGGTGCGTGGGGTCCGGTGGCTCCTTCGTCAGGACGTCGAAACCTATTCCCGAAATGAGGCCCTCGTCCAGCGCCTTGACCAGGTCCTGTTCATCGACGAGGCCGCCCCTCGCCGTGTTGATGATCAGCGGCCGGCGCTTCATTTTGCGAAATTCCGGCATTGCCAGCATGTTGCGGGTGGCCGGCATCAGCGGGCTGTGCAGGGTGATGATGTCGCTCTCCTCGAGCACCGTCTCGAAGGGGGTATAGAGCGGTCCCAGCCCGGCGACGCCCTTATGGGCGGCGTAAAGGGTCCGCATGCCGAAGGCCTGGCCGATGCGGGCGACCGACTGGCCGATGCTGCCTTCGCCCATGATGCCGAGAGTCGCATCGGCAAGGTCGCGCATGTTGTGGCTGTGAAAGCAGAACTGGCCGGATTTCTGCCACATGCCCTTGATGACGTCCTGGCGATAGCCGGCGATCTGACGCCGGAGCGCCAGGATCAGCGCGAAAGTGTGCTCCGGAACGGTGTTGGTGGCGTAGCCGCGCACATTGGACACGGCGATCCCCCGCTCCCGGCAGGCCTCGACATCGATCACGTCGTAGCCGGTGGCCGCCACCGAGATCATTCTGAGCTCGGGAAGCTCGGCGAGCGCCGCCCGGCGGATCGGCACCTTGTTGGTGATGGCGATGGTCGCACCCTTCAGACGCGCCGGAACGTCGCGCTCGGCGGTTTGCTCATAAGTCTCCCATTGATGCTCGAAATGAGGCCGGACAAGCTCGACCGAGGGGCCGAACGTGCCGCGGTCGAGGAACACGATCTTGGTCATGGGCGGGGGGATCTCTGTGCTGTCGGATAGGGATTTCTGCGATTTATCGACGATCCGGCCGACTATAGCGAGGACGGCAGGGATAGAGAATGGATCGCGATTCCTCGTCGCGGAAAGCGTCCCGAGCCCGCTTTAGCGCGCGACAGCCATGCGGCTGCCACGCAGATAGGCGAGGAGCGCCGAGGCGAGCGACACCAGGAGCCCGGTGCCGAGGACGATCCAGAACGGCCGGATCAGCGTCGGGAACTGCAGATTGGCAAGAAGGACGAGCCGCGCCGGCACACCGGTCGCCAGCCCGTACCAGCAGGCCTCGAGCGCGGCGGTCAGGACGGCGCTCATCAGCGCAACCCCGGCGAGCCAGGCGGGCGGGGCAATCTGAGCCGCCGACAGCCGTCGGTATGACATCAGCAGGATGAAGAAACCGAGCATCAGCGTCGGCTCGGTGACGTCGATCTTCGACTGCATGAAGAAATGCAGGATGCCGAGGGCGGCGATGACATAGGCAATCCGGTGCAGGCGCTTCCAATTGACCCCGAGCCGCCGGACCATGGCGTCGAACGAGGTCGTGGCCAATGCCGTCAGCCCGAGCAGCGCCAGGAAGCCGATGGTCAGATAGATCCGCAGGGCGATCTCGGAGCCGACCTTGATGAGGTCGAACTTCTGGTCGCCGACATAAAGCGAGAAATGGAAGGCTGCATAAGCGAAGGCGGCGACCCCCAGCAGCCGCCTGACCAGCGCCAACCGGTTCCAGCGGAAGATGCGCTGGGCGGGCGTGATGGCGAGCGCGATGAGGATAAAGCGGATGACCCAGGTGCCGGTGAAATGGGTAGCCTCGTCGAAGGGGAGCGGCATCAGCGTCCCGGACCGCCAGCGCCAGAATAGCCAGAGCGCCGGTGCGATCGTGCCGGCGAGGACGAGCGCCTTGAGCGGCGAGAACCGGCCAGTGCGATCCGTCCACGGTGTCACGCGCTTGCCAACCTCCGAAAGTCGAGCCCCAAGCCAAGTGGCTCAAACCTGCCGGGATGGCAACCGGAACCGGCGATCACGCCTCATCACGTCCGTGTGGGGCGCCGCGGGGCCGGCGCCTGCCCTACCCGAAGGCGTTCGCCTCGGCGCTGCGGATGCGAAGAAGCTCCGCCTCGACCTCTTCGCGAATGGAACTCGGCACCGACCGACAGCCGCATTCCAGCGCATGACGGGCATGCCACAGCACCCGCACCATGCGACACGGACGCTCCGGCATCGGATTTTCCTCATGCCAGGTCACATTGACGCTCATGCCGGATCTCCCCGACCCCGTCACCGTGCTGATTCGATTTCCCCTACGGCGACGATAATGCCTCTTGATGATGGGTTCCGTGAAGTCAAAATCGGCATGAGAGCGATGGCTTTTGGCAGTGACACGCATTTACGGGATGCCCTTGCTGGTGATCGCCGCCGCTAACGCCGCCTGCGGCGGGGCGGTTCCCGCGATCGTTCCGGCATGCTATCGCGAGGAAGTCCGTTTCAGATCGTGAGGAGTTAAAGCGATGGGCAGGATCGACGCCAAACTCGAGAAGCTTGGAATCGTGGTGCCGACGCCGGCCGTCCCGGTGGCCAATTATGTCGGCTTCGTTCGCACCGGCAATCTCGTCTACACGGCCGGCCAGGTGACGCTGAAGGACGGCAAGTTCGAGCATCTCGGCAAGGTCGGCGGCACCATTTCGCTCGAGGAGGCGCAAAAGGCGGCGCGGCTCTGCGCCATCAACATCATCGCCCAGCTCAAGGCCGCCTGCGACGGCGATCTCGACCGGGTCAAACGCATCGTCAAGCTGGTCGGCTTCGTCAATGCCGTGCCGGAGTTCACCGACCATCCGAAGGTGGTGAACGGCGCCTCCGACCTGATGGTCGAGGTGTTCGGGGATGCCGGCAAGCATGCCCGCTCGGCCGTCGGCTCGGGCTCGCTGCCGCTGAATGTCGCGGTCGAGGTCGAGGCCATCGCGGAGGTCGCTTAAGGCCGTTGTTCAGATCCTGCCCTGCGCGCGATCTTCGCTTCCTCACGGCGCGGCCGATCGCCCATCGCGGCCTGCATGACCGCGCCGCCGGGCGGATCGAGAACAGCGCTCAGGCGTTTGCCGCGGCAATGGCCCATGACTACCCGATCGAATGCGACATCCGGCTTACCGGGGACGGCGGGGCGGTGGTGTTTCACGACGAGCGCCTCGACCGGCTGACCAGCGAGACCGGTCTCCTCGCTGCCCGCCCGCTGTCCGAGCTGACCCGCACCGCGCTTGCCGGCGGCAGCGACCGCATCCCCGCCTTCCCGGAGCTTCTCGAGCAGATCGCCGGCCGGGTCCTCCTGGTTATCGAGCTCAAGAGCGCCGGTCGCCGCAACGCCGAGCTCCTGGCTGCCGTCCTCGCCGGCCTCGCCGGCTATCGCGGTCCGTTCGCGCTGATGTCGTTCGACAGCCGGCTCGTTGCCGGCCTGGCGGAACGCGCGCCCGAGATCGTGCGCGGCATTGTCGCCGATCGGGTGATCGACCGGTCGTGGCGCGCCGTGCCGTTCGCCCAACGTCTCGCCCTGCGCGACCTTGCCCATCTCGCGCGGAGCCGGCCACAATTCCTGTCATTCGAGCTGGCGGGGCTGCCGAGCGCTGCCTCCCGTCGCTTCCGCGCGGCCGGGCTGCCGGTCCTGTCATGGACCGTCCGATCCGAAGCGGAGGCACGGCGGGCCCGCCGCTATTGCGACCAGATCACTTTCGAGGGTTTCCTGCCGCGATGACGCGAAAGACCACCGCGACGCTGACCGCGCGGGTGCTGGGCGGCATGGCGGAGGTGCCTGCCGCGACCTGGGACCGGCTGGCCAATCCGGCGGGCGAACCTTTCAATCCCTTCGTGGGACATGCCTTTCTCCTGGCGCTCGAGCAATCGGGATCGGCGAGCGCGCGCACCGGCTGGCGGCCCTGCCATCTGCTGCTCGAGGATGCTGCCGGCCAGCCGCTCGGCGCCATGCCCTGCTATCTCAAGTCCCACAGCCGCGGCGAATATGTCTTCGACTGGGGCTGGGCCGATGCCATCGAGCGGGTCGGCGGGCGCTACTACCCCAAGCTCCAGGCGTCGGTGCCGTTCACGCCGGTCACCGGCCCTCGCCTGCTGGTGCCGCCGGGCGACCAGCGCGACCTCCATCGCACCTTCCTCGCCGAGGCTTCGCTTTCGCTTGCCGAGGAGCTCGGCGCATCATCGGTGCACATCACCTTCCCTTCCGGTCCAGAATGGTCCCTTCTCGGCACCGACCGTTGGCTCAGGCGCACCGACACCCAGTTCCACTGGCACAATCGCGGCTATGCCGGTTTCGACGACTTCCTCAACGACCTCTCCTCTCGCAAGCGCAAGAACATCCGCAAGGAGCGCGAGACGGTCCGCCGCAGCGGTCTTGCCTTTCGCTGGCTGACCGGTGCCGAAATCGGCGAGAAGCACTGGGACGCCTTCTTCAGCTTCTACATGGAGACCGGCTCGCGCAAATGGGGTTCGCCCTATCTGACGCGCCGGTTCTTCTCGATTATCGGCGAGACCATGCGCGACCAGGTGCTGCTGGTCATGGTCGAGCGGGCGGGCCGCCCGGTCGCCGGGGCGCTCAACTTCATCGGCTCCGACGCGCTGTTCGGTCGCAATTGGGGAGCGATCGAGCACCATGAGTGCCTGCATTTCGAGGCCTGCTACTACCAGGCCATCGAGTTCGCCATCGCTCGACGGTTGCAGCGGGTCGAGGCCGGGGCCCAGGGACCGCACAAGCTCGCCCGCGGCTATCTTCCCTCGACGACGATGAGCCTGCATCATATCCGCGACCCGCGGCTCGCCCGCGCCGTCCGCGACTATCTGGCAGCCGAGCGCATGGAGGTCGCGGAGAATGCAGCGCTGCTGTCGGCCCATTCGCCCTTCCGGCAACAGACGCTGGAGGAGCAGGATTTCTGACGAAGCAGGGAGGAAAACCGATGGCCGCCTATGATCCCGACAATGTTTTCGCCAAGATCCTCCGCGGCGAGATCCCGAGCGAGCGGGTCCATGAGGATGCGAGCACCGTCGCCATCATGGACATCATGCCGCGCGCCGACGGCCATGTGCTGGTGCTGCCCAAGAAGCCGTCGCGCAACATCCTCGACATCGCCGACGACGACCTCATCGCCACGGTCCTCGCCGTCCGCAAGCTCAGCCAGGCGGTCAAGGCGGCCTTTGCCGCCGATGGCGTCACAGTCCAGCAATTCAGCGAAGAGGCCGGCGGCCAGATGGTTTTCCACACTCATTTCCATGTGATGCCGCGCCACCGCGGCGTCGATCTCAAGCCCCCCGGCGGCAAGATGGCCGACCCGAAGGTCCTCGCCGCCAATGCCGAGAAGATCCGCACCGTGTTGGCCAAGGAGCGCTGACTCACGCCAGATTGTCGAGGGCGAAGAAGGCGAGGATCGCCGCACCGGTGGCAGGCTCGACCCGGCGAACGACGGAGAAGGTCAGCAGCCCGACGGCGATCCCGCCATAGCGCGCCACCGCCGGCGCCTCCGCCAGGAGCCCGCTTGGAGCGGTGATCAGCCGGGCCACCAGTGCCGCCACCAGCGCCGTCGCAACCGCCCTCACCCAGAGCAGCACCTCGCTTTCCGGGTGCAGCGTCGTGACCGCGAGCGCGCCGAGGAAGCGCCACACATAGGTGACGGCGAAGCCGGCGATGAGGATCGCCAGATAGATCGAGATGCCGCTGTCCCCTGCCCCTTCGCTCACCGCGTCGCCCCACTCCGCGGCCGCGCCACGAGATAGGCGACCGTCCCACCCACCAGGCCGGCGATCAGAAGGTCGAAGCGCGGGGCGATCGTCGCCGCGACCGGCGCAATCAGGGCACCGAGCACGATCGCCACATAGTCGAACCGCCAATGGGCGGTGCCGAACAGCGAGATCAGGAAGAAAGCCGGCGTGAAATAGACGAGCGTTGCACTGAGCGACGCCGGCAGGAGCTCGGCGAGAAAATAGCCGATCGTGGTGAACGCCATCATGCCCGACACCAAAGTGATGGCGAGGCCGAGGAGCCACGGGATGCGCCGCTCGGCCTTGAGGCCGCCCATGCCCGCGGTCGCGATGACCCACATGGTGATTGCGGTGAAATGCGCCACCACGAACTCCGGCCAGCGGCTGGCACCCTGGAGCCTGGCGCGCGACAGCACCAGCACGGTCATCGGCAGGAGGCGGACGGCCGTCAGTGTCACCGCCAAGGCCGTGGCCAGCAGGCCGGCCTGCTTCATCCATTGATCGGCGAACACCACCTGGCCGGGCAGCGCCCAGATGACGAGCGTCGAGAACAACCCTGGCAGCAAGCCGAAGTCGAGCGAGTGCAGGAATGCGCCATAGCCAACAGATGAACATGCGAGTGCCAGGCTGGCGACCGAGAATGCCGCCCGCATTCCGTCCCGCATTCCCTGCCACTCATAGGCTGCTGCCTGCCGCAGCTCTCCGGTCTCCAAGTCCATGGGAAGTCATGCTTCCTGGTCTTTGCTGCAGCGCAACAGCAGCACTGGTATACCACACACCAACTGACTAGATTAGGTCAACTCTGCTGACCAATCACCAATGGGGACATACCATGACATACAGCCTTGGCTTCAGCCATGCAGACCTTTGGCACGCCATCGGCCGGACCTTTCACCGTTCGGATGCCGGGGAGGTTTTCCCGAAGACCTATCGCCGCCGCGAATATGACGTGATCGCTCGGGCGCTCAGCGACTTCGGCCATCTGCTCGACGCCGAAACCCGTGCCCGGGTCGAGGCCGACCTCATCCGGAAGGCACCGCGTTGACGGGCAGCAGCTCGTAGAGCAGCAGGGCGGCGGTCACCGCCAGGTTGAGGCTTTCGGTTCCGCCCGGCATCGGGATCGCGACGCGCCTCGTTGCCAGCGCATTCACCGAGGACGACAGTCCCTGCCCCTCCGAGCCGAGCAGGATCAAGGCGGGTTGGCGGTAGGAGCCGCGGAAATCCTCAGGTGCACGCGGGTCGGCGGCGATGA
This sequence comes from Aestuariivirgaceae bacterium, assembly GCA_044870245.1. Taxonomy (GTDB): domain Bacteria; phylum Pseudomonadota; class Alphaproteobacteria; order Rhizobiales; family Aestuariivirgaceae; genus DATAFF01. Next base: position 6,892 of record JBIOYR010000036.1, on the reverse strand, counting down.
TGTCGCCGGGCCAGCCGCCGGCGAGGCGCTTGAGCCGCTCCTCGCCGATCGCGATGATCGGAAGATGGAAGATCGATCCCATCGCCGCCCGCACCGCCTCGCGCCCATACGGGTCGCAGGCATTGCCAAGCAGCATGAGCCCCTCGGCATCAGCTGCATGGGCGGTGCGGATGATCGTCCCGAGATTGCCCGGATCGCGCGGCGATTCGAGGCAGATCCAGGTGCCCTTGACCTCGCCCGGCTTTGGCAGCGGCGCCAGCCTATGGCGAAACACGGCGATCACCGGCGACACATTGTCCTGGCTGCTCAGCACCGCCATGACCCGCCGGCTGGCGACGACCAGCCGGGTTCCAGAAGCCCGGTGGGGCGCGATGGCGATCTGAACCGCCTCATCGCCGAGTCGCTCGGCATCGACCAACAGGGATTCCGGCGTCCACCCGGCGAGCTCCGCCTCGGCGAGGACGACCAGCCCTTCCGCGACAAAAAGGCCGCTCTCGCGTCGCTCCTTGCGTCTGTCGAGGCTGCGCAGGAGCTTGACCAGGGGATTCTGGGTCGACTCGATCACATCCATGGCGGAAAGCGGGGCTCGTGACGGCCACCATCCGACCGTCTATGATTCACCGCATGAATATTACTCCCAAAATCGCCAATCGGATATCGGTGTGCCCGCATGACTGCCCGAGCCAATGCGCGCTCGAGGTCGAGGTGCTCGACGAGCGCACGATCGGTCGGGTCCGCGGCGCCCGCGCCAACAGCTACACCGCCGGCATCATCTGCGAGAAGGTCGCCCGCTATGCCGAGCGCATCCACCATCCCGACCGTCTGACGCGGCCGCTCAAGCGGCGCGGGCCCAAGGGTAGCGGCGATTTCTTGCCGATCTCCTGGGACGATGCGTTGGACGAGACCGCCGAGGCGATGCTGGCGGCGGAGCGGCGATACGGGCCGGAGTCAGTCTGGCCCTATTACTATGCCGGGACCATGGGCCTCGTCATGCGCGACGGCATCAACCGCCTGCGCCATGCCAAGCGCTATTGCGGCATGTACGACACGATCTGCGTGGCGCTCGCCTGGCCCGGCGTCAGCGCCGGCACCGGGCGGGTCGCCGGCACCGATCCGCGAGAGATGGCGAAGTCCGATCTGATCGTGATCTGGGGCACCAACCCCGCCCACACCCAGATCAATGTCATGACCCATGCGGTCAGGGCGCGGCGCGAGCGCGGCGCAAAGATCGCCGTCATCGACATCTATGAGACGACGACGATGAAGCAGGCCGATATCGGCGTCATCGTCAGGCCCGGCACCGACGGGGCGCTCGCTGCCGCCATCATGCATGTGCTGTTCCGCGACGGCCTCGCCGACTGGGCCTATATGGAAAAGTACACCGACGACCCGCGCGGCCTTGCCCGCCATCTCGCGGACCGCTCGCCGCAATGGGCCGAGGCGATCTCGGGCGTTCCGGCAGCCGAGATCGAATCGCTCGCCCGGCTGATCGGCGCCACCCCGCGCACCTTCTTCCGGGTCGGCTACGGCTTCTCGCGCTCGCGCAACGGCGCGGTGAACATCCATGCGGTCATGTCGATCCCGGCGGTCACCGGAGCGTGGCGGCACGAGGGCGGCGGCGCGCTCCAGTCGAACTCCGGCATCTATCGCTGGAACAAGACAATGATCGAGGGGCTCGACGTGAAGGACCCGTCGGTGCGCGTGCTCGATCAGACGCGGATCGGGCCGGTGCTGACCAACGACCCCTACGATCTCGCCGGTGGCCCGCCGATCACGGCGCTGCTCGTCCAGAACACCAACCCGGTGTCGGTGGCGCCGGAGCAGGCCCTCGTCAAGCAGGGTTTCGCCCGTGACGACCTCTTCACCTGCGTCCATGAGCAATTCATGACAGAGACGGCCCGGATGGCCGACATCGTGATTCCGGCGACCATGTTCCTCGAGCATGACGACCTCTATCAAGGGGGTGGCCACCAGCATATCCTGCTCGGCCCGAAGCTGGTCGAGCCGCCCGGCGAATGCCGCTCCAACCACGAGGTGATCCAGGCATTGGCAAAGCGCGTCGGGGCGGAGCACCCGGGCTTTGCGATGACGCCCCGCGAGCTCATCGACTGGACGCTGGTGAATTCCGGCCGCGACGGCCTTACCGCTCTCGAGCGCGACAGCTGGTTCGATATCCAGCCCGATTTCGAGACTGCGCATTTCATCTCGGGCTTTGCGCGCCCCGAAGGCCGCTTCCGCTTCCGGCCCGACTGGCGGCAAGCCCGCTATCGCCCCGACATCGGGCCGTTCGGCCCGGTCGAGGCCATGCCGCAATGGCCCGACCATTGGGACGTCATCGAGGGCACCGATGACCAGCACCCGTTCCGGCTCGCCACCAGCCCGGCCCGCGGCTTCCTCAACTCGACCTTCAACGAGACGCCGACCTCGCGGCGCCGTGAGGGGCGGCCGACGGTGATGATGCACCCTGCCGACCTCGCGGCCCTCGGCCTTGCCGCCGGCGACAAGGTCAGGCTCGGCAACCACCGCGGCGTCGTGACGCTCCATGTAGAGCCCAATGACAGCCTGAGGCGCGGCGTGCTGATCGCCGAGTCGATCTGGCCCAACGACGCCTTCGAGGACGGCAATGGCATCAACACCCTGGTCGGCGCCGATCAACCCGCCCCGGCCGGCGGCGGCGCCTTTCACGATGTGAAGGTGTGGGTGCGGAAGGTTGGGCGGTAGGCAGTAGGCAGTAGGCAGTAGGGAAGAGTCTCCCGTGCCCACGGTTGTCCGGATGCTTCTCCCTCGAATGACTTTCAATTAAGACAATCTGCTTGAGGCGCCCCCTCCAGGTCGCTAGGCGCCCCTGCTGCAATCAGCTACCAAAACTCGATATTTGACGGAACGAATTCTATGGTGAAAGTTTATAGCAGAACTGCTATATCTAGCGAGGAGAAGTCTATTGTATGGATAAGCTCGTCCCTCGATGATCTCAGGAACTTTCCAGATGACGTCAAGCGGTTGATGGGACAAGCGCTGAATGATGCCCAGCATGGTGGCAAGCACCCTCGCGCTAAGCCACTAAGGGGCTTCTCAGGTGCCAGTGTTCTGGAAGTGGTCGATGATTTTGATGGCGATACCTTCCGAACTGTCTACACAGTCAAGTTCTCTGGATTTGTTTATGTACTTCACGCATTCCAGAAAAAATCGAAGAGAGGAAACGCGACGCCGGCGAAGGAGATTGAGTTAATCAAGCAGCGCCTGAAAACCGCTGAGGCTCATGCCGAGGAGAAACGAGTTTGACCAAGGAAATCACCGTCACCAAGAGCACTGGCAACGTCTTCGCGGACCTGCGGTTTGACGAACCTGAAACAGAGCTCCTGAAAGCAGAGCTGGTTCGAAGGATCCGCGCTCTTCTAAAGCGACGCGGCTTGACACAAGTCAAAGCGGGCGAGGTCCTTGGTCTTACGCAGCCGGACGTCTCGGCTTTGGTCAACGGAAAGGTCAATCGCTTTTCGGTCGAACGGCTCTCGCGCTGCGCCCAACGCCTTGATCAGGAGGTCAAGATCGTCGTACGTCCTCGTCTGCGCCGCCGCATGAAGGCGAAGGCACCCTCCAAGCGCCCTATTAGAGCGGCCTAGCCGGCGGCGGCGCCTTTCACGATGTGAAGGTGTGGGTGCGGAAGGTTGGGCAGGCAGTAGACATTAGGGAAGACCACGCTCACTGCCTGCTGGCTATTTGCCTATTGCCCCCTACGGAGTCTTCAACACCAGAATCATATGAGCATGGGCATCGCCGGTGCCGGTGTTGACAAGCCGGTGCGGCCGGTCGCCGCGATAACGGATGGCTTCGCCGGCCCGCGCCGTCCGTGTTTCCTCCCCGACGGTGATCTGGATCTCGCCCTTCAGTAGATAAAGATGCTCGATCGTGCCGGGCGGATGGGGATCGGACTCGAGCACGCCGCCTGGCCGCGCCTGGAAGTCGTACCACTGGATCCAATCAACCAGGTTCAGCGGCCCGGTGATCGCCAGCCGGCACAGCCCGTCCTGGCTTTCGAGCAGCGGGATGCCCGACTTGGTCTGGTGCTCGATGAAGATCGGCGCATCGTCGACCTTCAGCACCTCGTCGATCGTCGTATCGAGTGCCCGCGACAGCCGCCACACCGTGCCGATCGTCGGATTGGTCTCGTTGCGCTCGATCTGGCTGATGATTGACTTGGCGACGCCCGATTGCTCCGACAGCTCGCCGAGCGACATGTTGTAGGCCTTGCGCAACCGTTGGATGGTCTTGCCCAGCGCCGGCGTGATCTCCGTTTCCGCAGGATCCGAAGACTTGCGCCCGCGGCGGGTTGACATCGTCATGTTCTCTTCTTAAAACATATGTTCGTAATAACGAACGATGCACAGCAGCCTGCTGCATCCTTAAGCAGTTAGCCCATTTTTCGGCTGAAATGCAAGTTCGATTGGTAGAACGACGGCGCTGACGAGGCTTAAATGGGTGTCATCCACGTGACCGATCTGAACGGCAGAACGCACGCCTTGGATGCGATCGAGGGCTGGCGGGTGATGGAGATCATTCGCGAGCATGGCTTCGATGCCGGTGGGTTGTGCGGCGGCGCCTGTGCCTGCGCCACCTGCCATGTGGTGGTCGCCGAGGACTGGGCCGATCAGCTCCACCCCGCCAATGACGACGAGGAGGCGATGCTCGACACCGTCCCCGTCCTCGAATCCACCTCCCGCCTGTCCTGCCAGCTCATCTTTTCGGAGGCCCTGGACGGCCTCCATGTCCGGCTCGCGCCGGCCGCCTGAGGAGGTTCCGATGCGCTACTTCCCGATGTTTCTCGACCTGCGCGAGCGCCGCGTCGTCGTGGTCGGCGGCGGCGAAGAAGCCCTGCGCAAGGTCCGGCTGCTGCTCAAATCGGAAGCCGTCGTGACACTGGTGGCAGACCGGCTCCACCCCGAGCTTGACGGCCTGGTCAGCCATGGCGCCGTCGCCTGGCTGGGCACGGCCTTCGAGGACAGCATGCTCGATGGCGCCGCCCTGGTGTTCGTCGCCGCCAATGAGGAGCTGGAGAAGGTGGTCTCGGCCGCCGCGAAGGTCCGGGGCATCCCGGTCAATGTCGTTGATCGCGCCGATCTCTCCACCGCGATCACCCCGGCTATCGTCGACCGCGATCCGCTGGTCGTTGCCATCGGCACCGAGGGGGCCGCGCCGGTTCTCGGCCAGGGCATCCGCCAGGAGATCGAGGCGATGCTGCCGCCGCGCCTCGGGGCGCTCGCCAACCGGGCGATCGCGCTCCGCGCCAAGGTCGCCGCCCGCTTCGAGCAGGGTGCTCCGCGCCGCGACTTCTGGCGGCGCTTCTTCTTCGGGGCGCTGCGCGACAGCTTTTTCGCCGACGAGCCGGCAGATTTCGAGTCGGCGCTCGCCGCCGAGCTCGATGCCAGCCCCAAGCACCGCACCGGTCGGGTCGCGCTGGTCGGCGCCGGCCCCGGCGATCCCGAGCTTCTGACCCTCAAGGCCCAGCGCAAGCTGCAGGAGGCCGACGTCATCGTCCATGACCGCCTCGTTGGACCGGGCATCCTCGAATATGCCCGCCGCGATGCCATTCGCATCCCGGTCGGCAAGACCCCCGGCAAGCTGTCGCCCCGGCAGAGCACCATCAATTCGATCCTGATCGAGGAAGCCGGCAAGGGACTGAACGTCGTCCGTCTGAAGGGCGGCGATCCCTATGTCTTCGGCCGCGGCGGCGAGGAGCAGGCGGCGCTCGAAGCAGCCGGCATCCCGGTCGAGATCGTCCCAGGCATCACCGCGGCGTTGGGCTGCGCCGCATCGATCGGCCTCGCCGTGACCCATCGCGGCCGCAACACCGCCATCACGCTCCTGACCGGTGCCTCCGAGGATGGCATCGCCGAGCAGGACTGGGCGGCGCTCGCCAAGCCCGGTGCAATCATGGCCGTCTATATGGGCGTCGGCGCGGCACCCCAAATCGCGCAACGCCTCGCCGATGCCGGCATCGCCCCATCGACCCCGGTCACCATCGTCGAGAACGGCACGCTCGTGAGCGAGCGCGTCATCGAGACCACGGTGGCGCGGCTCGGTCCGGCGACGGCCGGCGTGAGCGGCCCCGCCATCATCTTCATCGGCCTCGCCAAGGCCCGGCAGTCGGCAGCCGTCGTGCGGTTCCCCGCGGCTTCGGCTGTTCAGATCGAGCGGAGAGCATCGTGACCGCCCCTGTGAGAAACATCGACAAGGCAAGCCCGGTGGACACCGGCAAGGTGCTGACCGCCAACCGTCTCGCCGATGGCGTGGTGGTGTTCCTCACCCGCTCCGGCCGGTGGAGCGAGCGGATCGACGAGGCGGCCGTCGCGCTCGAGCCCGGCTCGGCGGCGGCGCTCGAGGCGCGCGGCGAGGAGGGCGTCCGGTCCAATCTGATCACCGGGCCCTATCTCTTCGAGGCCGAACGGCGCGAGGGACGGGTTCGCGCCCTCCATATCCGCGAGCGCATCCGCGCCCTTGGGCCTTCCGTCCGCGCCGATCTCGGCAAGCAGGCCGAGGGGCTGGGCGGCGGCTTCCAGCCGACGGAGTGAGCCATGTACCGCTATGACGAGTTCGATCATCGCTTCGTCGCCGAGCGCACCGCCCAGTTCCGCGAGCAGGCATTGCGGCGGCTCTCGGGGGAGCTCAGCGAGGACGAGTTCCGGCCGTTGCGGCTGATGAACGGCCTCTATCTCCAGCTCCACGCCTATATGCTGCGCATCGCCATTCCCTATGGCACCTTGTCGTCGCGCCAGCTCGACCGCCTCGCCGACATCGCCGAGCGCCATGACCGCGGCTACGGGCACTTCACCACCCGCCAGAACATCCAGTTCAACTGGATCAAGCTCGAGGACACGGCCGACATCCTCGAGAGCCT
>JBIOYR010000035.1:0-11335 GCA_044870245.1 Aestuariivirgaceae bacterium | reverse complement strand
GCCAGGCGGTCCGGGTCACATCCGGGATCTTGCGACTGTGAGACCAGGGGTCGATTTTGCGTCTTATACCAATCCCATAACGTGAAGTTCTGGGAGACAGCGCATCTGCGATGATATGCTGTGCTCTTCTCGGGCACATTATTGCCCGAGGACAAGAAATGATAAGTCCAGGAGAGCCTAAGCATGTCAGACATCGCAGCGGATCGCGTGGAAACGGTCGGACGAGGTGTCGTCGTCACCCCACAAGAGCAGCGGAAGGTGGTGTTCGCCTCCTCGCTCGGGACGGTTTTCGAGTGGTATGACTTCTACCTCTACGCAACATTGGCGCCGTTTTTTGCCGCGCTGTTCTTTCCCTCGGGGAACGACACGGCGGCCCTGCTGTCGGCGTTCGCCACCTATGCCGCGGGCTTCCTTGTCCGCCCGTTCGGCGCCTTGGTGTTCGGTCGCGTCGGCGATCTGGTCGGCCGCAAATACACCTTCCTGGTGACCATCCTGGTGATGGGCTTCTCGACCTTCGCGGTGGGCCTCTTGCCGACCTATGCGCAGATCGGCTGGCTTGCGCCGATCCTGCTGGTTTCATTGCGGCTGCTGCAGGGCCTGGCGCTCGGCGGCGAATATGGCGGTGCGGCGACCTATGTGGCCGAGCATGCGGCATCCGACCGTCGCGGCTATGCCACGAGCTGGATCCAGACCACCGCGACCTTGGGCTTCTTCCTGTCGCTCCTGGTGATCGGGCTGTGCCGGGTGTACATGGATCCGGCAATGTTCAAGGAATGGGGCTGGCGGGTGCCGTTCCTGGTTTCGCTGATCCTTCTCGTCTTCTCGATCTATATCCGGCTCAGGCTCAGTGAATCGCCGGTGTTCCGACAGATGAAGGAAGAGGGACGCGGGTCGAGGTCGCCCCTGACCGACAGCTTCCTGCGTTATCCAAACAATCGCTATGTGCTGCTTGCGCTGCTCGGGGCGACGGCAGGCCAGGGCGTGGTGTGGTACACGGGGCAGTTCTATGCGCTGTTCTTCCTGACGATCACGCTGAAGGTCGACTACGTCACCGCCTATACGATGATCGCGATCGCGCTGCTGATCGGCACGCCGTTCTTCATCTTCTTCGGCTGGCTGTCGGACCGGATCGGTCGCCTCAAGATCATTCTGGCCGGCTGCCTGATCGCGGCGCTCACCTATTTCCCGCTGTTCCATGGGCTGACCAACGCCATCAACCCGGCGCTCAGCGAGTTCCAGGCAGCCAATCCGGTGGTGCTGCGCGTCGATCCGGCAACCTGCAACTTCCACATCTTCGTCGGGCCGTGGTCCAAATTCACCGATTGCGACAAATCCAAGGACTTCCTGACCAAGCAGGGGCTCTCCTTCACCACCGAAGCAGCGCCTGCCGGAACGGCGCCCTCGGTTTCGATCGGCCAGACTCAGATCGATGGCTGGGACACGGACAAGTGGACGGCGGCGCTGGCTGCTGCCGGCTACCCGAAGGCCGCCGACCCGGCCCGCATCAACTGGGTTCTGGCCGAGATCATCCTGGTGATCATGATGATCTATGTCACCATGGTCTACGGGCCGATCGCCGCCTTCCTGGTCGAGCTCTTTCCGACGCGCATCCGCTACACGTCGATGTCGCTGCCCTATCACATCGGCAATGGCTGGTTCGGCGGCATGCTGCCGCTGTTGGCCACGGCGATCGTCGCGGCCACAGGCAATATCTATAACGGCCTGTGGTATCCGATCGTGGTGTCCATCATGACGGTGGTGATCGGCGCCTTGTTCCTCAGGGACACCAAGGATGTGGACATCACGCGGTAAAAGGCAGTAGGCGTTGGGCAGTAGGCAGTAGGAGCATGGATCACTGCCTACTGCCTGTTTGCCGACTGCCCTTTTTTACGTGAGCCGAGCGAGAAGGACCGGTCAATTGGACATAACCACCAAGATGCACATCGCTTTGGCGGTGATGTTGACCCTCTATATCGTTCCCCTGGCCTATCTGGTGTGGCTTTCCCGCCATGAACATGCGAAGCCGGCGGCTCGACCACCTACGGATGCGCCGAAGAAAAGGCAGTAGGCAATAGGCAAATAGGCAATTAGCGGAGCTCTTCCCTACTGCCTATCGAAGGCCGCATCGACAGGAACGGCAAGCGCAGAGGCGAGCTGATTGGTCTTGGCGGCGAGCGCGATTATGGCGAGAAGCTCGCCATGCTGCTTGTCCGTCATGCCCTTGGCACGGGCGGCGGCGGTGTGAGAGTGAATGCAATAGCCGCAGCCATTGGTCGCCGAAACCGCAATGTAGATCATCTCCTTGGTCAGGGGATCGATGGCGCTCTCCTGCCCCATGATCGCCTTGACCTCCGCCCAGGTCCGCCGCAGCAGCTCCGGATCATTGGCGAGCGCCAGCCACATATTGTTGATGAAGTCGGTCTTGCGGGTGCGTCGGATGTCGTCGAACACCTGCCGGACCTCCGGCGATGCCTCTTCATAGGAGATCAGTCCGGTCGTTGCCATGGGTAATCACTCCCTCCCCTTGGTCTTCTCCAACTGCTCGAAGGTGCATTGGCGCGGCGCCTTGTCCTTGCGCCATCGCACGAGCGTCGTGCCATGGCGAAAGCGGTTGCCCGTCACGTGATCATAACGGACCTCGACCACGAGCTCGGGCCGCAGCGGCTCCCAGTCGGCCGAGCGCTCGGTGCTCCAGCGGCGGGGACCGCCCGGTGCATCGCCGGTGAAGCCCGGCGGCTCGACAAGGCTCTCGAGCAAGCGGGTCAGCTCGGCGCGCTCGCCCCGCGGCAAGGTGGAGGTGTAGCCGACATGGTCAAGCCGGCCGGCGCTGTCATAGAGGCCGAGCAACAGCGAGCCGACCTGGCGGCTTGCCCGCTCGTAGCGGAAGCCGCCGACGACGCAGTCCGCCGTCCGGATGTTCTTGACCTTGAGCATGGCGCGCTCGCCCGGCCGGTAGGAGGCGTCGGTGCGCTTGGCGATCACCCCGTCGAGGTCGCCGCCGGTGGTGCGCAGCCATTCCCTGGCCTTGCCGACATCGGTGGTGATTGGCGACAGGCTGAAGATGGCGGCGCCGGAGGCGAGGTCGAGCTGTTCGAGAGAGCGGCGGCGCTCGACGAGCGGCTTGTCGAGCAGGCCTTCACCATCGCTGCTCATCAGGCAATCGAACAGGATGAAGCGCGCCGGATGCTCGGCGGCAAGCTTCTTCACCCGGCTGGCGGCGGGATGGAGGCGCATTTGCAGGGCATCGAAGGACAGGCTGTCGCCGAGCTGAATGACCAGCTCGCCATCGACCACCATGCGACCGATGGGAAGCGAGCGCACCGCCGCCACCATGTCGGGAAAGAAGCGGGCGAGCGACTTGCCGGACCGGCCCTTGAGCTCGACCTCGTCGCCCGCCTTGAAGGCGAGGCAGCGGAAGCCATCCCATTTCGGCTCATATTGCCAGCCCGGTCCGTCGGGGAGCTCGGCAACGAGCTTCGCCTCCATGGGCTCGAGCGCGAGATTGATCGGCAGGCTTGATGCAAGATCGCTCATTCAGCTCCTCGGCGTGAAGGCAATCGTCACCCCGAACGCATCCTCAGGCGGAATGATGCGGCGCTCGCTGCCGGCCGAGACAATGGTGAAGCCGGTAAGCGCCGGGCCGTCCTCGGGATGCGGCGGGACGATGCCGAAAGCCGCCTCGAAGGCGGCAGGTCGCGCCAGAATGATGGACTGATCGCCGGTCCGGATCACGACTGAATCTCTCGTCTCGCTCACCCGGTCGGAACCCGTCACCTTTCTCAGGTAATCGACAAGATCGAGCGCCTGCCCGCCGGTGATCCAGATGTCGCGCAAGGCAAATGCCCTGTTGTCATGCCGCTGATAGGGGGCTTGCGCGAAATATTCGGGTGCATGATGGTGGCAGGCGAAGAGGCCGAGCCAGGGTGCGGCCGGGTTGCTGACAAAGGCGAGGGAAAAGCCGATCCGCCGCTCGCTGCCGTCGGGCCAGCGCGCCATGCGGGAGAATTGGAAAGGCTCGTACGTCGCGAGACCGGCAGCGCGCCAGCGCTCGCTCTCGGCCGGCGCGTCGAAGGTGCGCAGCACCGTCATCGAGAAGCCGGGATGGCGCTTGAGGTAATCGCGATTGAAGGCGGCGAAGGAGAAGCGCCCTGGAGCATGGTCGGGGACATCCTGCGGCACGGTGACGGCCAGGAGCTCGAGATAGCTGCCATGGAGCTGCACCAGGGCATTGCCGGTGCCCATGGGATGCTGGCCGCGCGGGGTGACGGTGAAGCCGAAGGCGCGATAGGCGGCAATCATCTCCTCGAGATCATGGCCCACAAGGACGAGGTGATCGATCCCGTGCATGGTCGCGATCACCGCTTGGCAGCGAGCGTCGGCGGGACGCCGGGGCGACCGCTCGGGCATTCCAGCGCCTGGCGATCCCATTTGGCGGCGGTCGCCGCCGCCTCATAGGTGCTCTGCAGGAAGGCGAGCAGCGTCGCGTCGGGATCAGGCGACAGGCGCACGGCGTCATAGGGCAGGAGAAACTCGCCGAGCGCCTCGCTGAAATGTGCCTCGGAAGGTTGGACAGGCGCGGTTCGGAAGCCCGGCGGCTCGGGATAGGCATAGGAATAGAACGCCGCATGGGGAACGGCGCCGCCACCGGGCCAGAAGCCGGCGCTGCTCACCTCATGCGAATAGGCCTCCCAGGCGACCGAATTCGGCAGGTTGGGCACGCCGCCGGGATGGCGCGGGGCGGTGCGGCCGGAAAAACGGGTCACCGCCAGATCGAAGCTTCCCCAGAAGAAATGCACCGGACTCGCCTTGCCGATGAAGCCGGTGCGAAACTGCTTCATCACGCGATCGCAAGCGAGCAGGACGCGCCAGAAGCGATGGGCATATTCGGCATCATAGGAGGCATGCTCCTCGTCCTCGCTGAAGCGCACGGCGCCGGCAATCTCGTTCGGCATCTGGTTGATGCGGAGCGGGATTGCGAGGTCGTCGAGCATCACCATCACGGTTGCATAGAAATCTGCAACCGAGCGCGGCTTGAGGTCGAGCTGCCGCACCCGCCCGTCATCGACGGCAATGACCAGCCGGTGATCGATGAAGTCGAAATCGATCGAAAAGCTCCGTTCGCCGCATGGAATCGGCGAGGTGGTGAGGCCACGGGTCGTGACGTAGAGCACGACGTGCCATGAATGGTTGAGCCATGGGGTGAGCGCCAGGCGGATCTTGCCCACCACCTGGGTCCAGAGCTGGAGCGTGGTGCAGGTTTCCTGCCAGTCGGCAAGGGGGAGTTCCGGCCACGTCACTTCAGGTTCGGTGATCGCGGTCATGGTTCCTGGATCATCATTGCCCTGATCTGACCTTGGCGCGCCGGGACGGCCATTGCAAGGTCCGCGCCGCTCCCATGGACCATCAGATCGATCGCCCCCTGCCCCATGCGCAATCCGTGAATCTCCAGCCTGTCGATCCGCTTCGGCAGGATCGGCGAATGCAACTGGATCTCCTCGAGCTCAGGGAAAAACTTCAGCCCCAGGCAGGCATGAAGAAAGGCGAGCGGCGCGGCGGCCGCCCATCCCTGGGGAGAGCAGGCAACAGGATAGAGCGTCGGGCCCCGCCCGCGCGAGCGTCGGAAGCCGCAATAGAGCTCGGGGAGACGGTAAAGCTCCATCTCCATCGCTGCGGCGAGCACCGCCTCGACCACCCGTTGGACGTGGCCATGAAATCGATATTGGGCAAAGCCGAGGGTGATGAGGGCGTTGTCATGCGGCCAGACCGAGCCATTGTGATAGGACATCGGATTGAAGCGCGCGGCGCCGCTTGCCACGGTCCGGATCCCCCAGCCGGAAAAGCTGTCGGGTTGCATCAAGCGATCGGCGGTCTGCGCAGCATGATCGGCGCGGGCGATGCCACCGAACAAGGCGTGGCCGGCATTCGAGCTGACCACCCTGCATTGGCGTTTCTCGCCGTCGAGCGCTATGGCATAGCAGCCGATCGCCTCGCACCAGAAGGCCTCGTCGAAATTCTCGGCGAGGGCTTGCGCCTCGCGCCGCAACCTTGCCGCATGGTCATGCTCGCCAAGCATCTCGGCGGCGCGGGCGATCGAGCGCTTGGCGGCATAGACATAGGCTTGGACCTCGACCAATGCGATCGGACCCTCGGCCAGCGTGCCATCGGCGTGAAAGATCGCGTCATAGGAGTCCTTCCAGCCCTGATTGAGTAGGCCCTTGTCGGTTGCCCGGTGATATTCGACAAAGCCGTCGCCGTCGCGATCACCGGGACCGTCGATCCAGTGCAGAGCCGCCAGGATGTGCGGCCACAGCCGCTTGAGCGTCTCGATGTCGCCGGTGCGCTGGAAGTAGCGGCCGGCAAGCAGCACGAAGAGCGGTGTCGAATCGACACTGCCGTAATAGCGGCCAAAGGGAACCTCGCCCAACCGGGCCATCTCGCCGCTGCGCATCTCATGGAGGATCTTGCCGGGCTCGGCATCGGAGGCGCGGTCGTCGGCGCGCGCCTGATAGGCGGCAAGCCTGTTCAGCACAGCGCGGGCGATTCCCGGATCGAGCCAGAGCAGCTCGATGGCGATGATGATGGAATCCCGTCCGAACGAGGTGGAGAACCAGGGGATACCGGCATAGGGGAACTGTCCCTGCGGCGTCTCGGTGAGCAGCATTGCGAGGTCCGCCACCGAGCGGTCGATGACCTGGCTCACGATCGGGCTCGATGTCGCGAGCCTGGCACTTTGACGGCGCAGTCGGGTATGTGACCGGCGCGCCAGGCGGAGGCTGGCAAGGAAGGTCTTCGCCGAGGCCGCCTTCGTCTTGCCGCAACCAATGGTGAGGAAGCCGGTCCAGCGGCCGCCCGGGGGAAGCTCGACGGCATAGCAGATTTGGGCGCGCTCGAGCGTGAAGGGCTCGGGGCTCACGGCGATCTCGGTGGTGCGCCGCAGGCCGTCGAGCCCATCATAGGCGAGCACGACGCCCGACGACGAGAGCTCGGGCTCGAGAATGCGACCGCGTGCCGGCCGCTTCAGGCCTCTCACCTCGAAGATGTCGGCGAAGTCGGAACGGAAGCCGAGGGCGAGAACGAATCGGACGGTATCGATGCCGTGATTGTGGAGCGAGAAGCGCTCATGGACCATCTCGTCCCACAGAAAGAGAAATCGCGACAGATGGATCGTGTCCTTCGGCATGGTGATCCGGCCGTCGACGACGATGTCGGGATTGGTGAGGTCGGTCACCGCACCGGCATTGTCATGCAGGATGGTCGAGCCGAGAACCAGAAGCTGGCGCCCGTCGAGGGTCACTGCCAGGCGCGAGAGATAGCGGGTGTCGGCGTGGAACAGCCCGTCCGGACCGCCAGGCGCCACCCCCATCTCCCCGTAGCTGTCGAGAATGATGAAGGTGTCGCCTTGCTTCAGCGTGCGCCGCGGCCGCGACGCCGGCCCGCTATCGACGATGTAGAACGGGCTCTCCTTGTGGCCGTTATCGGCGGGCATCATGCGACACGATCTCGAATGTCGGCCTGTCGGACTTCATCGTTTGAGCGTAGAGACGAACATAGTCGGCGGCCATGCGCGCGGCGGAGAACCGCTGCTCGAATCGCGTCCGAACCATGGCCCGGTCGAGCTTCATCACTTGCGGCAAAATAGCAATCGCCTCGTCGACCGACTCGACGATCGCGCCTGTCTGCTCATCGAGCACCTCGGGAACCGAGCCGCGGCGGAAAGCGAGAACCGGCGTGCCGCAGGCCATGGCCTCGATCAGCACCAGGCCGAAGGGCTCGGGCCAATCGATGGGAAACAACACCGCTGCAGCGTTGCCGAGAAACTCCTGCTTCTCGCCTTCGCCGATCTCCCCGACGAAGTCGATTTCCGGCGCCCTGAGCAGCGGCGCGATGGCGTGCGCAAAATAGGCAGTGTCGACCGGGTCGATCTTGGCAGCGATCCTGAGAGGCAGGCCGGCGCGCAAGGCGATGTCGATGGCCCGCTCGAGCCCCTTCTCCGGCGAAATGCGGCCGAGAAAGGCAAGGTAGCGGCCGTGCGGTTCGACCACCGGACGGAACAGATCGAGCGGCAGTCCGTGATAGACGGTGGCGATGATGTTGGCAAAGGGGATGGGACGACGTTGGTCGTTGGAGATGGACACCAGGGGGAATTGCGGGAAGCGCTTGTAGACCGGGGTCAGGGTGACGAGATCCTGGCGCCCATGCAGCGTCGTCAGCGTGCGGTGGGCGATCGGCCGGAAGAGCGGAAAATGCAGAACGTCGATGTGAAAATGGATGACGTCGAAGCGATCCGACTGGCGGTGAAGCTCATCGAGCAGGCACATATATTGGAATACCGGATCATAGCGTTCCGGCGCCAGGCGAATCGCGCAGGACGAGCATGGGACGAGCTCGGCGCTCGTCACCGAGTCGCCCGAGGCGAACAGGGTCACGTGGTGGCCGGCGGCCACCAACTCTTCGGCGAGAAACGACACGACCCGTTCGGTTCCGCCATAAAGCTTCGGCGGGACGCTCTCGATGAGCGGCGCGACCAGTGCAATCTTCATACTTTCTCGCTTATGACATTGTAAACCGGTCCCAGCAGAAGCCTAACGCGGTACAAGGCAAAGTGATCCTCCTGCGGCGTTAAAGACGCCTCCAGTGATATTGCAGCGGGGACGGCGACGACAAAAATTTCGGAAAGCCATAAACCTCTCCAGGAGATCCAGTCAATGAAGGCCAAGGCAGAGACAAAGCACGGAGCCGCCAGGAGCGGGCTCACCGGTCGTTCGGCAATCGTGACCGGCTCGACCTCCGGAATCGGACTGGCGATCGCCCGGACGCTGGCGGGCGAAGGCGTCGATGTCATGCTCAACGGCTTCGGCAAGGCCAATGAGATCGAGGTGCTGCGCAGCGGCATGGCGAAAGAGTTCGGCGTCAGCGCTCTCTACTCGCCGGCCGACATGTCGAAGCCCGCCGAGATCGTCGCCATGATCGGCATGGCCGAAGAAGCCTTCGGCAAGGTCGACATCCTGGTCAACAATGCCGGCATCCAGCATGTCGAGCCGATCGAAACCTTTCCCGTCGACAAATGGGACCAGATTCTCGCCATCAATCTCACCTCCGCTTTCCATACCATCCGGGGTGCCCTTCCCGGGATGAAGCGGCAGCACTTCGGCCGGATCCTCAACATCGCCTCGGCGCATGCGCTCGTCGCATCGCCGTTCAAATCGGCCTATGTGGCGGCGAAGCACGGGCTCCTGGGCCTGACCCGGACGGTGGCGCTCGAAGCGGCGGAGCATGGCGTCACCTGCAATGCCATCTGCCCGGGCTACGTGCTGACGCCGCTGGTCGAAAAGCAGATTCCGGAAACAGCAAAGGCCCGCGGCATCAGCGAAGAGGAGGTGGTGAAGACCGTGATTCTTGCCGCCCAGCCAACCCGCAAATTCGTCACCACCGACGAGATCGGCGCGCTCGCGGTATTCCTGTGCGGTGAGGCTGCAGCATCGATCACCGGCGCGGCGCTGCCGATCGATGGCGGATGGACGGCGGAGTAAGGCATGAGGCGTTAGGCAGTCGGCAGTAGGCAGCGGTCGGTGCTCTTCCCTACTGCCTAATGCCTACTGCCTCTCTTCAGCTCACCGGCACCAGCTCGGCACCGCTCTCGGTGCAGTGGAACCAGACCTCGTAGGGTTTGGTCTCCTTGCCGAGAAGGCGGTATTTCATCTCGCCGGTCGCGAACATGCCGGCGAGCTTGCAGGCATCGCGCGAATGGAAAAATTCGGTGCGCTGGGTGAATTGGGGATTGGAGTCCAACCCGAAGAAGACAAAGACCACCAGCATGAACGGGCCCGCCATGAATCCCCTCGCCTCCACCCGAATCGCCTCAAGTTCAGCGCATTCTATTTCAGGAGGGAGGACGAGGCGGTGTGGTGTTTGCCACGGATCCGGGATTTTTGCTGTGGACTTCACATTCTAGGGCCTAGGGCGGCGGCGGCACGTCCAGGGCGGGATTGTAGTCGAAGAAGCCAGAGGGCATCCAGTGGAAGCCGGCATAGACGCAGGGCTGCACCGGCCAGTCCTCGGGGCGCGGCAGATGATGGTAGTTCAGCGTATACCAGACGACGATGCGCTGGTTTTCCAGGGAGCGGTCGGCAGCGGTCCAGCGCGGCAGGCCGTCGCCGCCAGCGTGCTGGTTGGGATAACGGCCCGCCGGGTAAAGCTCGTCGGCGTCATAGCGGGTGGCCCAGAAATGCCGGTACATGAACCCGGCGCGCCGCCCGACCGGCGATTCCGGGTCGAGGAACGGCAAAGCATTGGCGCCCGGAACCAGCCGGTAGCCGACAGGCTCGCCCAGCGCATTGCGCGCCGACGGGTTGGTGACCCGCCAATAGCGCGATGCGGCGAGATCGATCAGGCGCTGCGCCTGCGCCTCGGAGGCGAGCGGCGTCTCGGTGATCCGCACGGCATTGCCATAAGGGTTGTCCTCACCGGTCGGGGCGCCTGAGAAATTCACCTCCGACACGGAATTGCGCTCGCCGTCCACCGCCATCTCGAAGCGGAAGGAGAAGACATGCTGATGGACATGGGCATCGATCCCGGGGGCCACCAGCGCGCCATGGGAGGATTTCTCGCCGACCCGTCGTCCGGACACCAGTGGCACGCCGGTCGCCTTCATTTCGACGCCGATGGTGCCGTCCTGATAGAAATACCAGAAGAAGCCGTAGACATAGTTGCCGATGGTGGCGGTGGTCGACACCACCAGGCGGCGCGACCGGCGCACCGTCGTCTGGCGGCGGGCGAGGTCGCTGAACTTCCACAGGATTCCGAAATCCTCCTCGTGGATGCAGACCGCATTGGTGATGAGCCGTGGCCGCCCGAACCAGTCATGGCTCCAGACATCGACATAGCGGATATGGCCGAGGCAATCGCAGCCGAGCTTCAGCGGGTCAAGGAACTGGCCGATACCGTACTCGCCGGTGTCGAAGGCATTGCGCCGATAGTTGCGGCCGGTCGGGTCGCCATAGGGCACCACCATCTCGGCGAGCGAGGCGCGGTGCATGATCGGCCGCAAGCGCCCGCCATCCTCATAGCCGATGGTGTGGAGGGTCAGCCCCTCGCGGACATTGAAGCCGAGGCGAAGCTGCCATTTCTGCCAGCCGATCAGATTGCCCTCGACCGTGAAGCTTCCGCCTTCCGGCTGGGTGATCGCCAGCGGCTTCAGATCCTGGCGCGGCTCGGGATGGATGATGGCGGTGCTTTCCGGCGGCAGCGGGATCGCGCCGAGATCGTCGAGCCTGAGGAGCCGGCGCCGTCTCAGGTCGATCACCGGATGGAGGTTGGCGATCGGCCGGGCATAGGG
>JBIOYR010000034.1:0-6532 GCA_044870245.1 Aestuariivirgaceae bacterium | reverse complement strand
CCTGCAAGCTGTGCGAGGCGATCTGCCCGGCCCAGGCGATCACCATCGAGGCGGGGCCGCGGCGCAATGATGGCACCCGCCGCACCACGCGCTACGACATCGACATGGTGAAATGCATCTATTGCGGTTTCTGCCAGGAGGCCTGCCCGGTCGATGCCATCGTCGAGGGACCCAATTACGAATTCGCGACCGAGACCCGCGAGGAGCTGCTCTACGACAAGGCGAAGCTGCTCGACAATGGCGACCGCTGGGAACGCGAGCTCGCCCGCAACATCGCGCTCGACGCGCCCTATCGCTGACGGGAAGCCCATGGCAGCCGCGTTCTTCTTCTACCTCTTCTCGGCCGTCGCCATCGCGTCGGCGGTGATGGTGATCGCCGCCCGCAACCCGGTCCACTCGGTGCTGTTCCTGATCCTCGCCTTCTTCAACGGGGCGGGACTCTTCGTGCTGCTCGGCGCCGAGTTCCTGGCGATGATCCTGGTGGTGGTCTATGTCGGGGCGGTGGCGGTGCTGTTCCTGTTCGTGGTGATGATGCTCGACGTCGATTTCGTCGAGCTGCGCCAGGGCATGCTGAACTACCTCCCGGTCGGCGCCACCATCGGTCTGATCCTGCTCGGCGAGCTCGGGCTGGTGGTCGGGGCCTGGACACTGTCGCCGGAGCTCCTCAAGGTCGTCGCCGCACCGGTGCCGGCGCCCGGGACGCTGTCCAACACCGAGGCGATCGGCCTTCTGCTCTATACCCGCTATCTGTTCTACTTCCAGGCCGCCGGCCTCATTCTCCTTATCGCCATGGTCGGCGCCATCGTGCTGACTCTGCGCCACAAGCCCGGCGTGAAGCGTCAGAGCGTCGCCGAGCAAGTGGCGCGCGATCCGGCGAGCGCCATCGAGATCCGCCATGTCAGGCCAGGGCAGGGGATCTGACGATGACGATCGCGCTCGGTCACTACCTCACCGTCGCCGCCATCCTGTTCACCATCGGGATCTTCGGCATCTTCCTCAACCGCAAGAACGTCATCGTCATACTGATGTCGGTCGAGCTGATGCTGCTCGCGGTCAACATCAACCTGGTCGCCTTCTCGGCATTTCTCGGCGATCTCGTCGGTCAGGTGTTCGCGCTCCTGGTGCTGACGGTCGCAGCCGCCGAAGCGGCGATCGGGCTCGCCATCCTCGTCACCTATCACCGCAACCGCGGAACCATCGCGGTCGAGGACATCAATCTGATGAAAGGCTGATCGCACCCGCATGAACAGCGTCTTCATCCTCATCGTCTTCCTGCCGCTCATCGGCTCGCTGATAGCCGGCTTCTTCGGCACTGAAGCGTTCCGCCGCATCAGCATCGACGGCACGCCCGAAGGTCATGATGCGACGAGCGGTCACCATCCGGTCGCGAGTCATGATGAGGCCCATGACGGCGAGGGCCACGGCACCCGATCGACCTTCCCGCAATATCTTACCTCGGGATTCCTCGTCCTCACGGCGCTCCTCTCCTGGTACGCCTTTTTCGACGTCGCCTATGGCGAGCACACCTACAAGGTCGAGCTCATGCGCTGGATCCATTCCGGTGGCCTGGCGGCCGACTGGACGCTCAGGGTCGATACCCTGACGGCGGTGATGTTCGTGGTGGTGACCACGGTGTCGTCGCTCGTCCATATCTACTCGATCGGCTATATGAGCCACGATCCGCATCAGGCGCGGTTCTTCAGCTTCCTGTCGCTCTTCACCTTCGCGATGCTGATGCTGGTCAGCGCCGACAATCTGCTGCAGCTGTTCTTCGGCTGGGAGGGCGTCGGCCTCGCCTCCTATCTGCTCATCGGCTTCTGGTACGACCGGCCGTCGGCCAATGCGGCGGCGATCAAGGCGTTCATCGTCAACCGGATCGGCGACTTCGGCTTCGCGCTCGGGATCTTCGCCACCTACAAGCTGTTCGGCTCGATCGAGCTCGACACGCTGTTCTCGGCAGCACCGGAGCAGGTCGGCAAGACCATCTTCTTCCTCGGTGGCCATTACGATGCGATGACCGTCATCTGCCTCCTGCTGTTCATGGGGGCGATGGGCAAGTCGGCGCAGTTCCTGCTGCACACCTGGCTGCCCGATGCCATGGAAGGGCCGACCCCGGTGTCGGCGCTGATCCATGCCGCGACCATGGTGACGGCCGGTGTGTTCCTGGTGGCGCGGATGTCGCCTTTCTTCGAGCTCGCCCCTGATGCGCGCATGGCGGTGCTGCTGATCGGCTCGGTGACGGCGTTCTTCGCCGGCACCGTCGGCCTGGTGCAGAACGACATCAAGCGCGTCATCGCCTATTCGACCTGCGCGCAGCTCGGCTACATGTTCGCCGCGCTCGGCGTCGGCGCCTATGGCATCGGCATGTTCCACCTGTTCACCCATGCCTTCTTCAAGGCGCTGCTGTTCCTCGGCTCCGGCTCGGTGATCCATGCGCTCGACGGCGAGCAGGACATGCGGCGGATGGGCGGGCTCTATCCCAAGCTCAAGCTCACCTGGGCGATGATGCTGATCGGGACGCTGGCGTTGTGCGGCTTTCCGCTCACCGCCGGCTATTTTTCCAAGGACGCGATCATCGAGGCGGTGGCGAGCGCGCAAGGCCATGTGGCGATCGCATCCTTGTGCGTGGCGCTGCTGATCGTCGCGGCGTTCTTCACCGCGTTCTACTCCTGGCGGCTGATGTTCATGACATTCCATGGCAACCCGCGTGCCACGCCCGAGGCGATGAGCCACGCCCATGAGAGCCCGCCGGTCATGATGGTGCCGCTCTATCTGCTCGCCGCCGGCTCGCTGTTCGCCGGGCTGCTGTTCGCCGGCTCGTTCATCGGCGAGGAGGAGGGGCTGTTCTGGGGGACGTCCCTCTATCGCAGCGGCGACAACAACATCCTCGCCGAGATGCATCATGTGAGCGCCCTCATCGTCGCGGCGCCGATGGTCATGCTGGCGGCCGGATTCGCGCTCGCATGGCTCTTCTACATCCGCGATCCGGCCATTCCCAAGCGGCTGGCCGAACGCCACGAGCCGCTCTACCGCTTCCTGCTCAACGCCTGGTATTTCGACGCGATCTACGATGCGCTGTTCGTCCGCCCGACTCTGTGGCTCGGTCGGGCCTTGTGGAAATATGGCGACGGCCGGCTGATCGACGGGGTCGGTCCGGACGGGGTGTCGGCGCGGGTGATCGACGTCACCCAGCGGGTGATCAGGCTGCAGACCGGCTATCTCTACCACTATGCCTTCGCCATGCTGATCGGGGTCGCCGCCCTCGTGACCTATTATTCCTTCACGGGGGTCCATTGATGTCGACCTGGCCGATCCTTTCCGCCATCACCTTCCTGCCGCTGATCGGCGCGCTGTTCATCCTGGTGGTGCGCGGCGACGACCAGGTGGCGGTGCGCAACATGCGCTGGACGGCGCTGTTCACCACCCTCATCACCTTCCTGCTCAGCCTGATCCTGTGGGCCGATTTCGACCCGGCCACCAAGGGCTTCCAGTTCGTCGAGCAATATCCCTGGCTTGGCGGCGCCATGACCTATCACATGGGGGTCGATGGCATCTCGCTGCCCTTCGTGCTGCTGACCGCCTTCCTGATGCCGATCTCGATTCTCGCGAGCTTCAAGGTCGACCGGCGGGTCAAGGAATACATGATTGCCTTCCTGGTGCTCGAGACCTTGATGATCGGCGTGTTCTGCGCCCTCGATCTCGGCCTGTTCTACCTGTTCTTCGAAGGCGGCCTCATCCCGATGTTCCTGATCATCGGCATCTGGGGCGGTCCGCAGCGGGTCTATGCCAGCTTCAAGTTCTTCCTCTACACGCTGCTCGGCTCGGTGCTGATGCTGCTCGCCATCATGGCGATGTTCTGGCACGCCGGCACCAGCGACATCGCCGCCATCCTGGCGCGGCCGAGCTTCCCGGCCGAGATGCAGACCTGGCTGTGGCTCGCCTTCTTCGCCTCCTTCGCGGTGAAGCTGCCGATGTGGCCGGTCCACACCTGGCTGCCCGATGCCCATGTCGAGGCGCCCACCGCCGGCTCGGTGATCCTGGCCGCCATCCTCCTGAAGATGGGCGGCTACGGCTTCATCCGCTTCTCGCTGCCGATGTTTCCGGTGGCATCGGAGATGTTCGCGCCGCTGGTGTTCACGCTGTCGGTGGTGGCGATCGTCTACACCTCGCTGGTGGCGCTCGCCCAGGAGGACATGAAGAAGCTCATCGCCTATTCCTCGGTCGCCCATATGGGCTTCGTCACCATCGGGATCTTCTCGCTCACCCAGCAGGGGATCGAGGGCGCGATCTTCCAGATGATCTCGCACGGCCTGGTGTCGGGCGCTCTGTTCCTCTGCGTCGGCGTCATCTATGACCGGCTGCACACCCGCGACATCGATGCCTATGGCGGTCTCGTCCACCGCATGCCGGCCTATGCGCTGGTGTTCATGGTGTTCACCATGGCCAATGTCGGGCTGCCCGGGACATCGGGGTTCGTCGGCGAGTTCCTGACGCTGCTCAGCGCCTTCCTGGTCAACAGCTGGGTGGCGGTGTTCGCCACCCTCGGCGTCATCCTGTCGGCGGCCTATGCGCTGTGGCTCTCTGGCCGGGTGATGTTCGGGCCGCTGACCAAGCCGGCGCTGCGCGGCATGCTCGATCTCGACCGCCGCGAGGCGGTGACCCTGATGCCGCTCGCGGCTCTGACGGTGCTGTTCGGCATCTACCCGGCGCCGGTCATGGATCTTTATGCCGCGACCGTCGGCGGCCTGATGAGCCAGCTCGCCGCCGGCCTTGCCGTCGTCAAGCCGCTGGCAGCGCTTGCGCCCTGAGGAACCGCTCGATGTCGAATATCCTCGCTCACGCCGATGCCCAGGCCGCGCTGCCGGAGATCCTGCTCGTCGTCTCGGCCCTCGTTCTCCTGATGCTCGGCGTCATGCGCGACCGGCGCGAAAGCTTCGATCTCATCGCGATTCTGGCGGTGATCGTGCTGGCCGGCGCGGC
The DNA here is from genome assembly GCA_044870245.1 of Aestuariivirgaceae bacterium. Lineage (GTDB taxonomy): Bacteria > Pseudomonadota > Alphaproteobacteria > Rhizobiales > Aestuariivirgaceae > DATAFF01. The sequence goes on along the minus strand of JBIOYR010000034.1, from coordinate 1,552 downwards.
CGGACTCGTCATTCTCGGCGGACCGGGACGAGCGACCGCCTTCAACGGCAGCCTGGTTGTCGACACTTTCGCGCGGGTCATGAAGGTCATGGTGCTGTTCGCCTCGGCGCTCGCCATCATCATGTCGACCGCCACCATGAAGGCCGAGAAGCTCGACCGTTTCGAATATCCGGTGCTGATCCTTATGGCGACGGTCGGCATGATGGTGATGATCTCGGCCAACGATCTGATCGCGCTCTATATGGGTCTCGAGCTGCAGTCGCTGGCGCTCTATGTCGTCGCCGCGATCGATCGCGACAATGTCCGCTCCTCGGAAGCCGGCCTCAAATATTTTGTGCTCGGCGCGCTGTCCTCGGGCATGCTGCTCTATGGCGTGTCGCTGATCTACGGCTTCACCGGCGTCACCGGTTTTGCGGCGCTGGCGGAGCAGATCAGGGCCAATGGCGCCGGCATCGGCCTGATCTTCGGCCTGGTGTTCCTGATCGCCGGGCTCGCCTTCAAGGTGTCGGCGGTGCCGTTCCACATGTGGACGCCCGACGTCTATGAGGGCTCGCCGACCCCGGTCACCAACTTCTTCGCTGCCGCCACCAAGGTCTCGTCGATGGCGCTGTTCGTGCGCGCCATGATCACGCCGTTCCCGGCGATCGCCGCCGACTGGCAGCAGATCGTGGTGTTCATCTCGATCGCCTCGATGGGTCTCGGGGCCTTTGCGGCGATCGGCCAGAGCAACATCAAGCGGCTGCTCGCCTATTCCTCGATCGGCAATGTCGGCTATGCCTTGATCGGGCTTGCCGCCGGCAGTCCCGAGGGCGTGCGCGGCGTCGTGCTCTATATGCTCATCTACATGATGATGACGCTCGGCTCCTTTGCCTGCGTCATCGCCATGCGGCGCAATGGCCGGGCAGTCGAGGAGATCGGCGAGCTTGCCGGCCTCGCCCGCAGCGATCGCGGCCTCGCCTTCGTTCTGGCAATGCTGATGTTCTCGCTCGCCGGCATCCCGCCGCTCGCCGGCTTCTTCGCCAAATATTTCGTGTTCCTGGCGGCCATCAAGGCCAATCTGGTGGCGCTGGCGGTGATCGGCGTGCTGACGAGCGTGGTCGGTGCCTATTATTATCTCAGGATCGTCAAGATCATGTATTTCGACGAGCCGGCGCCGCGTTTCGATCCGGCGCCGCTCGAGATCAATCTGGTGGCGGCAATGATGGGTCTGTTCATGCTCGGCTTCGTGTTCTTTGCCCAGCCGCTCCTGGTCATGGCTCAGGCGGCCGCACAATCGCTTTTCTAGGGCGGCAGCAGTGATCAGGCAGCTCACCCTCGAGGTCGTGGATTCAACGAACAGCGAGGCGGGCCGCCTTCATGCCGCCGGCAATCGCGGCCCGCTGTGGATCATGGCGCGCAGCCAGCAGGCCGGGCGCGGACGCCATGGCCGCGATTGGGCATCGCCGCCAGGCAATCTCCATACAACGCTGCTGATCACGCTGGCGGTGCCGCTTGCTCATGCGGCGCAGCTCTCCTTCGTCGCCAGCCTCGCCATGCGCGATACGGTGGCGAC
>JBIOYR010000033.1:0-6743 GCA_044870245.1 Aestuariivirgaceae bacterium | reverse complement strand
GGGTGGGAAAGGCGGCGGCATGGCTGATCATGCTGCTGATGGCAATCGTGTGCGTCGAGGTGGTCAAGCGCTATCTCCTGAATGCGCCGACGGCCTGGATCTTCGATGTCGAGAACATGATGTACGGCACGCTGTTCATGCTGGCGGGTGCCTACACGCTGGCACAGAATGCGCATGTCCGCGGCGATTTCCTCTACAGCTCGATGAAGCCGCACACCCAGGCGACGCTCGATCTCGTCCTTTATTTCGTCTTCTTCATTCCCGGGATCCTGGCACTGATCTATGCCGGCGAACAATATGCAGCCGATTCCTGGCGCATCGACGAGCACTCCAATGTGACGGCGAACGGCCCGCCAGTCTACCACTTCAAGACCGTCATTCCGATCGCCGGCGCGCTGGTCATGCTGCAGGGTATTGCCGAGATCGTGCGCTGCGTCGTGTGCCTCAGAACCGGCGAGTGGCCGGCTCGCCTCAAGGACGTCGCCGAGATCGACGTCGTTGAGGAACAGCTCGCCCATAGCGAGTATATCAGCGAGGATGAGCGCAAGCGCGCCATCGAGCGGGCTCAGGAGATCGACGAGACAGCCCGACAGCGCGGCATGGGTGGGGACCTTCAAACATGAGCGATCCCGCGCTTGGCCTGTTGATGCTGACCCTCATCGTGGTCGTGATCATGATGGGGTTCCCGACCGCCTTCACGCTGATGGGACTCGGCATCTTTTTCGGCTTCATCGCCTTCTACAACCCAGCCGAACCCTGGCTGCACAATCGCGTGTTCGACCTGATGGTCGAGCGGACCTATGGCGCGATGACAAACGACGTCCTGATCTCCATCCCGCTATTCGTGCTGATGGGCTATGTGATGGAGCGCGGAGCGCTGGTCGACAAAATGTTCTACAGCATCCAGCTGGCGTTCCGGCGGGTGCCGGCCTCGCTCGCCGTCGCGACGCTCATCGTGTGCACCTTCTGGGGGATTGCCAGCGGCCTGGTCGGGGCGGTGGTGGTGCTGATGGGCGTCATCGCCTTCAACCCGATGCTCAGGGCCGGCTATGACGTCAAGCTTGCCTCTGGCGTGATCACCGCCGGCGGGACGCTCGGCATCCTGATTCCGCCATCCGTGATGATTATCGTCTATGCGGCGGTCGCCGGGCAGTCGGTGGTCAAGCTCTATGCCGCGGCGATGTTTCCCGGCTTCTTCCTGGCCTTGCTCTATCTCGCCTATATTCTCGGTTGGGCGGTGATCAACCCCAAGATTGCGCCGCCGCTTCCGGAGGAGCAGACCCGCGTCCCGGTGCCGGAGTGGGTGCGGCAATTCCAGGCTGCCTATTCGCCCAACATGCTCGTGGCGCTTGTCCGTTCACTGATTGCTCCATCGCGGGCGAAGGAGATCGTGGACGAGACAGGCAAGCCGCTCAATTATTGGGAGCTTTTCAAGAACTTTGTCACCGCGCTCGTGCCATTCGCAATCATCGGCAGCACCTTGTGGACGATCTGGTGGTATGTGGTCATTCACCAGCAGGCGGCTGAAGCCGCGGCGCCGGAAGAGGGACTCGAGCAGCTGGGCGCGCCCGAAGCCGTCGGGCCGGCATTGTCACCGTCGCAGCAGGGCCCGAGTGAGAGCTTCTATATCTGGTTTGCTGCCATCGCGGTGATCCTGCTCTTGATGCTCGTCCGCTATTATGCGCGGATGAACGCCGACCGGTTCCAGGTGGTGAAGCTCCTCACAGTGTCGGTGATGCCGCTCGGCATCCTCACCGTGGTGGTGCTCGGCGTCATCCTGTTCGGCATCACGACAGCCACCGAGTCGGCCGGGGTCGGCGCGGCGGGGGCGTTCCTTCTGGCGCTGCAGGCGCGCACACTCGACTGGAAGCGGACTAAGGAAGCGGTGTTCCTCACCGCCAAGACCACCGCCATGGTGTGCTGGCTGTTCGTCGGCTCGGCGCTGTTCTCGGGGGTGTTCGCCATTCTCGGCGGTCAGGCGCTGGTCGAGCAGTGGGTGCTGTCGCTGAATCTAACGCCGGTCCAGTTCATGATCCTGTCGCAGGCGATCATCTTCATCCTCGGATGGCCGCTCGAATGGACGGAGATCATCATCATTTTCGTGCCGATCTTCCTGCCGCTGCTCAAGCATTTCGACATCGATCCGATCCTGTGGGGGACGCTCGTCTTTGTGAACCTGCAGGCGGCGTTCCTGTCGCCGCCGGTGGCGATGTCGGCCTTCTATCTGAAGGGGGTGTCGCCGCCGCATGTCACGCTCAATCAGATCTTTGGCGGCATGATGCCCTACATGCTCATCGTGATCGTGTGCATCGTCATCATGTATCTGTGGCCGGGGATGACGCTATGGCTGCCGGCCTATCTCTATGGACAGTGACAAAGTGAAGGGGCCCGAACGAATGTTCGTCTTTGCAATGCTTGGTTTTGTTGTTGTTGCAGAACTCGCCGGCTTCGCCTCGCAAGCGACGGCGGATCCCGCGCTCGGCAAGACCAAGGTCCAGGCCGTCTGCGCAGTCTGTCATGGGGTGGACGGAATCGGCAAAAACCCGGATGTTCCAAACCTCGCTGGGGAAAGTCCGCAATATATCCAGAAGCAGCTCAAGGCGTTCCGATCCGGCGCCCGCCAGCACGATCAGATGTCGATTATCGCCAAGGATCTAACCGATAGTGACATCGCCAATGTGGCAGACTGGTTCGGCAGCCTGAAGGTCACTGTCAAGCTGCCCTGAGGTGGCGGTGTCCCAAACCGAATAATGGGAAAATATCGGAATCCAGCCGGGGCCAACATCGGAAAGGGAGGCAGGATCTATCGCGAGAACGGTCTTATTGCTAAGTTTGTAACTGCTTCGACTTCCAAAAAGAATCAGGGAGGAGTTCATGCGTAGATTACCGATGTGTTCGTCCGCATTGATAGCACTTGTTTTGGCCGGCACTCCCAGCTTTGCACAAGACCAGAAAGACAATATGGAAACGCTTGGCAAAATGCAGCCGACCGGCACCGAAATGTCGGCTTTCGGTTATGTCGACCAGAAAGGGGATTATGCGAAACAGCTGCGTGACAATCTCAAGCAGATCAAGTTACCAAAGGGGTTCAAGATCAATCTCTATGCCGTCGTTCCTGACGCCCGTCATATGGCGGTTGGACCGCAAGGGGTGGTGACCTTTGTCGGCACCAGGAAAGATGCCGTCTGGGCGATGACTGACCGCAATAAGGACGGCACTGCCGATGAAGTGAAGCGCTTCGCCCCATCGCTCAACTTTGTCATCCCGAACGGTGTCTGCTTTTCCAAAGATGGATTTCTCTTTGTCGCCGAGCGCAACCGGATCCGTATCTTCCCGGCGGCGGAGTTCTTCTACGAGAGCCCTGACGTGGCGGTCGGCGACGTTGTCAAGGAAGGTGAGCTCATTCCCGGCGCCGATGAATCCTACAATCACACTGCCCGGGTATGCGTGAATGGTCCGGACAACAAGCTTTATGTACAGCTCGGCCAGCCGTTCAACGTTCCACCGCCCGAGAAGTTGGACACCTTCAAGAAGTACGGGATCGGCGGAATCATCCGGGTGGATCGAGACGGCTCCAATCGCGAGGTCTATGCCGATGGCCTGCGCAATGCGGTCGGCATGGATTTCCATCCGGGGACCGGCGAGCTGTGGACGAATGACAATCAAGTCGATGGCATGGGCGACGACATTCCGCCCGGAGAGCTCAATCGCATCACCAAGCAGGGCGAGAATTTCGGCTTCCCGTGGTATGGCGGCGGTCACGTCCGCACCAACGAGTACAAGGACAGCGAACCGCCGAAGGACGCGGTGTTCCCGGTGGTCGAGCGGGTGGCGCATGCTGCCGATCTCGGCTTGCTCTTCTACACGGGCAGCAAGTTCCCGGAGAAGTACAAGAAGGGTGTCTTCAGCACGCAGCATGGCTCGTGGAATCGAACCGTACCGGTGGGTGCACGCGTTTTGTTCACTCCGATCAATGATGACGGCACGGCCGGCACCGAGGAGGTGTTTGCCGAAGGCTGGCTGAACGCCAACGGCGAATATATCGGCAGACCTGTCGCGCTGGCACAATTGCGTGACGGCTCATTGCTCGTGTCCGACGATCTCGCCGGCGCGGTCTATCGGATCTCTTACAGTCGCTGACGGAAAGGCGGGCCACGGCCGCAGGCCAGTGGCCCGCTCCTTGAACCTGCGACATGCCAATCAATTTCGACAGCATTCACCACGGCACGGTGAAGCCCGAGTGGGTCGACTATAACGGGCATATGGGCGATTACGCCTATACGATCGTGTTCTCGGAGGCGCTTGACGCGTTCATGGAAGCGATCGGTCTCGATGCGGCGCGTCGGCGCGAGACCGGCCGTACGCTGAGGATGAGCGAGCTTCGCATTGCGTTCATGAGGGAGTTTCATGAGGGTGATGCTTACGAGGTCCGGTTGCGCATCCTCGATCGCCAGCCGCAAAGCCTGCGCCTATTCGGGCAGATGATCGATGCGGAGAGCGGTCTCGAGGCGGCGCTCACAGATCAACTGCTGATCTACGCCAGTGAGGAAGGTCCAGGCCTCGGAGAGGCTGCCGACATCCCAGAGGCGATCGGACTGAAGATTGATCAGCTTCGCGACAAGGATGCCGGTTCACCACTTGCCCCGTGGCTCGCGTCACGCATCGGCATCAGGCGAAAGAGCTGAATCAAGCGCGCGAAAGCGTGATCGCGGCGCGATTCGGGCCTGCGCTAAACTTGCGGCCAGCGATCCACAAGGAGAAGCATCATGCTCGATCTCACAGTTTCCCGTCGGACTCTTCTCGGTGCAGCCGCGGCCTTTGGAGCGGCAGGCGCTCTCGGGATGCCGGGTGCCGCCCTTGCCAAGGCACCGCCGGTCGGGACCCAGGCACCGTTCTTCTACCGGATCAAGCTCGGCGATCTCGAGGCAACAGTGGTGTCGGATGGACCGCTTGGGCTCGGTCCGCTCGCCCGCGTCTACCCGGATGCGCCGAAGGAGGAGTTCGAGAAGCTGCTCGCGGCCCATTTCGCCAGCCCCCAGGCTGTCTTCGAGCAGAATGCCATCGTGGTGAACACCGGCGACCGCCTGGTTCTGGTCGACACCGGTGTCGGCAGCGCGAAGTCCTTCGGCCCGAACAGCGGCCGGATGCTCCAGAACATGGCTGCCGCCGGCATCGATCCGAAGACGATCGATGCGGTGATCATCACCCACGCCCATCCCGATCATTGCTGGGGCTGCCTCGCTGCCGACGAGTCACCCAATTATGCCAATGCACAATATTACATTGCCGAGGCCGACTACAATTTTTGGACCGACGAGGGCAAGCTCAATAATCCCCAGATCAAGGGGTTTGTCGCTGGCACGCGAAAGACCTTAATTCCGCTTCGCGAGCGGATGAACTTCGTCAAGGACGGCGCCGATGTCGTGCCCGGCATCAAGGCGATTCACACGCCCGGCCATACGGTCGGTCACACGAGCTATGTGTTGAGCTCCGGCAACCAGTCGCTGCTGGTGAGCGGCGATGTCGTCCACCATCCCGTGGTGTCCATGGCCCGCCCGAAATACAAGTTCGGCTTCGACACCGATCCAGAGCAGGGTGTTGCCAGCCGGACCAAGACGCTCGACATGCTGAGCAGCGAGCGGATGCCGGTGCTGGTCTATCACTTTCCGTGGCCCGGCATCGGTCATGTCAGCAAGGACGGCGATGGCTATCGCTATCACCCGGCGCCGATGCGCGTCGTGCCGGAGTAGGCCTCTAGAGCGTGATGTGCTTAGATGTACCCGGCAAAAGCGCCCGGCCCTTCGGGTTGCGACGCGGCGGCCGCCCACGTCGTCGCCGCGCTTGCCCGATGTCCCGCATCGTGCGGCGCGCGGCTCCTGGCGGCCCGGACTCGCCGCAGCGCAACGCAGGCCGGGTAGATCTAATCACACCACGCTCTAGGGGATGTCCTCGCCGAAATTCCGGTAAAGCCCGGCGGCAGTGACGGCGATCGGCCCCGCTTGCGGCGTGCGGCGCAGGAACGGCTCGGCGCCCGCATAGTCGGGGAATGTCCAGATGGCTATGCCGCCAGGGTCCGGCGCGATGAGGCCGAGGCGATTGACGACATAGGTCAACCGCCCGGCGCCGCTGTCGCCGGCCCGCTCGCCGAACCAGTGCTTGAGTTCGCCGGCACTCTGGCCGGGAGCGGCGAAGAACTCGACAAGATGGAGGCCCGATGGGACCTCGCCATGGCCGATGATTTCGTCATAAAGGCCGCAGCGCTGAAAATGCAGGGCCTTGCCGGTCGGCGACTCGGAGAGGTAGATGCGGCCCTCGCTCGAACGGAAGAACTCCTCCCACTCGTCCATCCGCTTGATCGAGGGGATTTGCCACCAGCACATGTAATGCGGTGCCGGTGCCAGCCGCATGGTGCGGCCGAGATTGGCAACGATGCGGTCGCTGCCGGACCAGTCCTGGCCGCCGAGCTTGCGGAAGATTTCCCAAGGCATCGATCGCTCGCGCTCGATATATTCGACGAAGATCATCGCGGGAGCTCCGTGAAAGGGCGTCTCAGGCCTTCTGCAGCCGCTGATACTCCTTCAAGAAGTCGTCATAGGTCGCCCATTGGGTGCCGGCATCGGTCGGCGGCATGGGCTGCAGCCGCGCCTTTTTGAGCTTGCTCGCAAGATCGGAATAGCCATAGGCGTCCTGCAGTTCCTTCGGCAGCGTCGGCACCGTGTCGAGATTGGTGATGCCGGCGCTCT
>JBIOYR010000032.1:0-37689 GCA_044870245.1 Aestuariivirgaceae bacterium | reverse complement strand
GAGATCGGATGATCAGGCAGCAGCCGCCACGCTAAAGCTTGCGCAGCTGGACCGCGTTGATGGCGTGGTCGGCGGTCTTGTGCAGGATCAGATTGGCGCGATGACGGGTCGGGAGGACGTTCTCCCTAAGATTGACCAGGTTGATCGTCTCCCAGATCCGCGTCGCGGTGCGGCGGGTCTCCTCATCCGACAGCTCGGCATAGCGGTGGAAATAGGAACGCGGATCCTTGAAGGCGGTCTCGCGCAAGGAGAAGAAGCGGTCGATGTACCAGGTGCGCAGGACGTCGTCCTCGGCATCGAGATAGATCGAGAAATCGAAGAAATCGGAGACGAAGGGAATGGCCATGCCGTCGCGCGGCGGGCGGCCGGCCTGCAGCACGTTCAGGCCCTCGACGATCAGGATGTCGGGGCGGTCGACCACCACATGTTCGTCGGGCACCACGTCATAGGTGAGATGGGAATAGACCGGCGCCTCGACGGCATACATGCCGGCCTTGATGTCGGAGAGAAAGCGCAGCAGCAGCGGCAGGTCATAGCTCTCGGGAAAGCCCTTGCGGTTCATCAGGCCCTCGCGCTCGAGCACGGCATTGGGCATGAGAAAGCCGTCGGTGGTGACGAGATCGACCTTCGGCGTGTTGGGCCAGCGGACGAGCAGGCGCTGCAGGATGCGGGCGGTGGTGCTCTTGCCGACGGCGACGCTGCCGGCCATGCCGATGATATAGGGAACCTTGCCGCCGTCGCTGCCGAGGAACCGCTGGGTCGCCGAGAACAGCTTCTGGGTGGCCCTGACATAGAGATTGAGCAGGCGCGACAGCGGCAGATAAATGGTCACCACCTCGTCGAGATTGATGCGGTCGTTGAGACTGCGCAACTCGTCGAGCTCGGCATGGGTCAGGGTCAGCGGCGTGTCGGCGCGCAGCGCCGCCCATTCGGTGCGCGAGAAGACGCGGTATGGCGACAGTTCGTGGGCCGGCTCGTCCATTCCGCTCATACCTTCTTGCGCCAGGCCTTGACCTCGAGGCCGCCGATGCCCATCCGACCGGCGAGAACGTCGAGAACGTCGGCGAGCGGCGTGCCCGTGGCCTCGAGCAGCACCAGCAGGTGATAGGCGAGATCGGCCGCTTCCTCGGCAATCCGCGCGCGGTCGCCGGTCATGGCCGAGAGCGCCGTCTCGACCGCCTCCTCGCCAACCTTCTTGGCGCATTTTTCGACACCCTCGGCAAAGAGCTTGGCCGTATAGGAGTCGTCGGGCGAGGCCGAGCGGCGCGCCGCGATGATCCGCACGAGCTCGTTGAGGACAGCGAGGCGGGCGGGATCGAGCGGAGCCGCGAGACCGGCAGCCATTCGCACGGGAATGCCGGCCGCCGCCATGCGGGCCTTGGCCTCGCCGATGCTGTGGGTGCCGAAATGGAAGATCGAGGCGGCAAGGACTGCCGAGGCATGGCCATCCCGCACCCCGGCGATCAGGTGATCGAGGCTGCCGACGCCGCCGCTGGCGATCACCGGAATGTCGACCGCATCGGCGACGGCGCGGGTGAGCTCGATGTCAAAACCCTCGCCGGTGCCGTCGCGATCCATCGAGGTCAAGAGGATCTCACCGGCGCCGAGCGCTGCGACGTTGAGCGCGAACTCGACGGCATCGAGCCCGGTCGGTCGGCGCCCGCCATGGGTGAACAGCTCGAAGCGCGGCGGAACACCGTCAGGAGCCAGAACGCGCTTGGCATCGATGGCGACGACGATGCATTGGGCACCGAATTTTCGCGATGCTTCGGCGATCAGCTGCGGATCGTTGATGGCGGCGGTGTTGATCGACACCTTGTCGGCACCAGCGAGCAGGAGACTGCGGATGTCGGCGATATTGCGAACCCCTCCCCCGACGGTCAACGGCATGAAGCACTGATCGGCGGTGCGGCGGACGACATCGAGCAGGATGCCGCGATCCTCGTGGCTCGCGGTAATGTCGAGGAAGCACAGCTCGTCGGCGCCGGCAGCATCATAGGCCTTGGCAATCTCCACCGGATCGCCGGCATCCTTCAGATCGACGAAGCGAACGCCTTTGACGACGCGGCCGTCCTTGACATCGAGACAGGGAATCACGCGAACCTTAAGCATTGTCGCGCCTCCCGGCGGAGCGCAGGATGGCGAGCGCGGCGTGAGGGTCGATCAGCCCTTCATAGAGGGCGCGGCCGCATATTGCACCTTCGAGGATGGCGCAGTCCGGGCGGCCGAGCCGCTCGATATCGGCGAGCGAGGCGAGGCCGCCGCTGGCGATCACCGGCACCGACGTGGCTTGGGCGATCTCGAGGGTCGCCTCGAGATTGAGACCTTTGAGGACGCCGTCGCGGGCAATGTCGGTGTGGATGATGGCGGCAACCCCGAGATCGGCCTGGCGCTTCGCCAGCTCGACGGCCGTGAGCGGCAGCGAGCGGGCCCAGCCCTCGACCGCGACCGCACCGTTGCGCGCATCGATCCCGACAGCGACGCGACCGGGGAAGGCCTGGCAGGCCTGGCGCACGAGATCGGGATCTCCCGAGGCAGCCGTGCCGAGAACGACCCGGGTCACACCGGCCTCGAGCCAGCTGGCAAGGGTGGCGAAGTCACGGATGCCGCCGCCGAGCTGAACCGGGATGGTGACCGCCGACAGGATGGCGGCAACCGCGCCGCGATTGACCGGACGGCCGGCCACGGCGCCATCGAGATCGACGACATGGAGCCAGGCGAAGCCCTGATCGGCGAAGGCCCTGGCCTGGGCTTCCGGAGTCTGCGGGTAAATGGTGGCCGCAGCCATCTCGCCGCGCCGCAGGCGGACGCAGCGCCCATCCTTGAGGTCGATGGCGGGGAACAGGATCATGGCCGCCAGCGGAGAAAGTTCGCGAGCAGCCCGAGCCCGAAGGCCTGACTCTTCTCGGGGTGAAACTGGGTGCCGGCCAGATTGTCGCGCACCACCATGGCGGTGACCGTGCCGCCATAGTCGGTGGTGAGGAGGGCGGCGGCGGGATCGTCGGGAACGAGACAATAGGAATGGACGAAATAGGCGTGCTGGTCGCCGCCGGCAATGTCGAGACCGTCGAGCAGCGTGTGGGCCCCCTGCCCGGCAAGTTCATTCCAGCCGATATGGGGGATCTTCAGCCTCGGATCCGAAGGTGCAAGGCGGCGCACCTCCCCGGCAATCCAGCCGAAGCCCGCCGTCACCTCATGCTCATGGCCGCTCGTCGCCATCAGCTGCATGCCGACACAAATGCCGAGAAAGGGCTTGCCATCGCGGCGGACCGCGATATCGAGCGTCTCCATCATGCCCGGGATCGCCGCGATCCCGTTGCGGCAGTCGCGAAAGGCCCCGACACCGGGCAGGACGATCCGCTCGGCCTTGCGCACCGTGTCGGGGTCGGCGGTGACGAGAATGTCGCTGCGGATGTCGCAAGTGGCGGCAGCGCGTTCGAGCGCCTTCGACGCCGAGCGAAGATTGCCCGACCCATAATCGACAATGGCGAGGGTCATGGCGCCTCACCTTCGGGAGTGCGGCGCCCGCGTCTTTCGAAGAACCGTATCTCGGCGGCTTGCGGCGTCTCGGCCGCCACCTCGCCGATCTCCTCATAACCGCGGCGGGCCAGGGTCCAGCGGAGCAGGCTGTTGCCTTCGAAGCCGAGGACGAGCGCGATGACCAGGGAGGCGACAGTCATCGCCTGATCGGGCATCTGACCGAATTCCGACAGAGCGGCAAGCCCGATCACCAGGGCGAGGTAGAGCAGCAGAACGATCCACATGCGGTGCCAAATCAGCCAGGGCAGCGAGATCAGGAAAGCCGGCCAGGAGAATCCCTCCTTCACCATGACGGTGCGATCGGCGCCCTGCGGCGTCGTCGCCGGATTCCATGGCTCGGCATGAACCGAATAGAAGCGCAGACCCATGGCCTATCCTGTCAATGTCCCCTTGGTGGAGGGAATGGCGGAAGGCCGCCGCGGTTCAATCTCGACGGCCGTGCGCAGCGCCCGTGCCAGCGCCTTGAAACAGGTTTCCGCAATATGGTGGTTGTTGGCACCATAAAGAGTTTCGATGTGGAGAGTCATGCCGCCATTCATCGCCAGCGCCTGGAAGAACTCGCGAAAGAGCTCGGTTTCCATCTCGCCGATCAACGGTCGCGAGAAGACGACCTTCCAGACGAGGTAGCCGCGCCCGGACAGGTCGAGGGCACAACGGGTCAAGGCCTCGTCCATCGGAAGGTCGCATTGACCATAGCGGAAGATGCCAATCCGGTCGCCGAGGGCGGCGGACAGGGCCTGGCCGAGGGCGATGCCGCTGTCCTCGACGGTGTGATGCATGTCGATATGGAGATCGCCCTTGGCCTTCAGGGCGATGTCGATGAGGGAGTGGCGGGCCAGCTGCTCGAGCATATGGTCGAAAAAGCCGATGCCGGTTGAAATATCGTGAATGCCGCTGCCGTCGAGCGACAGCTCGACGGTGATTTCGGTCTCCTTGGTGCGCCGCTCAACCCGGCCGTTGCGCATGTTAACCTTCGCCTCCATCCGGCAATCCGGGCGCCCTTTTAGCAGGCGGCCGGGGCAGTGACCACTCTCCCGGTACGAGCCCTTGACTTGCTCTTGCGGATCTGGACGCCTAAATCCACCCGGTTGGAGGCGGAGGCACTGATGACTTCGAGCGCGACAGCGCCGTCCTGGCATGGAACGACGATCCTTTCCGTCCGCAAGGGGGGCCGGGTGGTGGTGGCCGGCGATGGCCAGGTCAGTGTCGGAAATACGATCATCAAGGCCAATGCACGGAAGGTCAGGCCGCTGGCCGGCGGCCAGGTCATAGCCGGTTTTGCCGGAGCCACCGCCGATGCGCTGACCCTGTTCGAGCGGTTGGAGGGCAAGCTCGAGCAGCACCCGATGCAGCTCACCCGGGCCTGCGTCGAGCTCGCCAAGGACTGGCGCACCGACCGTTATCTCAGACGGCTCGAGGCAATGATGATCGTGGTCGACCGGCAGGTCAGCCTGGTGCTCACCGGCACCGGCGACGTGCTGGAGCCTGAGCGCGGCATCGTGGCGATCGGCTCGGGGGGCAATTATGCGCTGGCCGCCGCCCGGGCGCTTGCCGACGGCGCGCTCGATGCCGAGACGATCGCCCGCAAGGCGATGGCGATCGCGGCCGAGATCTGCGTCTTCACCAATTCCAATCTGGTGGTCGAAAGCCTCGCAACCGGACAATCAGAATGACCGACTTCTCACCGCGCGAAATCGTCTCGGAGCTGGACCGCCACATTGTCGGGCAGGGCGAGGCCAAGCGCGCGGTCGCCATCGCGCTGCGCAACCGGTGGCGGCGCAAGCAGCTCGAGCCGGCATTGCGCGAAGAGGTGATGCCGAAGAACATCCTGATGATCGGACCGACCGGCGTCGGCAAGACCGAAATCGCGCGGCGGCTGGCGCGGCTGGCCAATGCGCCGTTCATCAAGGTCGAGGCGACCAAGTTCACCGAGGTCGGCTATGTCGGGCGCGATGTCGAGCAGATGATCCGCGATCTGCTCGAGGCGGGCATCGCCAATGTGCGAACGGCGCGCCGCAAGGACGTCGAGGCGGAGGCGCATCTCAATGCCGAGCGGCGGGTGCTCGATGCGCTGGTCGGAGTGCAGGCTTCGGCCGCCACCCGCGAGGCGTTCCAGCGCAAGCTGCGGTCAGGGGAACTCGACGACAAGGAGATCGAGGTCCAGGTCGCCGATACCGGCGGCATTCCGGCCTTCGACATTCCCGGGCTGCCGGGCGGCTCGGTCGGCATGATCAACATCTCCGACATGCTGAGCAAGACCTTCGGCCAGCGCACCAAGACGCGGCGCATGTCGGTCAAGTCGAGCCATGAGGTGCTGCTGCAGGAGGAAAGCGACAAGCTGCTCGACAATGATCAGATCGTGCATGAAGCGATCGAGATGGTGGAGAACAGCGGCATCGTGTTCATCGACGAGATCGACAAGATCAGCGCCCGCTCGGAGCGGCATGGCGCCGATGTCAGCCGCGAGGGGGTGCAGCGCGATCTCCTGCCGCTGATCGAGGGAACGACGGTCAGCACCAAGCATGGGCCGGTCCGCACCGATCACATCCTGTTCATCGCCTCGGGGGCGTTCCACATCGCCAAGCCCTCCGACCTATTGCCGGAGCTGCAGGGCCGGCTGCCGATCCGGGTCGAGCTCAAGGCGCTCACCATGGACGATTTCCGGCGGATCCTGACCGAGCCCGAGGCCAATCTGGTGCGACAATATACGGCGCTGATGCAGACCGAGGGTGTAACGCTCGAATTCACCGATGACGGAATCGATGCAATCGCCCGAATCGCCGCCGAGCTCAATCAGAGCATCGAGAATATCGGAGCAAGGCGGCTTCAGACGGTGATGGAGCGGGTGCTCGACGAGGTCAGCTTCACCGCCACGGACCGGTCAGGCCAGCGGGTGGTGATCGACCGGGCGTTTGTCGAGGCCCATATCGGCGAGCTGGCGCGGAATACCGATCTGTCGAAATTCATCCTGTGAGGGAGTGGGCAATAGGCAGTAGGCAGTGAGCAGCGCGCTTCCCTACTGCCTGATGCCTAATGCCTACTCCTTCCGGCGCAGCCGCAAGTACCACGCCCCACCACCACCATGCCGGGGATGGGCGGGCTGGAAGGCGACCACCATGGCCCGCAGCTCCGGCTCGGCGAGCCATTGCGGCAGCAGGCGGCGGAGGCGGCCTTCGCGCTCGGGAGCGTCCCAATGGGTCTCCCCATGCAAAGTGTGGCGAACATAGTCGCCGCTGCCCTTGCCGGTGATCACCAGCACGAGGCGCAAGCCCCTGGCGCGCGAGGCATTCAGGAAACCGCGCAACCGCAGATAGGCGACCTCGACGCTGTCGCCATGGAGATCGAGCCGGTCCTCGACCTCGGCCTTGCCGCGCAGCAGCCGCTGGCGGGTGCGCCGGTCGAGGCTGTTGCCCGGCCAGGCATCGGGGCGCAGCGGATCGCGTTGGCGGGGTTGCGGCGGCTGCGGCGCCGGCGGCGGCATTGCCACTTTCGGGGGCTGCGGGGGGGCCGGCACGGGTGGCTCGTCCCGCAAAGGTGTCACCGTGGCGCGGACGGCATCCCACAAATCGCGGTCCTTGCGTCGCATGGCATCACGGAGCCTGGCGCAAGCGCCCGGCCAATTGTTTCGGTAGGAGAACGATCATCCGGCCGGGGCTTTTCATGTAGCCGGCAAGAATTGCCGCCTCGTCACCGGCACCGAAGAAGACATCGCCGCGGGCGGCGCCGAGGATGGCCGAGCCAGTATCCTGGGCGACCATGAGCATGCGAAAGGGACGGTCGGGCTGGCCGGGCATGATGACGGCGCTGTCGAGCCAGATCGGGGTGCCGAGCGCCCACCAGGCCCGGTCGACCGCCAGCGAGCGGTAGGGCGTCAGCTGGACATGCTGGGCGCCGGGAGGTCCAAGCGCCGGGTCGGCGAGATCGACCTCGCGAAAGAAGATGAAGGATTGATTGTGCCGCAGCACCTCCGGCGCCTCGGCGGGGTGGCGGGCGAGCCAGTCGCGCAGAGACTGCATAGACAGATTGTCGCGGGCCAGGGCACCGCGCTGATAGAGCACCGCGCCGATGGCGGTGTAGGGGCGCCCGCTCTTGGCGGCAAAGGCGAGACGGACGGTGCTGCCGTCGTCCATGGTGACCCGGCCCGAGCCCTGGATATGGATGAAGAAGGCATCGACCGGCGAATCGACCCAGAGCAGCTCCAGGCTGCGACCGGCCAGCGCTCCCGCCTCGATCTCGGCGCGGCTGAAATAGGGATGGGCATGCCCCGCGACATAGCGCCCGTAGCGGGTTCCCAGCCGGGACTCGGCATTGGCGTCAAGCGGGACGAGATCATCGGGCTTGCGGTAGATCGGTATCTGATAAGGCCCATGGCGCCGGCGGCTGCCACGGGCGGTCGCCTCGTAATAGCCGGTGAACAGCCCTTGCGGGCGCGTCGGATCCTCGACCCGGAAGGGCACATAATGGGTTTCGAGGATGCGGCGCATGGCGGCGTCATCGATGCCGGCGGGAAGGTCGATGACGGCATTGCAGGCGCTCGCCCAATCGGCAGCAACGCCGGCGAAGCGCGGCCCGCGCACAAAGCCGCGTCCCTCGGCCATCATTTCGGCGCAGGAACGACGCAGCGCGTCGGCCGCACCGGCAGCTTGGTGGGTGCTCCAGCCGGCAATAGCGGCAAAGGTGAGCGGCGTCAGCCGAACCTCGGGCAGAGCGGATGACGGCGGCGTTGTCATGGCGGTGGTCAGCAGAACAAGCAGGCAGCGCCGCAGGGCGCCGGCAGCCGTCAAACGACGGCCTCGGTGGAGATCAGCCGCCAATTGGGGTCACGCGAGGAGACATCGCGCTCGAAGGTCCAGACATCGGTGATCTGGCGCACCCGGGTGGCGTCGCCGTCGATCACCTCGCCGGCCCGACTGCGGGTGGCGGCGATGAGATCGGCGATGAAGCGGACGGTGACGCTGGCCTTCTTACCGGCGAGCTCGGCGGCAACGATCTGGGAATTGTCGATGCCGACGAATTTGCTCTCCAGGGTCTCGCCATTTTTCTGGCGGGAGTCGATGGCAGCGGCAAAGCCGTCATAGACCTCGCGCGACAGCAGCGGCTTCAGCGCCTTCTTGTCGCCCTCGGCAAAGGCCGAAACGATCATCTCGTAGGCGATGCGGGCACCTTCGAGAAAGGATCGCGGCGAGAAGCTCGGATCGGCGCCGGCGATTTTCTCCAATCCGCCGGCCGCCGGGGATCCCGGCTCGGCATAGCCCTGCCAGATCGGGGCACCCTCCTCGCCGGCAGTGTCGCCGTCGCTGCGCGCCGGCTCGCGGCCGGGCATATGGATGACATTGTCCTCGCGCCGCAGGTCGGTTTGCTGCTGGTCGCGCTGAACCGGGTCGTAACGGCGCTCATTGCCGGTGCGGGTGCCGAGAACGCTGCGCAATTTGAACAGCAGGACGACCGCTACGCCGAGAATCAGGAGGTTCAAGGGATCGAAAGGTTGGCTCATTTCGCTGTGGTCCTGCCTGCAATTGCGCTACGTGACATCCGTGTCCGGTTCTCCCAGGACGTGCAGGGGAAAGGAGCCGAACCCTCATGGCGCAGACATATTCCCTTTTATATAGGAGCCACGCTTAGACTCCAAACTGATGATTGGGGCCCTCGCGCTTGCGATCACCCCGCAGCCGTGTTAGCCACCCCCTCCGGGCCTGCCAGGGCCCATCGGGACTCGAGGAAAGGCGGATCGAGATGGCCCAGGACAACAAAACCAAGGCTACTCCGGAGTCGAACGGGTCCAATGCGGCGGTGACAGGTGCTGCCGACCCGAATTCGGCGCCAGCCCCGCAGGGACAACCGTCACCCCAGGCCCAACCTTCGATGAAGGTCCTCGGCCAGTATCTGAAGGATCTTTCCTTCGAAAATCCTAACGCGCCGGCCTCGATGACGTTGCAGGCCCAGCCCGACATCAATATTTCGGTCAATGTCAATGCGAAACCGCTCGGCCAGGGGGGCGGCGACTATGAAGTCGAGCTTCATCTCGATGCCAAGGCGTCGCATCAGGGCAAGGTGATCTTCGCCGCCGACCTGCTTTATGCCGGCGTGTTCAGGCTCGAGAACATCCCGAAGGACGCGCTTCATCCGATCGTGCTTATCGAATGCCCGCGCATGTTGTTCCCGTTCGCCCGCCAGATCCTGGCCGATGCCACCCGCAGCGGCGGTTTTCCCCCGCTGATGCTCGATCCGATCGATTTTGCCGGGATGTATCAGAAGCGCCTGGCCGAAGGAAAAGTCCTAGCCTGAGGCAGCCCGCTGCGCCGGGTCGGCGGCGAGCCAGCGATCCCACAGCGGAGCGCGACCGAGAGTGGCGACAAAGTCGGCATGGGCGGCACGCTCCTCGGCGGTCAGGCGGTCGGGAAGCGGGTTGGGCCGCGGCCTTACGGGAAGGCGCTGGATCGTGCTGACGGCAATGATGGCGGGACGCTCGGCAAAGACCAGGGCGGTCTGACGCCCGCCGACCAGCTCGAGATAGACCTCGGCCAGAAGCTCGGCATCGAGCAGCGCACCGTGGCGGGTCCGCTGCGAATTGTCGATCCCATAGCGCCGGCACAGGGCATCGAGGCTGTTCGGCCCCATCGGGTGGCGCTGGCGGGCAAGCGCCAAGGTGTCGAGCACCCGTTCGGGGAGCAGCAGGCGGCGGCTGCAGCGCTCCAGCTCGGCGTTGAGAAAGCGGAAATCGAAGGCGGCATTGTGCATCACCAGCGGCGCGTCGCCGATGAATTCCTCGAAGGCGGCGACCGCGCTGGCAAAGAGCGGCTGGGTGCGCAGAAACTCGTCGGACAGGCCATGCACCGCATAGGCATCGGGCGGCATTGGCCGCTCCGGATTCAAATAGACATGAAAGAACCGACCGGTCGGAATGTGACGGATCAGCTCGAGCGCGCCGATCTCGACCAGGCGGTGGCCCTCGGCCGGCTCGAGGCCGGTGGTCTCGGTGTCAAGGACGATCTCGCGCATCAGCTCCGGTCGAATCGCGGCCTGCTTCCTCGCGCAATCGAGACACGATCCCTTGCACCTGGTCAAATGCATTGTCGAGGCCGCGCCCGGTTTCCACAATGAAATCGGCACGGGCCCGCTTGTCGGCATCGGGGGTCTGACGCAACAGCAGCCGCGCCAGCTTCTCCTCGGTCATGCCAGGCCGGGCCAAGGCGCGGCGGCGCTGGATCTCGGGCGAAGTGCTGACGACGACGATGCGGTCCATCGCGCCGTCGCGGCCAGTCTCGAACAGCAACGGAATATCGAGGATGACGAAGGGCTGGCGCGCTTGTCTCGCGTCATCGAGAAAGCTTGATTCGGCCGCGCGCACCAGGGGATGAACGATGGCCTCGAGGTGCGGCAGGCGGGCCGGGTCCGCGAGCAGCAGATCGGAGAGCTTGGCACGGTCGATCGCGCCATCGACGAGGGCCTCGGGAAAGATCTCGGCAACGGGAGTGACGGCAGCACCTCCCAAGGCATAGAGGCGGTGCACCTCGGCATCGGCATCGAAAACCGGCGAACCCAGCTCGGCGAACATTCGGGCGGTTTCCGATTTCCCCATGGCCAGCGATCCGGTGAGGCCGACGATCAGCATCCCGCATCACCCCGTCAAGTCTCGGACGATCAAGGACCGGAGCTCGGGCGTCACGTCCGGGCGGCGGCCGAACCAGCGCTCGAAACCGGGGACCGCTTGATGGAGCAGCATGCCGAGACCATCGACGCTGCGAAGACCGCGGGCGCGCGCCTGCCGCAGAAGATCGGTCTCGAGCGGCACATAGACGATGTCCGCGACAATCGCGTCGGTTGGCAAGGGAGCGAGATCGATGGCCAGGGGCTCGCCGCCGGTCATGCCGAGGCTCGTTGCATTGACGAGCAGGCTGCTGCTGGCGAGCCCTGCCGGGATCTCGCTCCAGTCGATCGGCTGAATGGCGCCGTCGCCAAGCTCGGCGGCAAGCGTGGCGGCGCGCTCGGCGGTGCGGTTGGCAAGGCGGATGCGCTCCACGCCGGCCGACTGCAGAGCTGCAATGACGGGACGTGCCGCACCCCCTGCCCCAAGGACCATCGCCGTCGTCCGCTGCGGCGCGAAGTCGGGCGCGGCGCTGCGCAGGCTCTGGAGGAAGCCATAGCCATCGGTGCTGGTGGCGAGGAGCTCGCCATCCTCCATCCAGACGGTGTTGACGCTGCCGAGCCTCGTGGTCTCGGGATCGGGTATCCTCACAAGGCGCGCCACCTGCTCCTTATGCGGAACGGTGACATTGCAGCCGACCAGGCCATGGTCGGCGAAGTTGTCGATAAAGGCCGCGAGCTCGGCAGGCGCGACGGCGATACGGCCGTAGCTGCCGGGAATGCCATAGAGCTTCAGCCAATAATTGTGAATCAAAGGCGAGCGGGAATGGGCTACCGGATAGCCGATCACCGCCACACGCCGCTGTTGAAGGTCCATGCTCATGACGGAATCAGCCGCTCGGCGCGCAGGAAGGACAACAGGGGAAGCAACGGCAGGCCGAGAATGGTGAAATAGTCGCCCTCGATGCGATCGAACAATTGCGCACCAAGCTCCTCAAGCCGATAGGCGCCGACCGAGCCCGTGACATCGGGACCGGCAGCCGCGAGATAGCGATCGAGAAACTGATCGGTGAAGTGGCGCATGGTGAGGTTGGCGGAATCGGTGATGGTGGTGAGGATCCGTTCGTGGCGCAGCACGACGGCGGCGGTGACAAGCGTGTGGGTCCGCCCGCGCAGCGATGCGAGGTGGCGTCGCGCTTCAGCGAGATCGCCGGGCTTGGCGAAGACGGCATTGTCGAGAACCAGGATCTGGTCGGCACCGATGACATGGTCATCGGGACGATTGGCCGAGACCGACCGTGCCTTGGCTTCAGCCAAGGTCTCGGCGATCCTCGAGGCGGGAAGGTCGGGCGGCAGGCCATCGCGGACTGCCGCCTCGTCGACGGCCGGTGCCATCACCGCGACGGCAATCCCGGCCTTGGCGAGAAGGCGTCGCCTGATCTCACTGGTCGATGCGAGAACGAGAGTCACGTCACCGGCTCTCCATCGATGAGAAATTGCGGACCGGCACCGCGGCGCTCGGACAGAAGGTTGATGACCGCGGCGGCAGTCTCCTCGATCGAGCGACGGGTGACATCGATCACCGGCCAGGAATAACGGGTGCAGAGCCTTCGCATCTCGACGAGCTCGGCATGGATCGCGTCGCGATCGACATAAAGGGTCTCGCGATTTTCGTTCAGAGTCAGCAGACGGCTGCGACGGATCTGGGCGATGCGCTCGGCACTGGCAAGCAAGCCGACCACCATCGGGCCGTCGAGCTTGAGGAGCTCGGGCGGCGGCTCGAGACCAGGGACCAGCGGGATGTTGGCGGTGCGAATACCGCGGTTGGCGAGATAGATGCTGGTCGGGGTCTTGGAGGAGCGGCTGATGCCGATCAGCACGACCTCGGCCTTGTCGAGATCTTGAGGGTGCTGGCCGTCATCATGCAGCATCGTGTAGTTGAGCGCCTCGATGCGCTTGAAATATTGGGCATCAAGGACATGCTGGCCGCCAATATGGGGTCGCGACTCGGCCTTGAGGTAAGCGGCGAGGCTCGAGATCACCGGATCGAGAATCGACAGGCAGGGTATGCCGAGGGTGTTGAAGCGGCCTTCGAGCCGGCCACGCAGGGTGCGGTCGGCGAGGGTGAAGAGCACGATGCCGGGCTGGCGCTCGACTTCCTCGATGACACGGTCGAGCTGCTTGGGTGTGCGCACCAGAGCGTAGATGTGCTCGACGGCCTGATAGTCGGCATAATAGGCAGCGGCCGCACGAGCGACCGTGTTGAGGGTCTCGCCAGTCGCATCCGAGATGAGATGCATATGGAAGACCTGACGGTGATGTTTTCTGGACGACACTGGCACAAGCCCTTCAAGACGCTGTGGAGAGAGCGGGCGAAACACGGCGCCGGGGTCGCTGGCCCTGCCGGTCATCCGGGTCTTATCCAATTCACCGGGCAAAGTGAATAAGGTGAGGCGGGAAGCGGGGAAAGAGCGCGATTGTTGGCGGGTGGTTGAAGGGCAAAGGCCAAGGCGTTGACAGAATGGCAATTGGCACGGAGAAAGACCCGATAGATCAGGTGCTTGGCAGATTGCGGCCAGGCGGCGGAGCGGAACCGGTCGGGCCGAGGCGAGGATGGAGAAGGGCGGAACAAGCTGTCGAGAGTTTCGTCATGCGTGATGGCCACAGGCAAACAGCAACAGCAAAAAGATTCTCTTTATGAATGAGCAAGGCGAGGGATTGCGCCCCCGTGCAGAGCGTAAACCGTTGATGGACGTGCTCGAGGGTCGCGTGCCTTCCCGCCGACCGATCTGGCTGATGCGGCAGGCGGGTCGATATCTGCCCGAGTATATGGCAATGCGGAGCAAGGCCGGGTCGTTCCTGGATCTGTGCTACATGCCGGAGCTTGCCGCCGAGGTGACGCTGCAGCCGCTCCGTCGTTTCGATCTCGATGCAGCGATCGTCTTTGCAGATATTCTGCTGGTGCCGCATGCGCTCGGCGTCAAGGTGACGTTCCAGGCGGGGGAAGGTCCGGTGGTCGAGAGGGTGGCGGGAGCAAGTCGCGTCGCGGAGCTGACGGATCGGCCGCTCGGAAGAGAGCTCGAGGCGGTTTATGAGACGGTGCGCCAGGTGCGCGGCGGGCTCGCGCCGGAGGTGGCGCTGATCGGGTTCTGCGGCGCGCCATGGACGGTTGCGACCTATCTCATCGAAGGCGGGAGCTCGGCGGAACGGCTGAGCGCGCGGGTCGCGGCATTTCGGGGCGAGAGCTGGCTCGATTCGCTGATCGACCGGCTGGTGAGCGCGTCGGTGGAGTATCTCGCGGGCCAGGTCGCAGCGGGTGCCGATTGCGTGCAGATTTTCGACAGCTGGGCGGGCGATCTTCCTGATGGGTTGAGGCAAAGATTGTGCTTTGCACCGATCCGACGGGTGATCGAGGGGCTGAGGGCCCGGTGCGGCGCGGTGCCGGTGATCGGTTTTGCCCGCGGGATCGGAGCTGCTCATGTGGCATTTGTCGAGGCGACCGGGGTTCAGGCTTGCTCGCTCGAATCGGGTGTGCCGCTCGATTGGGCGGCGCGGGTGCTGACGCCGGTGGCGGCGGTGCAGGGCAATCTCGA
The DNA here is from genome assembly GCA_044870245.1 of Aestuariivirgaceae bacterium. Lineage (GTDB taxonomy): Bacteria > Pseudomonadota > Alphaproteobacteria > Rhizobiales > Aestuariivirgaceae > DATAFF01. The sequence continues at coordinate 22,972 of JBIOYR010000032.1, read as the reverse complement.
TCCGATCAGCCTGCTGGCTGGTGGGCGGGGGCTCGAGGCGGATGTGGTGCGGATCGCGACCGCCCTGCCCTTCGAGCGGCATGTGTTCAATCTCGGGCATGGTGTCAGACCACAGACCGATCCGCGCGCGGTGGCATCGCTGGTCGATACGGTGCGTCGCGTGGATGGCGGTCGATGAGATGTATCTGTGGCTGAAAGCCCTTCACCTGATGGCGGTGATCTCGTGGATGGCGGGCCTGCTCTACCTGCCGAGGCTCATGGTATACCACGTCATGGCAGAGCCTCGGAGCGATGCCGCGACGACGTTCAAGGTCATGGAGCGCCGGTTGCTGCGGGCGATCATGACGCCGGCCATGGTGGTGTCGGTCGTGCTTGGTTTGTGGCTGGCCCATGATGGCGGATTCCTGGCGGGCGGCATGCCGTTGTGGCTCGGCGCCAAATTCGTCCTGGTCGGAGGGCTGATCGTGATCCATCTGCTGCTCGCCTGGCATGTGCGGCAATTCGCGAGGGATGACAATCGTCTGGGCGCAGCCTATTTCAGGGTGATCAACGAGATTCCGGCGGTGTTGATGGTCGCCATTGTGATCGCCGCCGTGGTGAAGCCTTGATGAACGGGGAAAAATCGGGCTGGGGAGAGGCTATTTTCTTCGCAACCGATTCCTGTTAGAAGACTTGCTGTCGATCCCGCAACTCCCGCGGAATCCATCCTTCCTCATTCCCGGCCCATCCAAGGGCGGGTTGCTACCGTCAAGACAGGCCGTGCCGTTGCGCTCCACGCGCCCGGGCCGCCATTTCCAAAGCACCCTCCATGACAAGCATTGCAGAACTCAAGGAAATCAAGCTCCACGACCTCAAGGAGAAGTCGCCGACCGAGCTGCTCGGCATCGCCGAGGAGCTCGAGATCGAGAATGCCAGCGCGCTCAGGCGTCAGGAGCTCATCTATGCCATTCTGAAGAGCCTGGCGATGCGCGACGTCAGCATCATCGGCGAAGGCGTCGTGGAAGTTCTCCAGGATGGCTTCGGCTTTCTGCGCTCGCCGGACGCAAATTATCTGCCGGGTCCGGACGACATCTATGTCAGTCCGAGTCAGATCAGGCGCTTCAACCTGCGCACCGGTGATACGGTCGATGGCGATATTCGCAGCCCCAAGGAGGGCGAGCGCTATTTCGCCCTGCTCAAGGTCAATACGATCAATTTCGAGGATCCCGACAAGACGCGGCACAAGATTCACTTCGACAATCTGACGCCGCTCTATCCGGATGAACGGCTGGAGATGGAGGTTGCCGATCCGACCAAGAAGGACATGTCGGCGCGGGTGATCGATCTGGTGGCGCCGCTCGGCAAGGGCCAGCGTGGTCTGATCGTGGCGCCGCCGCGAACCGGCAAGACGGTGCTCTTGCAGAACATCGCCCATGCGATCACATCGAATCATCCGGAGTGCTACCTGATCGTGCTGCTGATCGATGAGCGTCCCGAGGAGGTCACCGACATGCAGCGCTCGGTCAAGGGCGAGGTGATCAGCTCGACCTTCGACGAACCGGCAGTGCGCCATGTGCAGGTCGCCGAGATGGTGATCGAGAAGGCGAAGCGCCTGGTCGAGCATGGGCGCGATGTGGTGATCCTGCTTGATTCGATCACCCGGCTCGGGCGCGCCTACAACACGGTGGTGCCGTCATCGGGCAAGGTGCTGACCGGCGGCGTCGATGCCAATGCGCTGCAGCGGCCGAAGCGGTTCTTCGGCGCGGCGCGCAATATCGAGGAGGGCGGATCGCTGACGATCATCGCGACGGCGCTGATCGATACCGGCAGCCGGATGGACGAGGTGATCTTCGAGGAGTTCAAGGGCACCGGCAATTCGGAGATCGTGCTCGATCGGAAGGTGGCGGACAAGCGGGTGTTCCCGGCGATGGACATTCTGCGTTCCGGCACCCGCAAGGAGGAACTGCTGGTCAAGCCCGATCTTCTGAAGAAGACCTATGTGCTGCGGCGAATACTCAATCCGATGGGCACCGTCGATGCGATCGAGTTCCTGCTCGACAAGCTGCGGCAGACCAAGACGAATCAGGATTTTTTCGATTCGATGAACGCCTGAGGACGGTCGAGGCCGGCCAAGGCATCGCTCACCGCCTCGGTTGCGGTGATCGGCAGCGAGCAGCGGGTTCCCTGGCAAAGATAGAGCGTGGGTGCGCCGCCGATCGGCAGCTTGCCGGCGGCGGGGTGATCCCGATCGGCCGCCATGCCGTCATCGGCATAGAGAACGAGCTTCGCCGGAGCAGCGGCCCGGAGTGCAGCGTGGCGCAGGGATCTGGCTTGAGCGCTGGTGGCGTCGCCGGCGAGGATGATCTGGCAGAGATCGAGGATATCGTCGCAGGCGTTCAAAAATGACGCATGCTGGTAAGGATTTGGCAAGGCTTGGCCGGAGAAGCTGTCGAACAGCCGGGCGGCGCGCTGCCCGTGAGCCGGGTCGCCGGTGGCAAGGCCGAGCTTCACGAGGCTCGCCATCAAGGTGGCATTGGCATTGGGGGTGGCGTCGTCATGGGCGTAGCACGGGCGGGCGATGAGATGGTCGGCCTCGTCGGAAGCGAAGGCGAAACCGCCGCGCTCCTCGTTCCAGTGATGTGTGACGAGCGCGGCGGCAAGTGCGCTGGCGGTGGCGAGATGGGTGGAATCGGCGGTGGCTTCGTAAAGGGCGAGGCTCGCATCGATAAGGTTGGCGTAGCCATCGGCGGTGGCGGGGTGACGCCCCTGCCCTTCCCGCCATGACTGCTGCAGCCTGGTCCCGTTCCACAAACGATCGAGCACGCCGGCCAGTGCTCGTGCGGCAGCGGCGATCCATTGCGGCCGGTCGAGCAGCAGGCCGGCATCGGCCAGGGCGGCGATGGCGAGTCCATTCCAATCGGCAAGGATCTTGTCGTCGAAGCCCGGCGCGACGCGGGTGCCGCGGATGGCGAGAAGCCGGTCGCGCAGAACGGCGAGGCGGGCCTCGCCGGCGGAATCGAGCAGCTCGAGGCTGCCGAGCCGGTTGAGGATGTTGTGGCCTTCGAAGTTGCCCTCTCGCGTCACGCCATAGACTTGCTTGAAGAAAGCAGCATCAGGACCGAGCGCCGCCTCGATGTCACGTTCCGACCAAACGTAATATTTGCCCTCCTCGCCTTCCGAATCGGCATCGTAGCTTGCGGCGAAGGCGCCGCCTTGGACGGTCATGGCCGTTAAGAGAAAATTCGCAGTCTCTTCGATTCGCTGGCGAAACAGTCGCGATTCTTCTGAGATCGTTACGTGAGCGAGAAGACGGAGCAGCTGGGCATTGTCATAAAGCATCTTCTCGAAATGCGGCACCAGCCATTCGGCATCGACGCTGTAGCGGGCGAAGCCACCGCCGAGATGGTCATAGATGCCGCCCTGGCTGAGATGGGTCAGGGTGGTGATCACGGCGTCGCGGTAGGGCTGGCGGCCGGTACGGCGGTAGAGCCGCCAGAGGAACTCGAAGATTGCGGTCTGGGGAAATTTCGGCGCGCCACGGAAGCCGCCATTGCGGAGATCGACGGCTTTGAGGAGGGCCTGGCCGGCAGCGTCGAGGCGCTCGCGGGAGAGTGCCAGGGGCGGTTCGGCGGGAGGCTGGCGCTGCAAGGCCTCCCTGACATGGGCAGTGTTGATGGCGACCTTGTCATGCTCGGCTCGCCAGATGCGGGCGATCTCGGTCAGAATCTGCTGAAAGCTCGGGCGGCCGAAACGTGGCTTGTCGGGGAAATAGGTGCCGCCCCAGAAAGGCGTGCCCTCGCTGTCGAGGAACATGGTGAGCGGCCAGCCGCCCTGCTCGCCGAATGCGTGGAGCGCGTCCATATAAAGCCGGTCGACATCGGGCCGCTCCTCGCGATCGACCTTGATGCTGATGAAGTCGCGGTTCAGAAGGCTGGCCGTAGCCTCGTCCTCGAAGCTTTCATGGGCCATGACATGGCACCAATGGCAGGCGGCATAGCCGATCGACAGCAGGATGGGCTTGTGCTCGGCGCGGGCCCGGTCGAATGCCTCGCGGCCCCAGGGAAGCCAATGGACCGGATTGTGGCGATGCTGCAAAAGATAGGGACTTGATTCCCTGTCGAGCTCGTTGCGGCGGGATGAGTTGTTCATAGGAGGTCCGATCGCCTAAGGGTCATGACGGCGTCCGATACGATATATGCATTGTCGACCGGAATCGGCAGGGCGGGGGTGGCGGTCTTCCGGGCGAGCGGACCGGCGGCGCGGCGGGGGCTCGAAGAGCTGGCCGGAGCCTTGCCCGAACCGCGGCGCGCGAGTCTCAGGCGGATCCGCGATCCGCAGACCGGCGAGATCATCGACGAGGGTCTGGTTCTGTGGCTGCCGGGACCCGCCAGTTTCACCGGCGAGGACATGGCGGAATATCACTTGCACGGCAGTCGCGCGGTGAGGGAGGGGATGATCGGGGTGCTTGGCCGGCTGGCGGGTTACCGGCTGGCGGAGGCGGGGGAATTCACCCGCCGGGCGCTGGCCAATGGGCGAACCGACCTGATCGCCGTGGAAGGATTGAGCGACCTGCTGATGGCGACCAGCGCGGCCCAGCGGCGCCAGGCGCTGTTTCACATGGAAGGCGACGCCAGCCGGGTATTCATGGAATGGCGAGGCGATCTCGTCTGGTGCCTGGCGCGGATCGAGGCGGCGATCGACTTTGCCGAGGAGGATGAGATCGGGGCCATGGCGTTGACCGGGGTGGCCGAGCGGCTGCGGCAGCTGGCTCATTCTCTCGCAGCGGCCTTGGCATCGGCGTCCGCCGGGGAACGTCTGCGCGAGGGATTTCGGGTGGTGATTGCCGGGCCGCCCAATGTCGGGAAGTCGTCTCTCCTCAACCGTCTGGCAGCGCGGGAGGCCGCAATCGTCACGGAAATTCCCGGAACGACGCGCGACCCGATCGATGTGATGCTCGATCTCGAGGGATTGCCGATCGTGCTCACCGATACTGCCGGTTTACGCGAATCATCGGGCGATCCGATCGAGCGGATCGGCATCGATCGGACAGTGGCACGCTCTCGCGAGGCCGATCTGGTCATTTGGCTGCAGGCTCCCGACGTCGAAACGACCGAATGTCCGCCGGGGTTCGATTCGGAGCCGTTACGGGTGTGGAACAAGGTCGATCTCAATCCGCTGCCGGACCGAGCGCCGGTCGGATCGGTGGCGGTGTCGGCAATGACCGGCGAGGGCATCGATCGGCTGATTGCGGGGATTCATGGACGGCTGGCGGGGAGGCTCGGCGAGGAACCGGGTTTGATCACCCGGGCGCGACACCGGGATGCGGTCGCGGCCTGTCACAAGGAGGTGGCGACGGCCGGTACGATGATGGCGATGGGCAGGCTGGAGCTCGCTGCAGAGCATCTGCGCCAGGGAGCCCGTGCGGTGGAGCAGCTCCTCGGGCGTATCGATGCAGAAGCGGTGCTCGACGTGGTCTTCCGGGAGTTCTGCGTGGGCAAATAGGGCGGTGTCAGAGCCGTCTGTTTCACGTGAAACGCCAACGTTGAATCTCCTTCATCTTCGCTCTATGCGAGGGGGTCAAGCACCAGGGTTCGGCTGTCCATGGTTTTCGATGTCATCGTCATAGGCGGCGGTCATGCGGGCTGCGAAGCCGCCAGCGCCGCGGCCCGATTCGGAGCCGAAACGGCCCTGGTCACGCATCGGTTTGCAACGGTCGGGGAAATGTCCTGCAACCCGGCCATAGGCGGGCTTGGCAAGGGTCATCTGGTGCGGGAGATCGATGCGCTTGATGGCATCATGGGACGGGCTGCCGATCATGCCGGCATCCAGTTTCGCCTACTCAACCGGTCGAAGGGACCGGCGGTGCAGGGGCCGCGGGCACAGACCGACCGCAAGCTTTATCGCGAGGCCGTCCAGGCCCTGATTCAGTCGACGCCGGGGCTGAGCATTGTCGAAGGGGCGGTTGCCGGGCTGATCCTTCGCGGCGGTCGTGTCGCCGGGATCACCCTGAAGGACGGGCGGACAGTGTCCGCCGGGCAGGTGGTGCTGACCACCGGGACCTTTCTCAACGGAATGATCCATGTCGGGACGGCGACAACGCCGGGCGGCCGGGTGGGAGAGCCGGCGGCCAAGGGCTTGAGCGAGGCACTGGTCGGGGCAGGGCTCGCCATCGGGCGTCTCAAGACCGGAACGCCGCCGCGGCTCGACAGAAGCAGCATCAATTGGGCGGTCCTGGAGGTCCAGCCGGGCGATGATCCCCCGGAGCCGTTCTCCTTTCTCACCACAGCGATCACGACGCCGCAGGTCGCCTGCCATATCACCCGGACAAATGAGGCGACGCATCGCATCATCCGGGACAATCTGCAGTGCTCGGCGATCTATTCCGGGCAGATCAAGGGCACCGGACCGCGCTATTGCCCATCGATCGAGGACAAGGTGGTGCGCTTTGCCGAGCGTCCATCGCATCAGATCTTCCTCGAACCGGAAGGGCTCGACGATCCGACGATCTATCCCAACGGCATTTCGACCTCGCTGCCGGCGGCGGTTCAGCTCGAATTCCTCCGCAGCATCGAGGGGCTCGAGCGGGCGGAGATGCTGCGGCCCGGCTATGCCATCGAATATGACCATGTCGACCCGCGAGAGCTCAGGCCGTCGCTCGAAACGCGGCGGATTGCCGGGCTCTATTTGGCGGGCCAGATCAATGGCACCACCGGTTACGAGGAGGCGGCAGCACAGGGCCTGGTGGCGGGCGCCAATGCGGCGCGGGCAGCGGCGGGAGCGGCGCCGATCATCATCGATAGGTCCGTGGCCTATATCGGCGTGATGATCGATGATCTGATCAGCAATGGGGTCAGCGAGCCTTACCGCATGTTCACTTCGCGGGCGGAATATCGGCTGCTGCTCAGGGCCGACAATGCCGATCAGAGGTTGACGCCGCTCGGCATTTCGGCCGGCATTGTCGGTTCGGAACGGGCGCAGATCCATGCCGCGCGGACCCAGCAGCTGTCGGAAGCGCGCAGGATGCTGGAGCGGTTCTCGCTCACCCCCAATGAAGCGGCGCGCCAAGGGCTCAATCTCAGGCTCGATGGCCAGCGTCGCAACGGCTTCATGTTGCTGGCATCGGGTGCGATCGGCTTCGAACGATTATCCGCGATTTGGCCGGAGCTCAAGGCAATCCCGCCCTTCGCCCGGCAGCGGCTGGAAGCGGATGCGCTCTATGCCGGCTATGTGCCGAGGCAGGAGGCCGAGATCGCGGCATTCCGGCGGGACCAGGCGCTGACCATTCCGGCCGATTTCGATTATATGGCGGTCAAAGGACTGTCGGTCGAGGCGCGCCAGAAACTGGACCGGCTGCGGCCGGCGACGCTCGGTCACGCGGCGCGGATCGATGGTGTCACGCCAGCGGCCATCGGCCTGATTCTGGGGCTGGTGCGAAAGGCCGCCATCGAAAGGCACCGCGATGCCGCGCCGGCGGACTGAGGCGACGCCGGAGGACATTGCCGAGCTCTTCGGTGTTTCACGTGAATCACTCGACCGGCTCAAAGCCTATGTGACACTGCTGCTACACTGGCAGGACCGCATCAATCTGATCGGCCCGGCGAGCCCGGCCGAAATCTGGACCCGGCATGTGGCGGACAGCCTGCAATTGCTGCCGCTCATCGGCAGCGAGGCCGGGCGGCTGGTCGATCTCGGCAGTGGGGCAGGGTTTCCCGGCCTGGTTCTGGCAATCACGCTGTCCGGCCAGGCGGACAGCAGCATCCATCTCATCGAGAGCAACGGAAAAAAGGTCGCTTTCCTCCGCCAGGCCGCGCGAATCACCAACAGTTCCGCTAGGATTCACCAAGGCCGGATCGAGCAGATGGGCGCGGACACGGTCGGCGGGGTGGCCGATGTCATTACCGCCCGGGCGCTTGCCGGACTGGACGCGCTGGTGGCGATGGCCGCGCCTTTTGCCGGCTCGCAGACGCGGGCGTTGTTTCATAAAGGCCAAGATGTGGACAGAGAATTGACCGAAACCACAAAATCTTGGAGAATCGAGGCAATGAAGCATCCGAGCCTGGTTGATTCATCGGGATGCATCGTGGAGATCAGGGGGTTCGAGGGTGCAAGGCGCAACTGACCGCAATCACTCACGGCCGCGCGTGCTGGCGATCGCCAATCAGAAGGGTGGTGTCGGGAAGACCACCACGGCGATCAATCTCGGCACGGCGCTGGCGGCCGTGGGGGAGGAGGTGCTGATCGTCGATCTCGATCCACAGGGCAATGCCTCGACCGGCCTCGGAGTGTCGCGTCAGGGAATGCGGTGGTCGACCTATCATGTGCTGATCGGCGAGACCGACCTCAAATCGATCATCGTCGAATCGGGCATCCCGCGGCTCCACTGCGCGCCATCGACCATGGATCTGCTGGGCGCCGAGCTCGAGCTTGCCGATTTCGACCGCAAGACCCACCGGCTTCATGACGCGATTGGCCAATTGGCGGCTGTTGGTCAGGCCTACAGCTATGTGCTGCTCGACTGTCCGCCATCGCTCAACCTCCTCACGATCAATGCACTGTCGGCGGCGGATGCGGTGCTGGTGCCGCTGCAATGCGAATTTTTCGCGCTGGAAGGGCTGAGCCAGCTTCTCAAGACGGTCGAGCGGGTGCGAGCCAATCTCAATTCGCGGCTCGAGATTCAGGGCGTGGTGCTGACCATGTTCGACCGGCGGAACTCGCTGTCGGAACAGGTGGCGCAGGATGTCCGCAGCGTGCTTGGCGAAAAGGTCTATGAGACGGTCATACCGCGCAATGTCCGGATCTCGGAGGCGCCGTCCTATGGCAAGCCGGTGCTGCTTTACGATTCCGACTGCATGGGAAGTCAGGCCTATATCAAGCTGGCGTCGGAGGTGATCCGGCGGGAGCGGGATTTGCGGGCCGCGTGAGGGGGATCGTTTCGTTGGCAGAACGAAAGAGCTTGAGGCAATGAACCAGCAACAGAAGCGGCGGCTTGGACGAGGATTGGCGGCGCTGATCGGTGATGACGTCACCGAGGAGACATTCGTCCAGGATGTTCGGTCGCTGCGGCATCTGCCGATCGAGACGATCACGCCCAATCCCAACAATCCGCGGCGGACATTCGAGGATGCCGCGCTCGAGGAGCTGGCACAGTCGATCCGCGAGAAGGGCCTGCTGCAGCCGCTGGTGGTCAGGCCGCGGGCGGATGGCCAGGGTCATGAGATCGTTGCCGGCGAAAGACGGTGGCGGGCGGCTCAACGCGCCGGCCTGCATGAATTGCCGGTGCTGATCCGCGAAGTCAGCGACGCGGCGGCGCTGGAAATCGCGCTGGTCGAGAATGTCCAGCGCAGCGACCTCAATGCGTTGGAAGAGGCGCGGGCCTATGCGCAGCTGATCGAGCAGTTCTCCTACACTCAGCAGCAATTGGCCGAAGCCGTCGGCAAGAGCCGCAGCCATATCGCCAACACGCTGCGCCTCCTGCAGTTGCCGGATTCGGTGAGGGCTCAGCTCGAGCAGGGACAGCTTACTGCCGGTCATGCCAGGACATTGGTGGCGGCGGGGGATGCGGAGGCGCTGGCCGAGCGGATCGTCAAGTTCGGGCTGTCGGTCCGCGAGGCGGAGGAGCTGGCGCGCCAGCCGCGGCAGGAGCGCGGGGCCGGACGGGAGCGGGCAGAGAAGGACCCGAATGTCCAGGCCCTGGAATCGGCGCTGTCCGAGGCACTGGGGCTGGCGGTCGAGGTCGATGATCGGGGCAGGGCCGGGGGTCGGGTGGTGATCCGCTACCGCACCCTTGAACAATTGGACGAGATCTGCAACCGGCTGACGCGACGGCCGAGCGGGCCGCTCAGCTCTGCCGCCGCCCTTGAGTCTGGGCGCGGCGGGCAAGCGCCAGAACCGTCCGCTCGGCGAGCGGGGTCTCGAGAGCCGGGCGCTGCCTGATCGCGGTCACCGCGGCATGGACGGTCGCTGCGGCACTCTGCAGCGCCGCGGCATCCCAGAGGCGGAGCTGGCGGCGGATGCTCGCCTGGCGCTGAAAGAACACTGGCGGGCGGGCGCTGCGCAGGACCTGGTCGAAGAATCCACCTCTATCTATTTCGGATCTGAAACGGTCAAGAGCAGCAAGGGATTGTGCCGCTACCGAAAGGATTCGACCACCCGTCTCGCCGGCGGCAGCAAGGCGGGCGAGTGCACGGGCCGATGCTGCGATCTCACCCTCCAGGGCACGGTCGAGCGCCTCGTCGAGGGTAGCGGTGGCGGTGTCGCCGCAGACCGCGTCGATATCGGCGACGTCGATCAGGCGCTTGCCATGGGCATGGAGTGCGAGCTTTTCGAGCTCGCTGCGGGCGAGACGACGATCGGTTCCAAGCAGATCCTTGAGATGATGGCGGGCGTCGTCGGTGAGATCGAGGCCGGGTTTGGACAGGATGGAAGCGATGAGGCTGTCATAATCCTTGGCGATGTCGTCATAGAGGGCGACCGCCAGGGTCGAGGATGAGCGCTCGAAGAGCTGGCGCAGCTTGCTCGATTTGGCGAGGCTGTCGGATTCGGCGACGACGAGCCCCGAAACCGGCTGATGGAGCAGCGGCTCGAGCGCCTTGGCCAGACCCTGCCCGGCATCGCGAATCCACACGATGCGGCGGCCGCCGAACATCGGGATGGCGGCGATCTCGTTCGCCAGCAGACCGGGATTGGCGATCAACGCCTGGTCGGCGATGAGCACCGGGTTGAACGGATCGTCGGATCGGACACCGTTGGCCTCGATGACCTTGACGGCGTGCTCGCGCACCGCGCCGAGATCGCCGCCATAGATCAACAAGGCGTGGATCGCGGGATCGCGGTCGCGCAGATAGCTTGCCAGTCGCTCGGCTTTCAGGACGGCCATTCGGGCATCATGCTCTAGAGCGAGGCGAGATAGGCAGCGATCCGGGTGCGGATGTCGGTGCCGACCTCGCGGGCGGCGCGTTCCTCGGCATTGGTCGCGGCCTGGACATTGGCGAGGGGCGAGGTTACCCGATCATAAGAGACATAGGAAAAGGTCCTGCCGGAATAGACGGGCTTGCCGGTGCGGTTGTCGGAGAGCCGGAATGTGACGTTCAGCCGGTAGGTCTTGCGCAGCACGTCGGTGTTGGGCGCCTCGATCTCATTGATCTCGCGGGCCTCCGGCTCGATTTCCAACCGCCAGTTCGATACACCGCCCTGACCGGGGGGTACATCGGCGAGGAATTCGTTGCGGATCAGCTGGCCGACGCGGGTCTTCTGCTGGTCGACGGCGACGCCGTTCAGCGCCGCGGTCAGCGGGGCGGTTCCCTCGCGCTCGCCATAGAGCGGCTGGAAACCGCAACCGGCCAGCACCAGAGCCACCGCAAGTGCGCCTGCAAATCTCCAATGCGACAAGGCTAGTCCCCGCTAGTCCGTGACGACGTTGGCAATCCTCCCCGGCACCACCACCACGCGCCGCACCGTTTTGTCCCCGACAGCGCGGCGCACATTATCCATCCGCAGCACCGCCGCTTCAATCTCTTCTGCGCTGGAGGCAACCGGAAGCACGATCTCGTCGCGCCTTTTGCCATTCACCTGGATGGCAATTGTCGCAGTTTCGCTCGCCAGAAGGGCGGGATCGGCCACCGGCCAGGGCTCCTCGGCGAGGAGCCCGGAATGGCCGAGCGCATGCCAGCTTTCCTCGGCCAAATGCGGCATCATCGGGGCAAAGATCCGGATTAGGATCTCCACCGATTCGCGAATCACGGCGTCGAGAGCGGGCACGGCCGGCCGCTGCAGCGCCGCCTGGATGGCATTGGCGAGCTCGTAAATGCGGGCAATGGCACGGTTGAAGCGCAGATGGTCGAGGTCATGGCCGACGGCATGTAGCGCCTGATGGGCGGCACGTCGCAGCGCCTGCGCCTCGGCGCCAAGGGGTGCCATGGCGCTCGAGCCCGGGCCGCGGGCCTTGGTCTCGCCGACCACGCGCCAGATCCGCTGGACGAAGCGCCATGAGCCCTCGACGCCCGACTCGGTCCATTCGATGTCGCGCTCGGGCGGGGTGTCGGAGAGCATGAACCAGCGCGCCGTGTCGGCGCCGTAGCGGGCAATGATCTCCTCCGGGTCGATGACGTTCTTCTTCGACTTCGACATCTTCTCGGCGGGGCCGATCAGCAGCGCCTCGCCGGTCGCGGCGCTAAGGACGGTGCCGTCGTCGCGACTGGTGGTCTCGGCCGGAAGGATCCATTCGCCGGCGGCATTGCGGTAGGTCTGGTGGATCACCATGCCCTGGGTGAACAGGCTGCGGAACGGCTCGACGATCTCCATCTGGCCGGTGCGCTTCATGGCGCGCATGAAGAAGCGCGAATAGAGGAGATGGAGAATGGCGTGCTCGATGCCGCCGATATATTGGTCGACCGGCATCCAGTAGCGGATGGCCTCGCGATCGACCGGCGCTTCGGCATGGGGGGCACAGAAGCGGGCGAAATACCAGGAGGAATCGACGAAGGTATCGAACGTGTCGGTCTCGCGCTGGGCCGCTCCGCCGCATTGCGGACAGGTCACATGCTTCCAGGTCGGATGGCGCTCGAGCGGGTTGCCGGGCTCGTCGAAGGTGACGTCCTCCGGCAGGACGACGGGCAGGTCGGTCTTGGGAACGGGCAAGGCGCCGCAGTGCCGGCAGTGAATCACCGGAATCGGGCAACCCCAGTAGCGCTGGCGCGACACGCCCCAGTCGCGCAGACGGTAGTTCACGGTGCGCTCGCCGATGCCCATCGCCTCGGCGCGGGCCGCGACCGCCTCCTTGGCTTCCGGCACCGACATGCCGTTGAGGAAATCGGAATTGATCATCACCGTGTCGGCGCCTTCGGCATCGAGGAAGGCGGTGTCGCCGATTGCGACCGTGGCCGGGTCGCTGCCGGCAGGGGCGACCACCGGTATGACCGGCAGGCCATACTTCCGGGCGAAATCGAGGTCGCGCTGGTCATGGGCCGGGCAGCCGAAGATCGCACCCTCGCCATAGCCCATCAGCACGAAATTGGCGGCGTAGACCGGGAGCAGCACGCCGGGGCGGAAGGGATGGATGGCGAAGAGCTCGAGCGGCAAGCCTTTCTTCTCGGCGCGCTCGATGGCTTCCTCGCTGGTGCCGAGGGAGGCGCATTCGCGGCGGAACCGGGCGACCTCCGGCGACAGCTCGGCCTGCTGGCGGGTCAGCGGGTGGTCGGCCGAGAGGGCGCAGAAAGTGGCACCGAAAATGGTGTCGTGGCGGGTGGTGTAGACGACGAGCTTGTCAGGAAGGGCTCGCCCCTCGCCGTCGACGAGATCGAAGCTGAAGCTCAGGCCCGCGGAGCGGCCGATCCAGTTGCGCTGCATCAGCCGGACCTTGTCCGGCCAGCCGGTCAGGCCGTCGAGGGCATCGAGCAGCTCGCGGGAGTAGTCGGTGATCTTGAGGAACCACTGGGCAAGCTCGCGTTTCTCGACCAGGGCTCCGGAGCGCCAGCCGCGACCCTCGATGACCTGCTCGTTGGCGAGCACGGTCCGGTCGACCGGGTCCCAATTGACGAGGGCGGTGCGGCGCTCGACCAGCCCCGCTGCCATGAAGTCGACGAACATCGCCTGCTCGTGCCGGTAATAATCGGGGTCGCAGGTGGCGATCTCGCGGCTCCAGTCGATCGACAGACCCATGGATTTGAGCTGCCGCCGCATGGCGGCGATGTTGTCGTAGGTCCAGGAACGGGGATGGATGCCGCGCTCGATGGCGGCGTTCTCGGCCGGCATGCCGAAGGCGTCCCAACCCATCGGATGGAGCACGTTGAAACCCTTGGCGCGCATGTAGCGGGCCAGCACATCGCCCATGGCGTAGTTGCGGACATGGCCCATATGGATGCGGCCCGAGGGGTAGGGAAACATCTCGAGCACATAATATTTCGGGCGCGCAGGGTCCTCAGTGGCACGGAACGAGCCGCGATTCTGCCAGACGGCCTGCCATTTCGGCTCGGCCTCACCGGGATTGTAGCGTTCGGTGGTCATCAGCCGTGGAGTACCAGCACTTGTGCTGACGGGCAAGCTCGGTCAATCCTCTCGCCCCATGAGCGGTCTTGACGATGTGCGGGCAAGGATTGCCGCGGCGGCAGAAAGAGCAGGACGGGAGGCTTCCTCCGTCACCCTGGTGGCGGTGAGCAAGACCTTCGGGCCGGACGCCGTCACACCGGTCCTTGCCGGCGGCCAGCGGGTGTTCGGGGAGAACCGGGTTCAGGAAGCCAAGGGCAAATGGCCGGCGCTCAGGGCGCTCCACCGCGATCTCGAGCTGCATCTGGTCGGGCCGCTCCAGACCAACAAGGCCGGCGATGCGGTGGCGCTGTTCGATGTCATCCAGACGATCGATCGCGAGAGGCTGGCACGGGCGGTGGCAAAGGAGATGGAACGTCAGCAGCGGCGCCCAAGGCTGTTCATTCAGGTCAATACGGGCGAGGAGCCACAGAAGTCAGGCGTCAGCGTCGCCGATACCGATGCCCTGGTGGCGCTTTGTCGGTCGGAGCTCGGGCTCGCCATCGAGGGGCTGATGTGCGTGCCGCCGATCGAGGACGAGCCGGCGCTCCATTTCGCTTTGCTGCGCAAGATCGCACAACGCAACGGGCTTGCGGCGCTGAGCATGGGGATGAGCAGCGATTTCGAGACGGCGATCGCCTTCGGGGCCACCCATGTACGGATCGGCTCGGCAATATTCGGCAGTCGGGGTTAGGGAGACGATGCGCGGGCGGAGGGCAGGGTTCTCGTGGTGTCGCGCAGCACGGAGTCGACGACGCGGCCAAAGACGAGACCAAGGGTTGCCCACAGCGTCCCTTGAATGGCGAGCGAGGCCATGCGGAACTCGGCAAGCACATCGGCGGGGAAGTCGGCAGGAACCTCGTCGAGGGTCGGCATCAGCATTCCGGCAAGGACCACCAGGCCGACAAAGACGGCACTGCCGAGCAACGTCGCGTCCCAGGCGCCACGCGTTCTGGCAGATGCCTTGGCGACCACCACGGCGACGATCATCGCGGCAATTGCCATGGCGATCATCGCGAAGAACAGCTGAGTGCGCCAGACGATGGTATCGTCGATGCCGACCGCTGGCGGATTGGCCGGATATTTGATGGTGGGAACGAAATAGATGGCCAGGAACGCAGCGACCGCGAGAAGGAGTGCTGTGGTTCGCGCGTCCCATGGACCGACCCGGCCATAGACGAGTCCAAAGACGATGGCGAAGAGACCACCCAATGCCGCGCCATAGACCACGCTGGCGGTGAGAAGGCCGATGCCGCGCTGGGTGCCACGGCTCACCGCTTGCTCGGCGGCGCCGTGGTCATGTCCGGCCGCGGCGGTCGTGCCATGCTGATGGTCGGCTTCGCCGGCGACGGCATGAGCGGCGTCCATCTGCTCCTCATAGGCAATGGCGCGATCGACCTGAGGCTCACCGAGCACACGCGCCACACCGAAGGACAGAAGGCCGGCGAGCACGCCCACGAGCATGCCGCGGATCAACAGAGCCCGCATCATCGGCAACGCCTTGTCGGATCAGTGGCAGGGAAAGCCGAGAAGATGGCGGCCGTCATGCACGAATTCGTGGATGTCGGTGCCGGAGAAGAGCGCTGTCGCGCCCTGCTCGGTGGTGATGAAATAGATCGCGATGAGGCAGAGCAGCCCGGCGAAGATGGCCCAGGGCAACAACTCCCGAAGCGGAATGGCAGTCCCCTGCGCGGGGAGCGTGACAGTTGCATGGCTCACGGTTCAACCTCCTTCGGGATGACGCGTCCCGGCGCCCTGGTCCTCGATCACCTGGCAAGACCTGACTTGCGGAAGAACCGCTCACAGTGGCGCGACCGTGCCGGACTTGCACCGGCTTCCTGCCTTGGTGACGATCAGCGATCTTAGGAAAGGCCAGGGGAGGTGTCAAATGATCGCGGTTCGGGTGACCCTGATCGCAACTGCGGCGACGCGCAGCCAGCGGCGGACGGAATTTCCTGCCGATGAGCCGCTGGATGCGGCCGGCGAAAGGCTTGCGCGACAATCGGCGTTGCGGGTCCACCCAGCCGAGCGGGTGCTGATCAGCCCGACGGTCGCGGCACGGCAGACCGCCGAAGCGCTCGGTCTCGTGGGCACCATCGCGCCGGCGCTGGCGGAATGCGATCATGGACGCTGGGCCGGTGCGTCGTTCGAGGCGATTGCAGCGGCCGAGCCGGAGGCGATCGCTGCCTGGCTTTCAGACGACACGGCTGCGCCGCATGGCGGGGAGAGCCACCGTCAGCTCAAGGAGCGGGTCGGGGCCTTCCTCGACCATGTCGGAGCGTCGCTCACCGGTCATACCGTCATGGTGGCGCCGCCGGCGGTGATCCGCGCTGCCATCGTGCATGCCATCGCCGGAACGGCGCAGTCGTTCTGGCGCATCGACATCGCGCCACTATCGCAAACCATGCTGACGCGCAGCGCTGATCGGTGGCGGCTGCGTGCCATCACGACGATCGGCGTGCAGGAGGTGGAGGAATGACGAACAACCGGAAGAGGCTCGCGGGAAAGGTGGCGCTGGTCGCCGGCGCAACGCGCGGCGCGGGGCGAGGCATCGCGGTGGAGCTCGGTGCCGCGGGAGCCACCGTCTATGCCACGGGCCGCACGACACGATCGCAGGCATCGGAATATGGCCGGCCCGAGACCATCGAGGAGACGGCGGAGCTGGTGACGGCGGCCGGCGGCCGGGGGATCGCGGTCCAGGTCGATCACCTGGTGTCCGAGCAGGTGCAGGGCCTCGTCGAGCGGATCCGGCGCGAGCAAGGTCGGCTCGACATTCTGGTCAATGACATATGGGGCGGCGAGAAGCTCGTCGAATGGAACAGGGCGGTGTGGGAGCACGATCTCGAGCGGGGCTTGAGAATGCTCCGGCTCGGCGTCGAAACCCACCTCGTCACGGCGCATCATGCGCTGCCGCTGCTGATCGAGCGGCCGGGCGGGGTGCTGGTCGAGGTGACGGACGGTACGACCGCCTATAATGCCGAGCACTACCGGCTGTCGCCGTTCTACGACCTCGCCAAGATCGCGGTGAACAGGCTCGGCTGGGCGCATGCCAAGGATCTCGCAAAGCATGGGGCGATGGCGGTGTCGCTGACGCCGGGCTGGCTGCGCTCTGAGATGATGCTGGAGGCCTATGGAGTGACCGAGGAGACCTGGCGCGAGGCGCGGAGGGGGTCGCCGCATTTCGTGATCTCGGAGAGCCCGCGCTATGTCGGAAGGGCGGTGGTGGCGCTGGCGGCCGATCCCGAGCGGGCGCAGTGGAACGGCCAGTCGCTGTCGAGCGGGCAGCTGGCGCAGGTCTATGGCTTCACCGATGTCGACGGCTCCAAGCCGGATGCCTGGCGCTATCTGGTCGACGTGCAGGAGGCCGGCAAACCGGCGGATGCGACGGGATATCGATAGGCGGCAGGCAGTAGGAAGCGCCAAGGCGGCGATTTGCAAGATTGCACAAAACTAGCTATATTGTGCAAAATTGCAGGAAGCCGCGATGGTTGGATTTCAAGAAGCTGCGTCTGACCGGATGGGTGTCGAGCGGCAGCGCCTCGCTCTCGAAGGGTTCTTCGGGATCATGGAGCGCTGGCGGGTCGACAATGCGATGGCGCGCCGCATCCTCGGCTCGCCGGCGCCACGGACATTCTTCGAATGGAAGAAGGGCAGAGCCGGGCGGGTGCCGGAGGATACGCTGCGGCGCATCGGCTATGTCGCCGGCATCTGGAAGGCGCTGGCGATTCTCTATTCGCAGCCCGAGCTGGCCGACGATTGGGTGAACCGTCCGAATGGGCATTTCGCGGACGCGACACCGCTCCAGCGCATGGCCGCCGGCGATGTCACCGATCTTGCGGCGGTGAGAGCCTATGTCGATGCCGCCCGCGCCCCCTGGTCATGAGCCGGCGACGAGAAGAATCGCCTGGCGACAGGCCTGGCGCGTGATCGCAGCGCGCCATCCGCCGATTGACCTGTTCGAGCGGGTCTCGGCCAATCCAGCGATATGGGAAGTCCTGATCGAGCTCGAGCAGCTGGTCAATCCGCGGGTACGCGAGTCCGTCGGGGAAATTCAGCTGGTGCCGCCGGCAAGGCGGGTGAGCGGTCCGAATGCGTCATGGGTGATGGCGCCCTTCACCCACCTCAATCCCACGGGATCGCGCTTCTCGAACGGCTCCTATGGCGTCTATTACGCGGCGAAACGGCTGTCGACGGCGGTTGCCGAGACCGCCTGGCATTTCGCCCGTTTCGCCCGCGACTCGCGTGATCCGGCGCGCCGGGAGGACATGCGGGTGCTGGTGGGCGCCGTGGCGAACAGGTTTCATGACATTGACGGGCTGCCGGGGGCCCGGCGAGCCGCCATATTGGATCCCGATTCCTATGGTGCCAGCCAGGAGCTCGCTCAGGCGCTGCGCGCCGGCGGCAGCAACGGCGTCGTCTATTCGAGTGTTCGCGAGAAAGGGGGGCAGTGCATCGGTGCGTTCTGGCCCGATGTCGTCGGCATTCCGGTTCAGGAACGCCACCTCAAATTCGAGTGGGATGGCAACCGGATGTCGCGCTATTTCGACTATGCGGAGGATCGCTGGATCGCGTTTCGTCAGGGCTGATCAGCCGACCAGGAGCCGGTCGCCCGGGCGCAGCCAGGCGAGGAGGCGGCGCATATGGGCGAGGGATATGGCGATGCAGCCCTCGGTCGGTCCTTTGTCGGGGCGCTCGAGATGGAGAAAGATGGCGCTGCCGAGCCAGGGGCGGGGCGGCGCATCATTGTGGCCGAGCACGATCAGGATGTCGTAGAGCCGGTCGTCGCGCCACAGGATCTCGGCGCTGGCATGGATCGGAAGCTCGACGGGACGGTTGTAGTCGGGGCTCGCAGGATCGTCGCACCAGCCGTCGGTCTCAGCGATCGGGCGGTGCGGCAGGATTGAGCGGGGCGGCTCCAGGCGATCGGCGCGCCACCTGACCTCGCGCAGCGGCAGAAGGCCGGCGGGGGTGGCGTGGTCGCCCTCGCGCTTGCGATGGGTGATGCCGGCGGCACCCAAGGCGCAGGGCAGTGGCGGCAGGCCGTCGGCGCTGATGATGCCGCGGTGACGGCCGGTCGGCGAGCGGCGCACCCGGATCAGGCGTGAACCTCGAGCGCGCAAGGGTCTTTGCATCTTTTCGTAGAGCCCCCTAGATTGCTTCCAGGCAGGGACTTGCCCATCCGTCCCCGGGAGTTTTTCCAATGAGTACCGTGAGAAAGGTTCTCATCATCGACGATGATGATGCATTGCGGGAGACGCTTAAAGAGCAATTCACGCTGCATGACGAGTTCCAGATCACCGATGCGGGCACCGCGTCGGCCGGGCTGAAGCAGCTCAGATCGGAGATGGTGGACCTGGTGCTGCTCGATGTCCGGTTGCCGGACATGGATGGGCGCGAGGCCTGCAAGCAGATGCGCAAGAGCGGCTATCGCGGGCCGATCGTCATGCTCACGGCGCAGGACACCGAGGCCGATACCATTCTCGGGCTTGATTCGGGCGCCAATGACTATATCGCCAAGCCGTTCCGCTTCGGGGTGCTGCTGGCCCGCATCCGGGCACAGCTTAGGCAGCACGAGCAGAGCGAAGATGCGGTGTTCAAGATCGGGCCCTATACCTTCAAGCCGGCGGCGAAGATGCTGATCCGGGCCGACAACCGCAAGGTGAGGCTGACCGAGAAGGAGACCAACATCCTCAAATTCCTGTACCGCGCCGGGGAAAGGGTGGTGGGACGCGAGATCCTCCTGCATGAGGTGTGGGGGTATAATGCCGGGGTGACGACCCATACGCTCGAGACTCATATCTACCGGCTGCGGCAGAAGATCGAAGCAGACCCCTCTCAGGCGCAGATCCTGGTGACCGAAACAGGCGGATACAAGCTCGTCCCGTGAGCATCAAATCGACCGTGGAGCTGTTGCGGCATGTGCCGCTCTTCGCCGGTGTCGATCCGGCGCATCTCCAGGTCCTGTCATTCGCCGCAGTCCGGCATGTGCTGCAAAAGGGAGAGGTGCTCTATCGCGCCGGCGATCCCGGGGCGAGCGGTTATCTGGTGGTATCGGGCACGGCGCAAGCCGTTGCTCCCGGCAGCGGCGAGGCGGTGGCGGACATCGAGCGCGGGGCCTTTCTCGCCGAGCTCGCCATGCTGGCGAAGCTGCCGCATCACCTCACCGTCACCGCGACGTCGACGCTGACGGTCAACGAGATCGGCAATGATCTCCTCCTCAAGCTGATCGGCGAGTTCCCGGAAGCGGGGGCGCGCATCGTCGAGACCTTCGCCGCCAAGCTCGATTCATCGATGCTGATGCTGCGCGAGGTGCAGCTCCTGTTCGAAAAGGCGCGGTCCTTCAGCCGGCGCTAAAGGTCGAGCGTCACGATGACCGGCACGTGGTCGGAGGAGCGCTCCCAGCCGCGGGTCTCGCGCACAACCTCGAGCCCGGTGCGGTGGTGTCGGTAGCGGGCGTCGAGCCAGATATGATCGAGGCGGCGGCCGCGATCGGAGGCGGCCCAGTCGCGGGCGCGGTAGCTCCACCAGGTGTAGAGCTTGTCGGTGTGGGGCACATGGGCGCGCATCACGTCGTACCAGCTGCGGCCAGCCATGATGGCAGCCAGCCGCTCGGTCTCGATCGGCGTGTGCGAGACCACCTTGAGAAGCTGGCGATGCGACCAGACATCGTGCTCGAGCGGGGCGACATTGAAGTCGCCGGTCAGGATGTGGGGAGCGCTGTCGTGCAGGCCGTTGCCGAGCCAGCTCCGCATCTCGTCGAGAAAGGCTATCTTGTGGGCGAATTTGGGATTGAGCGCAGGATCGGGAAGGTCGCCGCCAGCCGGGACATAGAGGCTGTGGATCCAGGGACGACCGTCGCCGGCCAGGCGGATGGCGATGTGGCGCGCATCGTCCTTGCCGCAGAACTGGCGGCTCGCGATCTCGGCGATCGGCAGACGCGACAGGATGGCCGTGCCGTGATAGCCGGCCTGGCCGCGCTCGGCGATATGCGGATAACCGCGGGCGGCAAACAGCACCGAAGGGAACAGGCCTTCGGGGCATTTGGTCTCCTGCAGGCACAGAATGTCCGGTTGCCAGCGGTCGAGAAAGCGACAGACCAGGTCGGCTCGCAGCCGCACCGAATTGATGTTCCAGGTGGCAATCTTGAGCTGCATCTCGGCGCGAATCGAAGGGACTGGATCGAAGCGGAACGCAGACATGAAAAGGGCGCCCGGTCGGGGGGCCGGGCGCCCTCGCGCCTTTGCGCTTGCGCCGGGAGGGGAGTCCGGCGCTGTGCCGACGGCCATGGCCATTCGAGCGGGGGGCAGATGGCCACTCCAAACGGACGCCGGTACTGAGAACTAACTATTTGCAGGCGGCGCCATTTTCAATGGCGTCGACGCACAATTTTCCGTGACCCCGACAGATTCAACCTGTTATGGCACGTTCCCGGCTCGGTTCCCCGCTTTGGACAAGCCTGGCAGAAGCTTTCGCTATTCGTCCTTGAGGCGACGCTTCGGAACCTCGATCTCGAAGAGCTTCGGATCGGGCTGCACGCCTGGCTCAAGCTTGGCGATGTTGACGGTCGTCTTGCGACCCTGGCCGTCGACCACAATCCATTGCTGCAATGCGGAATTCTCCGGGTCGTAAACGAGCACGAGGTGGCCCGGCACGAGGCTGTCCTTGGACTCGAGCGTCACCCAGAACACGCCGGATTTTTCCTCGACGCCCAAGATCTTGGCCTCCTTCAGGAGGTCGACCTGCTTGGCCAGCATGAGGTTGAGCGGGGTGGCGGAGAGCGGATACTGGTCGGCTTTGTTCTTGGCGTTGTTCTTCACCGTGACCCAGCGGCCGTCGGAAACAATGATGAAGGGGTTGGGCGGGGCGTATTCGAAGCGCATCTTGCCGGGCTTGCTGATGTAGAAGACGCCGGCGGAGACGTTGCCCTTCGGGCTGACCTGAGTGAACTCGCCTTTCATGGTGGTGAGGCTGTTAAAGTAGTCGCCCAGCTTCTTTACTACCGCAAGCTGTTCCTCGCTCAGTTGGTCGGCCCTGGCGGCATTGGCGCTCGCGCCCGTCAGGAGCACGCCACATATTACGGCAGCGCCCCACAAAGCCTCTCTCATCCAACGGATCATGCTTCCCACCCCTTCCCTATCGCGGCACACGAGCGTCGTGGCCTCGCATGGCCGTGACCCTCGACACATTCATGAATAAGGCGGCAGCAATTGGGCCGCCTCGCGCCTATTCACTCCGCACTTGCTCCAGGCACGAGAATCTCGCGCTTTCCGGTTGCGTTGGGCGCGGAAATGATCCCTTCCTTCTCCATGCGCTCGATCAGGCTCGCCGCCTTGTTATAGCCGACCTGAAGGCGGCGCTGGACATAGCTCGTCGACACCTTCTTGTCGCGAAGGATGACCTGGACCGCCTGATCATAGAGCTCATCGCCCGAGCCACCTTCGAAGCCGCCCTCGGTGCCACCCTCGCCGCCGCCGTCCTCGTCCTCGGTCTCCTCGGTGACGCCGTCGACATATTCGGGCGAGCCCTGGGCCTTGAGATGGCGGACGATCTTCTCGACCTCATCCTCGGTGACGAAGGGCGAATGGAGACGTCCGATGCGACCGCCGCCGGCCATGTAGAGCATGTCGCCCTGGCCGAGCAGCTGCTCGGCGCCCTGCTCGCCGAGGATGGTGCGGCTGTCGATCTTGGAGGTGACCTGGAAACTGATCCGGGTGGGGAAGTTCGCCTTGATGGTGCCGGTGATGACGTCGACCGACGGGCGCTGGGTCGCCATGATGACATGGATGCCGGCGGCGCGCGCCATCTGGGCGAGGCGCTGGATGGCGCCCTCGATGTCCTTGCCGGCAACCATCATCAGGTCGGCCATCTCGTCCACGATCACGACAATGAACGGCAACGGCTCGAGATCGAGCTCCTCGTTCTCGTAGATCGCCTCCCCGCTCTCCTTGTCGTAGCCGGTGTGAACGGTGCGGGT